>NZ_JBLVPI010000002.1:0-388915 GCF_048284325.1 Flavobacterium esculini | reverse complement strand
AACGATTTCTAACTTTAAAGACATAGTGTAGTCTTTTTGGGTACGCTTAACATACCGTGTTTCTTGTGCGGATTCCATAGAATACTTTTTTGTGTATCGCTATTTCAGGACTAGACACAGATAAAAAACAAAACCCCAAAATCAAATTGATTTTGGGGTTTTGTTTTTTATCTGTGTCTAGTCCTGAAATAACGATACTTATAGACCCTTTCTATGTCCTTACATTGTCTTTCGCAATCTGAAACGGCTATCTGCTTTAGGCTAACATCAAAGTCACTTCTTGATTCAATTCTAATTCCGAATCGTGTTCAAAGAAAATAGCACTTCTTTCAAAAGCGGCTTTAATCAAATAATGACTTCCTTTAAAATAACATTGTTTCACAACCACTTGCATCCTTCCGTTGTCGACCACTTTTAATTGATGTGGATACAATAAAAGCGCTTCATCATCTCCATCAAGTTCAATTAATTGAGACAATTTTAATTCATTAACTTCCCCAAAAAGAGACGCGACGTATTTATTAATGGGATTTTTATATAAGGTTTTTGAGTTTCCTTTTGCTATCATGTTTCCATTTCTTACCACAATCGTTTCATCTGAAAAAGACAAAGCATCCGTACTGTCATGTGTTGCAATAATGCAGGTAATCCCCTTTTGTTTTAAGTAACTGAATAAGTTTCTGCGCAAGGCATTTTTTCTGAATGAATCAATCTGACTGAAAGGTTCGTCCAGCAAAATGATTTCTGGCTCTAATGCCAAAACTCTTGCCAGCGCCACCCTTTGCTGTTGACCACCACTGAGGTATTTTGCTTTAACTTTTGCAAATTCCGTCATTTCGACCATTTCCAAAAGCTCCTGAACTCTGGCTTTCTTTTTGTCTTTATAAATATTGGACAAAAACTTACCTACGTTTTCTTCGACAGATATATAAGGCATCAAATCGAAATCCTGCGCTAAATATTTGATATAATCTTCGCCGGGAATAAGATTCTGTTTAGGTCCAAGAATGAGTTTATTATCATAGGTTATTTCTCCTTGATCCAAATCATATAACCCGTATATCAATTTCAATAAAGTACTTTTACCACAGCCACTTTCGCCAATTACAGCTATATTTTGTCCTTTGGCAATTTCAAAACTAACATTCTTAATAACGGGATTTTCAATGTATGTAAAAGAAATGTTTTTTATTTCAAGCATCTTCTGTATTTAAGAGCGCAAATTTACAATGTTTAATTTAAAAATAAAGCCAAAAAAAAAGCTGTTTCGTAATGAAACAGCTTTTACTTTTATATAAAATCAGCTTATTACTTCACTTCAGTTTTAGCTTCTTGAATCATTTTCTGATTTGCAGTAATCGCAAATTCAACACGACGGTTTTGGCTTCTGCCTTCCACTGTTTCATTTGATGCAATTGGGTCAGCAATTCCTAAACCGGTAACTTGAAATCTCGTAGAGGAAACTCCTCTGCTCGCTAAATAATCTCTAACGGATGCTGCTCTTTCTCCTGAAAGTTTCAAATTATATTTTGGTGTACCAGTAATGTCAGTATACCCGTAAATTGTGATATCTGTATCAGGATACTCTTTAAAAACGGGAACTAATTTATCTAAATTTGCTTTTGCCTCGGCAGTCAAAGAAGATTTATTCGTATTAAAACGTACTGCATTTTCATTCAAAACCAGTTTAATTCCTTCACCTACACGCACCACTTCAGCTCCTGGAAGCGCGGCATCGATTTCTCTTGCTTGTTTGTCCATTTTGTTACCTATAACACCTCCGGCAACTCCTCCGACAACGCCACCTAAAACAGCTCCAAGAGCACCTTTTCCTCCTTTACCAAGGTTGTTTCCAAGGATTCCCCCTATAACGGCTCCACCAACGGCTCCAATTCCAGCACCTTTTTGCGCATTATTTGTATTTTTTAATGCTTCACAACTTGTAAACATTGAACCTATAACTAGTATTGTTGCTATCGCAACTATTGAAATCTTTTTCATATCTGTCTTTTTATGTAATTAGTTTTTTTGAAATTGGTAAACCACGTCAGTTATTTTTCCTCCCACGTCAATTTTATCAATCAATTGAAAAGAAGTAGCTGTTTGGTTTGCTACCATAAGGACATACCCTTCTCTAACTTTTTTAGCTTTTATACCTGCGTCTAAAACTTTTAGAACAAATTGCCCGTCTTTGTTTACAAACCAAGTGATCGGTGAGCTAAATGAAGTACAACCCGCTTTTGTCAAAGCCATATTTCCTTTATTATTATTTGAAATAAACTTCCATGTACTTCCAACAAAACATTCTGAATCAGCAATTTGAAAAGAATTTACTTTAATGTATTGCGAACCCGGATACGTTACTGAACTAATCACCCAGTTTCCTTTCATTGCAACTTGGGCTTTAGTATTTTCATTAGTACCTGTTACTGATTTTGACTTACAAGCAAACATCGAAACAGCTAATATGCATAATAAAATAATTTTTTTCATCTTTTAAAAATTTGTAATTAATACTCTTACAAAGATACAAAGCACTTCAACAAAATTGTTTCAGAATTAAATTATTTTGTATCATAATTAACGTTTCCGACAATTTGTCACTTTAATCTAAATTGGTATCTTATTTGAGTAAATTGTACCAAATTCAAACTTAAAAATTCAAAATATGACAACTGGAAAAATTAATGTTTCGGTAGAAAACATCTTCCCCCTAATCAAGAAATTCTTATACAGTGATCACGAAATTTTCTTGCGTGAATTGATTTCAAATGGGACTGATGCTACATTAAAATTAAAACATTTAACAAGCATTGGCGAAGCCAAAGTAGAATATGGCAATCCAATCATCGAAGTAAAAATCGACAAAGAGGGTAAAAAACTGCACATTATCGATCAAGGTTTAGGGATGACTGCGGATGAAGTAGAAAAATACATCAACCAAGTAGCCTTTTCCGGTGCCGAAGAATTTCTGGACAAATACAAGGATTCTGCAAAAGATTCCGGTATTATTGGTCATTTTGGTCTTGGGTTCTATTCTGCTTTTATGGTTGCCGAAAAAGTGGAAATTATCACTAAATCGTTCAAAGATGAACCTGCAGCCCACTGGACCTGCGACGGAAGTCCTGAATTCACTTTAGAGCCTGCTGATAAAACCACTCGTGGAACAGAAATCATTTTACATATTGCTGAAGATTCTCTAGAATTTCTGGAAGAGTCTAAAATCAGTCAATTATTAAATAAGTACAATAAGTTCATGCCTATTCCAATTAAATTTGGAACCAAAACGGAAAAAATTGAACAAAAAAAGGGTGAAGAAGTTGCCCCAGAAGACATAGAAGAGACCTTCAAAACAGTTGAAATAGATAACATCATCAATAACCCAAATCCAGCTTGGACAAAACTGCCAACGGAATTATCAGATAAAGATTATAAAAATTTCTATCATGAGTTGTATCCAATGCAATTTGAAGAACCGTTATTCCACATTCATTTAAATGTTGATTACCCGTTTAATTTAACCGGTATTTTATATTTTCCAAAATTGGGTTCTGATTTACAAATTCAGAAAGATAAAATTCAATTGTACCAAAATCAGGTTTATGTAACCGATAATGTAGAAGGAATTGTACCTGAATTTTTGACCATGCTTAAAGGGGTTATTGATTCACCGGATATTCCATTGAATGTATCTCGTTCTGGATTACAGGCTGATGCTGCCGTTAAGAAAATCTCGAATTACATCACGCGTAAAGTGGCTGATAAACTAAAATCTTTATTCAACGAAAACCGTGAAGATTTCGAGAAAAAATGGAACGACATCAAAATCGTTTTGGAATACGGAATGCTTTCTGAAGATAAATTCTACGAAAAATCAAGTGCATTTGTTTTGTATCCTACTGTAGATGATAAATTTTACACGCTGGAAGAATTAAAAGAAAAACTGGCCGCTAATCAAACGGACAAAGACGGAAAACTGGTTGTTTTATATGCCGGAAGTAAAGAAGCGCAACACTCGTATATCGAAATTGCAAAAGACAAAGGATATGAGGTTTTATTGCTTGATTCCCCAATTATCTCGCATTTAATCCAAAAAATTGAAGGCGATAACAGCGGAATGACTTTTGTGCGTGTCGATTCAGATCATATTGATAATTTAATCAAGAAAGAGGAAACTACCATTTCTAAATTATCTGAGGAAGAGCAAACCAATTTAAAAACAGTTTTAGAAACGATAGTTCCAAAACAAAATTATTCGGTACAACTGGAAGCAATGGACAGTCAAGCAGCCCCATTCATTATTACGCAACCAGAATTCATGCGTAGAATGAAAGAAATGAGTCAGTCTGGCGGTGGCGGGATGTTCGGAATGGGAAATATGCCTGAAATGTACAATTTAGTTGTGAATACCAATTCAGATTTGGCTACAACCATTCTTACTACTGAAGACAAATCTGCTCAGGAAAGTTTAGTTAAACAAGCATTAGACTTAGCTAAATTATCACAAAACTTATTAAAAGGAGAAGCATTGACTGCTTTTGTGAAAAGAAGTTTTGATATGATAAAATAAGCAGAGAACCCATTTTATGAAGTAAAATGGTGTGAATCGCTTATTCCGAACTTGTTTCGGAATATCCAAAATACTAAAGCTGTCCAATCGGGCAGCTTTTTTTTGTTTAGGAGCACCACATCCGTTTTCCACAAGAACGACTCGTCCTGCTGTCCATTGCAATCCACGCTGATTGCTTCGTCCCTCGTAATGCCAGCGTGGGATTTTTATTGCCATCAGGGCTATTTAGGGTGTTTATCTTTTCAAAATAATGTTCATCAAAACCACTCAAACCAGTTCACTCATTAAATAATCGGTTGTAACTATTTGTAAAGAATTATCTATATATTTGAATTGTAACAAAGTATGACGTTTGTCATACATATCTACCCATAAATGGGCGGGCTTGTATGATTTGGTCTTACATATAAACGAGTTATGGGCTATGGCAAAACGTTCCAACAACCAAATAACATCTTGACTAAATGATCCCACAAAAAATACAAGCATTATTTGAGTTTATCGATTTTTTGGATAAAAACAAAGCAGAATACGTTCAAAAATATATTCCGCTTTGCAATGAACTTAAAGAACTTGATAAACAAAGAAACACATTAAAACCAAACGAAAATTACAAAGACAAACGGTCTTACGAAAGCATTCAAAAACAAATAAAGGAGAAATTTGAACCTATTACAGATAACATTTACATCCCAATCACAAGTAAATTACAAGAATTAGGAATTTGGTCAGGCGATGATGTTTATACAAGCATATGGAATAACAATATTTCTGAAATATCAGATTTCAAAAGAAATTTTTCAGAAGAAGACGTAAAACAAATTTTTCGATACAAACAAAAATATCTGAGTTTTAGAGCTGAAGCAAATAGTGATTTTCTTTGTCTTTCATTTTTACTTTCCAACTTAGACGAAATACTTAAAGAACTTTTTGATTTTTTCAAAGACACAAACGAAAACGAATTTGACAGTTTTGAAACTAAAATAATTGAGGTTGACAGTTTTGCTGAAATAGCAAAAAACATAAAAGAAAACAGCGGAAAAAATGTAAAATATTCTATTCCTACTGAAACTGTTTTTGGAAAAAAACACACAACAGCAGCGACAAAAATCGCAGACATAAAAAATGAATTTAACATATATAATATGAGAGATAAAATTGAAGTAGGTACTATTTCTAATAACAGCGGACAAATTACCTTAGGTAAAGACAACAAAACAGAAGTAAATAGCAATGATGAAATTGCTAAAAAATCGTTTCGTTGGCAAAAACGAGACACAATCATTACAATAATCATCGGAATTATTGGACTAGTAATAGCATACTTATCGATGGTAAAATGACTTTAGCATAAACTAACAAAGCCGCAACCCATAACAGCTACAACGTATTTAGGCAATTGGCTTAATGGAAAGTTGGATTTGTATTTGGGATTATTTGGCAAACCCCGATTCGCGGATATGTAAAAATCATCTCGTATACAGATAACGCAGAATCAAGAATCTAAGACAATTTAAAACTATTACTATAAATTAAAATAAACCAAAAAAAATGAACAAAAGAATCACTTTCGCATTATTAATTTTTATGTTTTTCGCCAAATCTGAAATTTGCTCTGCTCAAGTATATGAAGAACCGCCAAAAATGGCCATGCCAAGTGAAGAGAATAAAGATTTAATTAATAGAATCATCAAAATTACGGAATACAATAAATATTTTGAAAAGGTTTGTTTGGATTATTTAAAAAATAAAGTTAAAACCGAAAATTGGAGTAAAGAGAAATATGAAACTTTAAAAAATAACATAAACTTAGAACGATTCAAATATAAAATCTTTAATACTCTTTCAAATTATAATTCTGAACAGTTAAAAGACTTGATAAAAAAATATGAAAATAACAAAAAAAGTCAAAATCGAAATTTATTAATTGAAAACAAAATCATAGATGAAGGATTAAAATCTCATGTGAAATTTAACTTTTCATAATCAATAAAAATCCTCAAGCTAGCGCGAGCGTCTCGCTCGTGCCCACAAAAAAAATCAGATAAATAATACAAATAAATGACCTACGTATTAATTGGAATGAGTTTACTTTTTGTCGCAATAGGATTTATTGTAACAGAGAACAATGCAAAATACCTGCTATAAAATAAATAAAGCCGTTTTTTCTATACAAGAAAAAACGGCTTTTTGCAAACTTCAATATACTAAAGGCCAAATCGTATGCTGGGGGCACGCACGCCTATTTGTGTATTTACCGAAGTATTGCTTGGTCTTCTTTGATAATTTCTTTGATCATATTCGTAATAATAAAATCCCGCATGTCCATAAAAAGAATCACTATGGTGGCAATGGGCATCACAATGAGCATGATGTGTTGTATAAACATCTTCCTTACTGGCAATATAGGCCCGATAGGCTTTTCTATTCTTTTTCTTTAGCTCTTTTTCGTACTCTTTTTGCTCTTTCCAAAAGGCTTTCTCTTCGGCTTTAGTTTTAGCCTGAAATGTTAACTCATAATTGGCATCTTCACTCCCCCTTTGTTGGTAATACGTGATTTTATCCGGATTGGAATTTATACGTGTTTCACTTTCTACACGGGCATCTTGGGCTTGTACTGTTGCTATTGTTCCCAAAAAAAACAGGACAAGCAGGGCTTTAATTATTTTCATGATTATAAATTTTAGTTACAGTTACTATTGTTTGTATTCTAACTTCAATAGTAAGACAACTGTAAAGCACTTTACCCTACCCAAAATTAGATTATTTTAAAAAACCTATCGAGATACCGCAAATAGGCAATTCATCCAACTTTGAATCGAATTGCGTACTTTAGATATTTCATTATAAAGAAACAACCATAATTATGACCTTACCTATTGAAACTCCTGCCCTCCTTTTCTCCGCAACTTCCTTGATTTTATTGGCATATACCAATCGGTTTCTAACGATAGCCACCATCATAAGAGGACTGAAAAAAGTATACAAGGAGAAAGAAAACAGCTTGATTTTATTGGAAATTAAAAACCTAAACTTACGATTGACCCTCATTCGCTACATGCAAATGGCTGGCGTCTTGAGTCTATTCTTGTCGGTATTTACGATGTTGTTATTATTTTTAGATCAGCAATTATTTGGCGTTTATCTTTTTGGATTGAGTTTATTCAGTTTACTGATTTCATTGGGTTTATCGTTTTGGGAAATTAATATTTCTGTCGATGCACTTCGCTTGCATTTGAGCGATTTAATGGATAAAAAAGAAGGCGTGTAACTTATTTGGTTATAAATACGAAAACCTGATAGTTTCTGTTATTAAAGAAGAACAAACTTTATTGTTTTCCCATTAAACCCTTTTACAATTATAAAGTCCAACTGTCAAGCACTTTAGATTATGAACAACCACACCCTTTGGTCCTTGCGACTCGGATATTCAGCTAAACAGGCGGAAACCATCAAAAGAACAGGTTTAAAAAATTTCTTGGAACAGTCTTTTGCCCAAAAGTTTGATTCGAAAGTTCCTGATTTCCTGGAAAACAGTCCGAAATCATTTACTGAATTCAAAGTACTCCGGAAAAAATTAAAAGCCTCAAGTCCCGAAGAAGCAAAAGAAATGCAAAAAAATGAAGTGCAAACTTCCTTCGAAATGAAAGCTTGGTGGATTGGTAAAATGAACGAGGACGAATTTCCGCTTCGCGAAAAAATGACCTGTTTCTGGCACAACCATTTTGTGTCCACGTATCAAAAAGTGAAGGTCAATTATTGGGTTTTTCAGCACAATCAAATTTTAAGGGAGCATGCTTTTGGAAATTTCAAAATCATGACCAAAGAAATCATTAAAACTAATGCGATGGTGCGTTACCTCGATAATACCGACAATAGGAAAGACAAGCTCAATGAAAATTTAAGTCGGGAATTACTCGAACTTTTTACCCTTGGAATAGGAAATTACACGGAAGAAGATATTAAAAACGGAGCCAAAGGTCTTGCCGGACTTGGCATTGGGGAAGAAAATGCAGTGTACAGAAAATTTTTCGAAGACAATGAAAGCTTTAGTTATCTGGGTAAAAAAGGCAATTTAAAACTGGATGAAATGGTCGATGCCATTTTCGAACAACCCAAAATCCCTTATTTAATCACTCGAAAGATCTTAAAATGGTTTATTTATGATAATCCAAAGAAGGAGTTAGTGCACTATTATGGTGATTATTTCAAGAAAGTCGATTTTGAAATCAAACCACTTCTGACCAAAATTTTCACCGAAGAATTCCCCAAAAACAATGCAGGTTCCAAAATTAAAAATCCGTTGGAATACCTTTTACAATTAATGGATGAACTCCATGTTCAAAATCCGAATGGAAAATTAATGGCGCATTTTATCAAGGACCAAGGTATGGATTTATTCAACCAGCCCAATGTAAAAGGATGGGACGGCGGGAATTCGTGGCTCACTTCGCAAGTTTTTCTCCAACGAAACAATGTTGCCGATTTACTTTGTAACGGTAAAAACTTAAACCGGGGAAAAAAAGAAAATGAGAATGCGATGAGGAAACAAAACCCTAACCGGCCCAGAAACGCAATGCTGCATTGGGACAAAGAAGGGAATAATAAGCAAATCATTGCCGAACTCAAAGACCGACTACTATTTCAAACCGATGAAACCGACCAGCAGGATTTTGAGAAATTATTAAAATACGATTTCGACAGTAAAACCGAAGGTTCCGAAAATGCCGTGACGCGATTATTTAATTTTATGGTAAAGACACCGGAATTCCAACTAATATGAGTCGAAAGTAAAATGTCCTAAAGTCAAATAAAATTTAGACTTTAGACTTTAGACTTTGGACATTAAGACTACTATTATGAACAGAAGAAATTTTTTAACACTCACAGGGACATTTACAGGAGGGTCACTCCTATTGCCTGATTTTTTATATTCTTTTGGCTCTCAAAACACTTTGGTTTTGGGTGAACAATGCATTGTTTTTGTTCAGTTAAATGGTGGAAATGATGGGCTAAACACCTTTATTCCATTTGAAGATGCCCTTTATTATGACTTGCGTCCCAAAATTTCCATTTCAAAAACAGAAGTACTTTCCTCGTCAAAAGGGATGGCGTTTCATCCCGCTCTTAAAGGTTTTGCCAGCATACAGCAAAGCGGCGATTTGTCCGTCATACAAAATGTGGGGTATCCAAATCCGGTTCGTTCTCATTTTCGAAGTCAGGAAATTTGGCAAACGGCGCCCGCTAATCAGGAATATCTCAATGAAGGCTGGCTCGGTCGCTATCTTGATTTGCAATGCAAGGAACACCAACCCACGGCGGGCATAAACATTGACTCCATCGATAATTTAGCGTTGAAAGGCGAAGAACCCAACTCGATTACCGTAAAAGATCCCAATCGGTTTATTACAAAAAACAGATTGGAAAACGACAGCCAATTATCCGATAATCCGCAACTGGATTTTGTTCGAAAAATTGCCAATTCCGTCATTGAAGGTTCCGATGATATCCAAAAAGCGTTATCTAAATCAGCCGTTTCAGATGTGGTTTATCCAAAATCTGGCTTGGCTAAAAACCTCGAATGGATTTCGAAATTGATAAAAGGAAACCTGAACTCAAAGGTATATTACACATCGCTAGGTGGTTTTGACACCCATGACAATCAACTTGCAATACACAAAAACAAATTGACGGATCTCAATGATGCCGTTTTTAGTTTTTACCAAGATTTGAAAAAATCACAACAATTACAAAACGTAACAATAGTGGTTTTCTCGGAATTTGGTCGCCGCGTAAAAGACAATGGAAAGGGAACTGACCACGGAACGGCTGCTCCAATGTTTATTATTGGAGGAAATAACCGAGGAAAAATCATAGGAAGAAACCCAAACCTTTCGGATTTAGACAAT
The DNA here is from genome assembly GCF_048284325.1 of Flavobacterium esculini. Lineage (NCBI taxonomy): Bacteria > Pseudomonadati > Bacteroidota > Flavobacteriia > Flavobacteriales > Flavobacteriaceae > Flavobacterium > Flavobacterium esculini. The sequence goes on along the minus strand of NZ_JBLVPI010000002.1, from coordinate 378,436 downwards.
GGAGATTTAAAACACGATATTGATTTTAGAAGCGTTTATGCCTCACTTTTAAAAAACAAATTTGATTTTGATTCCTCTCAAATCGGAATACGAAACAAAATTCTGGAAGGATTATTTTAAAAAAGGCATAAATCACTACAAAACCTTATCTTTGCCCGCTTTTTAAAATGGAATAAATGATAAAGAATAGGGTGTTAAAAGGAGTTTTATTAGTGGGTCTTGGTGCAACGAGCTACGGAATGCTGGCTACGTTTGTAAAAATAGCGTATGGCGAAGGTTTTACCACTCCCGAAGTAACAATTGCCCAGTTTGTATATGGAATTCTGGGAATGCTGCTTATCAATAGCTTTCAAAAAGCTAAAAAAGGCAATGCTGTTGTAAAAGCCTCCAAGAAAAATATTTTTCAATTGATGCTTGCCGGAACATCTTTGGGAATGACCAGTGTTTTTTATTATTTAGCCGTAAAATACATTCCTGTTTCTATCGCTATCGTTTTATTGATGCAAACCGTTTGGATGGGTGTTTTATTCGAAATGATTTTAGAAAAGAAAATTCCTTCCACTCAAAAAATAGTTTCTGTAATCATTGTTTTATTAGGAACTGCACTTGCCACCAATCTTATTCAAAGCGAAATACAACTAGACTGGCGAGGGATCGTTTTGGGTCTTTTAGCTGCAGCATCTTTTACCACAACCATGTTTACCGCGAATCGTGTGGCAACTCATATTTCATCAGCGCAACGCAGTTTGTATATGCTACTTGGCGGAGCCATTATCGTAGCTGGTTTTGCAATCGCAACACAAACAACCCCTATTAACTTTTCTATTTTTATGAAATGGGGAATTGTACTGGCCCTTTTTGGAACAATAATCCCGCCATTGTTGTTTAATGCCGGTTTCCCGCTCACCGGAATTGGTTTAGGAAGCATTGTGTCCGCATTAGAACTTCCGGTTTCGGTACTAATGGCCTATTTTCTTTTAAGCGAAAAAGTAAATGCTCTTCAATGGTTTGGAATTGTTTTAATAATTCTGGCCATTATCATCATGAATGTGAATTTTAAGAAAGCCCCCTAATTTTCAAATCAAGAGTATTAATACCACTATTTTTTATAAATTCGTAATAAATAATTTCATTATGAATTTACCTTGGCATTTATATGTAATGGCTTTTGTTTACATGGTAGCAGGATTGAATCATTTCAGAAACCCTCGACTTTACCTAAAAATCATTCCTCCTTTTTTTCCAAATCCAAAATTATTAAATTCCATAAGCGGTTTTGCCGAAATACTTTTGGGAATAATACTGTGTATTCCTGTAATCTCAAATTACGGGGCATGGGGAATTATAGCCTTATTAATAGCTATTTTCCCAACCCATCTTTATATGTATGCAAATGAAAAAGCAAGAATGGGTTTACCCAAATGGGTTTTACTGCTACGAATGCCTTTACAATTAGCCTTGATTTTCTGGGCTTACCAATATATTTAAGCCATTGAAATCACTATTTGACTCCACACCAGAATCAATACAGCTCCATTTGCCAGATGCAGAAATCATCTATTATCCCGCTTTTTTTGACAAAGAAGAAGCCGATAGCATTTATGATGAACTGCTAAATGAAATTCCTTGGCAACAAGATGAGATTCGAGTTTTTGGCAAAATTCATCCGCAACCTCGTTTGACAGCTTTATTTGGAAACGAAGGAAAACCATATTCTTATTCGAATATAAAAATGCAACCGCATCCATGGAATTCGCTTTTGCAAAAGATCAAAACACGGATTGAAAGTGTTTCCGATACGGATTTCACCACCGTTTTACTCAATCAGTATCGCGACGGAAAAGACAGCAACGGCTGGCATGCTGACAACGAAAAAGAATTAGGAATAAATCCTGTAATTGCCTCGGTGAGTTTTGGTGCCGAACGCACGTTCCAATTAAAACACAATTCCGATAAAGACCAGAAAAAAAGTATCGTTCTTGAACACGGCAGTTTATTACTAATGAAAGGAACTACACAGCATTTCTGGAAACATCAAATCCCAAAAACCGCTAAACCCATAGGTCCCAGAATAAATGGTACTTTCAGGGTAATCAAATAAATAATTTCTAAAAAAAATCATTAGATTTGAATAAATACCCAAACTATGAATACTATTATTGCCTATTTTTCCACTATTCCATCTTCGCATAGAAGTTTAATTCTTGTGGGCGGAATCACTATTTTTTGGTTGATAGAAGATGCTTTTCCGCTTTTAAATTTTTACCTATAAAAAATGGCATCACGCGAGTATCAATATTTTTCTGACGTTCACGACTATCGTTGTCAATTTCTGTCTGGCTTTTATTTTATTAAAAGCTGCTGATTGGACAATTGCAAATCATTTTGGAATTTTACAATGGCTTCCGCAAATGCCACTATGGATTTATATGATCATTGGATTACTTTTATTGGATTTAATAGGAGCTTATTTGGTGCATTTAGTAGAACATAAAACTAAATTGCTATGGCGTTTTCACTTAATTCATCATACCGATACTTGGATAGACACCACCTCTGCGAATAGACATCATCCCGGAGAAAGTGTTATCCGATTTGTCTTTACCACTCTGGGGGTTTTAATCGTAGGAAGTCCTATGTGGATGGTTTTTCTTTATCAAACTTTATCCGTTGTTGCCACACAATTTAATCACGCCAATATTTCGCTTCCCAAAAAATTAGATACCATTTTGAGCTATTTTATTGTCTCGCCAGACATGCATAAAGTACACCATCATCATGTTTTACCCTATACCGATAGCAATTACGGCAATATATTTTCGGTTTGGGACCGTCTTTTTGGTACCTTTATGACACTTCCAAAAGAAGAAATCATTTACGGCATCGATACCCATACAAAGCCCGAGGAGCACAACCAACTAAAAAATTTGCTCAAAATACCGTTTCAAAAACCCCGTTCAAAAGAAAACCACTAAAAACAATAAAAAAAATCTTCTTTTGATACGAAGTAATTATTTTTTTTCTTAATATTGGAATATAATTAGAAATGACATTTATTAATCATTAACAACTTATTTGAATTAATTTTCACGTGATGAAAAAGAGTAACCGCAAAGAATTGAACTGGGAACAAACAGAAAAACTTGTTACACTGGCCTTAGAGGAAAAAAATCCTTTTGAAATTATCAAAAAAGAATTTGGTCTGGCCGAAAAAGAAGTTCTTGAGATCATGAAAAAGAAGATGCCCGCAGAAAAATTTGAAATGTGGAAAAAGAAAGCTACTGCAAATAAGCCAAAACCAAAACCCGTTAAAATAGATGATTTTGATGAAGATTTGGATGGTAAATATTACATAAAAAATAAACTTGACTAAAATAAAACTCCTGTATCATTCAGGAGTTTTTTGTTTTTAGAGTGTCCCTTACTAAAATAACGATACAAAAGAAAAAAATAATTATTGCAGCATTGATAGAGAACTTTTTTTCTAAATTATTTCTCGAAGTCTAAAATCCTGAAGAAACAATACGCTTATTAAACATTAAATAAAATGAAAAAATCACTACTCTTATTCCTGACATTATTTTCAACATTATGTCATTCTCAGGCAAAAACAGCAATTCAGTCTTTTAACAAAGAAGAATTTTCTATAAATACATTGATAAAAGGTTCGTTGTATTCTCCTTTAAAACAAAACAAGAAGACGAATCTTGTCATTCTAATTGCCGGTTCCGGACCTACGGATAGAAATGGAAACCAAAAAGGTTTAATCAACAACTCTTCTAAATACTTATCCGAAGAATTGGTAAAAAATGACATTGCCGTTTTCAGTTATGACAAAAGGATTATCGCTCAAATGTTATCCGGAAGTGTAAATGAAATGACACTTTCGTTTGATGATTTTGTCAATGATGCAAAAGACGTTTTTAGTTATTTCAAAAATCAAAAAAAATACAACAAAATAATAATTGCTGGACATAGTGAGGGCTCACTAATAGGAATGCTAGCCGCAAATAACAATTCCGACGCTTTTATTTCATTGGAAGGAGCCGGTAGAACGATTGATGCTGTTTTAGTAGAGCAAATAGAGAAACAAGCCCCTTTTCTAAAAGAAGAAGTACAAAAAGATCTTGAAATTCTTAAAAGCGGAAAAACTTTTGAACTAAAAAATCAAATGTTAGCTTCTTTATTTAGAGCTAGCGTTCAACCTTATATGATTTCATGGTTAAAATACAATCCGCAAGATGAAATCAAAAAGCTAAAAATTCCGGCATTGCTAATCAATGGAACCAAAGATTTACAAGTCAATGTTGCAGATGCGGAGTTATTGAAAAAAGCAAAACCTGATGCTGAACTCGTCATTATTGATAACATGAATCACATTTTCAAAGAAATCAAGGGTGATGATACCGAAAATATGAAATCCTATACCAATCCTGATTTACCTGTATCGCCAAAATTAACCAGCACTATTACTGTTTTCATTAAATCCTTATAAACTGTAACAATTACGTTTTTAAAAGACTAACAGCTAAAATAAAACAAACGAAAATGAAACGAATATTTTTATCCCTTGCCTTAGCTTCTATTCTTTGGAGTTGCAAAACTGCCAGTTCATCGGCTACTACCACTGCAAAACAAGAAGTTCAAGTTGCAATCAATCTAAATGAAATAAAAGATGACAAGGTGATGGTAACAATCCATACGCCATCAATTTCGACTGATGAAATCACATATCATATTCCAAAAACAGTTCCAGGAACGTATTCTGAAGACAACTACGGTAGATATATTGATGATCTAAAAGCGTATGATACAAAAGGAAATCTATTGGCGGTAAATAAAACAGACGCTAATTCTTGGTCCATTGCGAATGCAAAAACTTTAGATAAAATCACTTATTTGGTAAGTGACTCCTTTGATACCGAAACCGGGAAAAAATTTGGTGGTGATGAAATTTTTTCACCTGCAGGTTCTAATATCGATGCCGGAAAAAACATAATGCTTAACACGCATTGTTTTGTGGGTTATTTTACAAATTACATGTCAATACCGTATAATGTAACCATTTCACATCCAGCAACACTTTGGGGAGCAACCTCTATGACTGATTTGGACGCAAGTACCACAAATGACAAATTCATTATGTCTCGCTACGCTGAATTAGTCGAAAACCCGATCATGTATGCCAAGCCAGATTATACCACTTTTACAGTTGACGGAATGGAAATACTGATTGCTGTATATTCTCCTACGGGCAAATATACCGCCGAAAGTATTACTCCGGAAATGAAAACGATGATGACCGCCCAAAAGAATTTTCTGGGTAAAATAAATGCCACTAAAAAATACAGCGTTTTAGTATACCTGTCCACTATGAAGGAAGATGACGCAAAAGGATTTGGTGCTTTAGAACATCCTACCGCAACAACAGTAGTTTTACCTGAAATGATGCCAAAAGACGAATTAGTAAAATCAATGAAAGATGTAGTTTCACATGAATTTTTTCATATCGTGACTCCTTTATCAATTCATTCTAAAGAAATTCAATATTTTGATTATAATGCCCCAAAGATGTCTCAGCACTTATGGATGTATGAAGGTGTAACTGAATATTTTGCTAATCTTTTTCAAATTAATCAAGGCCTAATTAATGAAGAAGAATTTTACACCCGAATAGCCGAAAAAATTACGCGCGCCAATACCCTGAATGACACGATGTCTTTTACAACGATGAGTGCTAATGTATTGACAGAGCCATACAAAGATCAATATTTGAATGTGTATGAAAAAGGAGCCCTTATTGGGATGTGCTTGGATATTATAATCCGAGAAAAAAGCAATGGCGAAAAAGGAATTCTTGATTTGATGCAAAAACTTTCGACTGAATATGGTCCAAAAAAACCATTTAATGACGAAGAGCTTTTCGCAAAAATCACCGCTTTAACCTATCCTGAAGTCGGAACTTTTTTAAAGACTTATGTCTCTGGAACAACTCCAATCCCTTATGCTACCTACTTAGCCAAAGTGGGTGTTACAAATACGATGAAAAAAGTTTCTGGCAACGTTTTCTTAAAAGAAAAAACACCATACATCACGGTTAATCAGCAAACCAAGGAAATTCTCGTTGATCCAAATATAAAGTTAATTGATTTTTATACTACCCTTGGTATTAAAGGAGGAGATGTTATAATGGCTATAAATGACAAATCCTATTCGTTAGACAATATTTATGAAATGATAACCGAAAGCCAAAATTGGAAAGAAAACGATGCAATTACCGTGAAAATAAAACGCGAGGGAAAGGAGCAAATCATAAAAGGAAAAGTAAAACTCCCTTATGAAGAAAAAGAAGGCCTTAAAGCAACCGATTCTTCCAAGAGCAAACTAAAAGACGCTTGGCTTAAAGCCTAGATAAAAAAATAATTCAGAAAATTCCAATTTAGAAATAGATTGGGATTTTTTTTTTGTAAAATTTGAATGCGTTACCAATCATTCCAACAATTTTCTTTATTTTGCGTCAAAATATAAACACAAAGGAAATCGCCATGATTCAATCCCGATCCCGAAATTTCGGGACGGGACAAATTATATTAAAAAATGGCGACACCCTGTTCAAAAAAACAAATATTAACTTCACATGAAAAAATCTATTATTGCATTCGTTACCCTTTTACTTTTGTCGGCTTGTACCGAAAAGGATTCCAAAACAAACTTACATATTACCGGAAATATTAAAGGATTAAAAAAAGGAACGTTGTACATTCAAAGAGTAATGGACACCACACTTGTTGCTATTGACACCATTAACATCGATGGAAGTTCTGCATTTGAAAGTGACTTAGATTTAAAATCTCCTGAAATGCTTTATTTATTTCTGGACAGAGGCGTGAGCAATTCATTAGACAATAATCTTTCCTTTTTTGCCGAACCAGGAAATATAACTATTGAAACTAGTTTAGATTCATATCTTTCTGGCGCTAAAATTACAGGATCAAAGAATAATGATTTATTTGAAGAATACAAAAAAATAAATTCACGTTTCACAGATGAAAATCTTACTTTAATTGAAAAAAAATTCAATGCCATTAAAAGCAATAACGCTAAAGCTATTGACAGTTTAAACGCAAGACAAGACTCTAATACAAAACGAAAGTATTTATTTGCTACTAACTTTGCAATAAACAATAAAAACTACGAGGTAGCACCTTATATTGCCTTATCAGAGATCTATGATATCAATATTAAATACTTGGATACGATTCAAAAATCCATGTCTCCAAAAGTAGCACAATCGCTTTATGGAAAAAAATTGACTAAATATGTTGCCGATATCAAAAAGCAAAAATAAATGAGTTGTTAATTATAACTTACCGTAAAATAGAAAAACCGTTTCGATATATCGAGACGGTTTTTCTATTTTACGGTAAGTGTAAATCAAGTATTGATTAACTCTTTAAAGCCATTCCCATAATTAACATGCCTGCAAACATTAAAATATATAAAGAGAAAACAACCAATGTCATAATTCCAATATACTTGTAATGCGATTTTAAATATTCTAAAGAGACAGCAAGTGTTTCCGAATCATTATCTCTAAACGCTGCTTTAGCATTAGATCCAAATTTATTTAAGTAATACACCGGAAAAAAATAAAGAATTGCAAGTACTAAATACAGAACAGTTATAATTATCCCCATAGAAGACCCCATAGCGTCCATCCCAGGTGCCATATTGCCAACCTTAGAAAATAATGTACCCGCAAATAACGCAGCCAAAACAATAATACCAATTCCTATATAACCAAGGATTGATAAAAAATGAGCCCATTTAGCCGTTTCTTTCAAAAAATCTTTTGCAGATTCATTTAGTCTCATTTCAAAATTTTCAATAACTGAATGCTCTTCCATAACTATTTTTTTTTTAGGTTAGATTTCAAATTTAACAAAAAAAATATTACACAAGGATAAAATGTATTACTATTCTTATTTTCAAAATAAAAAAACCGTCTCGATATATCGAGACGGTTTTTTTTAACCTTGAATTAAATTTAATGTTGCCTTTTTTTTAATAAAAACAAAAAACCATCTAAGAGTATTAGATGGTTTTATTAAAGAGCCGGCGGAGGGACTCGAACCCACGACCTGCTGATTACAAATCAGCTGCTCTAGCCAACTGAGCTACGCTGGCGACTCATTACGGGTGCAAATATAAGTCTGAATTTCTATTTTCCAAAACAAATTCGAACTTTTTTTGCTTTTTTTTGACTACAATTCGTTGATTTTAGCAATCAATTGATTAGCAGTTTGTTCCAATTCAACATTGATTTGTTTGAAGTGTGCTTTTTTATCTTCTACCTTTTTTTCGTTCACTTTTGTGATTAAAATGTCAAAAGCAGCGATCGCTTCGTCAATTAAAGCATTAGTTTCTGTTGTTGGTTTTCCTGTTGTAGAAATTTCGAACAAGTAAACTGCTTCAATAATATCTCCTAAAACGTAGTTGATGTCTTTCTTTAAATTCTTAACGTTTGCCATTTTTATTTTTTTAAAATTTGAATTTTAATTTGCGTCTGCAAAAGTACACATAATCTTTCTATTACCGACTATGAAATGTAAATTTCTAAAATTGAAGCTTTTCCATTGAGAATGAATGTATTCATTGCAGCGGGAATCAAAACAGTATCTCCTTTTTTATATTGCGCTTTTGAATTGTCAAAATCAATTTCAAATCCTCCTTCCAAACACATATACACTGTAAAGGTTTTTCCAGATTTTGAAACAGTAATTTCACCATCTAACGGAATAAAATTAGTGGTAAAATAAGGACAATCTACAACTTCATTGGATTCATTTACATTTTTAGTATATTCTCTTTTGGTTTCTACAGTATTATAGTTAATCGCCTCCAAAGCCAAATCAACATGTAGTTCTCTTGTATTTCCCTTAGCATCTACCCTGTCAAAATCATAAAGACGGTAGGTAACATCTGATGTTTGCTGAATTTCGGCAACAACTAATCCCGCACCAATAGCGTGAACTGTTCCTGTTTCCAAGAAAAAGACATCACCTGATTTTACTTTTACGTCGTCAAGAATAGAAAGTAAGGTTTTATTTTTTAGATTTTCTAAATAATCGTTGGCATCCGATTTTTCTTTAAATCCAACTATTATTCTAGCGTCATCATCAGCTTGCATGATGTACCACATTTCTGTTTTTCCAAAAGAGTTATGTCGCTTTTTAGCCAACTCATCGTTAGGGTGAACTTGTATGGACAAATCTTCACGAGCATCCAGGTATTTGAAAAGCAATGGAAATTGTTTTCCAAATCGATCATGAACAGCTGTCCCTAAAATTTCGTTTGGACATTCATTAATCAAAATAGTCAATAACTTTCCTTTCCATTCACCGTTAGCTACCACACTCACATCGCCTTCTACTGTAGATAACTCCCAGCTTTCCCCAGTAATTTTAGATATAATTGATTTATTAAGTACCGTTTTAAGTTTTTCACCTCCCCAAATTCTTTCTTTCAGAATGGGTTCAAATTGTAATGGATAAAATTTCATTTTACTTTTTTTATGTATTGCAAATTTGCATAATCTTTATCATTTCCACAAACTAGCCTTCAGTTCCCTTATTTTAAAAAAACGGTACCTATAAAGTGGGGATAAGATGCAAATTAAGATAAAACACAAAATATATCTAATACGATTTTGTTAATCTATGATACTAATCTTTTAATGGCTTCAAGTGCTTTAGGTATGTGCCTAGTAGCTAGTATACTATCAAAAATCAATTGAATAATTCCGTTCTTATCTATTACATACGTTACACGTCCCGGAATTAGCCCAAGCATTTGAGAATGAACACCAAAAAGTCTTTTGATTTTTTTATCAGGGTCTGATAAAAGAAGAAAAGGCAGTTTATAGTGTTCAGTAAATTCTTGATGAGAAGCAACACTATCACTGCTTACACCTATTACCTCAGCACCTAAATCCTTAAAATCTTCATATTGATCTCTAAAACTGCAGGCTTGAGCGCTACAGCCCGGTGTATTGTCTTTTGGATAAAAATAAACAACAAGGGGTTTATGTCCAACTAAACTTTGACTGTCAAAATCATTGCCGTTGGTATCTTTCGCTTTAAAATTCGGGATTTTATCTCCCACTTTTAAGTCCATTATTCCCCTTTATAGGTTACAAAATTACGAGGTGTTTCATAAAGAACCACTTCCAATTCAAATTGTGATTTGATTCTTTTTCTGATTCTATTCCAAATCACCACCACGATATTCTCGGCTGTTGGATTTAAATCCTGAAATTCCAAAACATCCAGATTAAGATTTTTATGATCAAACCGATCTTCAACTTCTTCCTTAATGATTTCGCTCAAGAATTTTACATCCATGACAAAACCGGTTTCGGGATCAATTGCTCCAGTTACACTAACAATCAATTCGTAGTTGTGTCCGTGATAATTTGGATTATTGCATTTTCCAAAAACGGCCTCGTTTTGCTCGAAAGTCCAGTCTTTTCTATGTAATCTGTGTGCCGCATTGAAATGGGCTTTTCGTGAAATAGTAACTCTCATGTTAATTTATGGTGTTAACCTTCAACTGTGTTCAGGATGACAATTATATTTTTAATTTACAATTTCAGATTACTGCATTTTGAAATCTTATACCTGTAATCTTACACTTTATGTTCTTCAAGAAAATGATAAAACTCGTCGAAGATTATTTTGAACCAAACAGTATATAATTCGGGATGAATTTCCATATCAACTTTCACATCCTCTATCTTCATCCACTTCCAGTCTTCTACTTCTTCCGTATTAATTTCGGGGTCATCATTATAATACCCTATCATAACGTGATCCAGTTCATGCTCAGTCAAACCGTTATCAAAAGGGGCTTTGTATATAAAATGAAAAAGCTCTTTGAGTTCTGCTTTAAAACCCATTTCTTCATATAATCTTCGACTTCCTGCCTCCACATTAGATTCACCTTCCCGTTGATGACTGCAACAGGTATTGGTCCACAATAGAGGAGAATGATATTTTTGATGCGCCCGCTGTTGCAGCATCAGCTCGTTTTTACTGTTTAAAATAAAAACCGAAAAAGCACGATGTAAAATGGCTTTTTCATGCGCTTCAAGCTTTGGCATCAATCCTATTTGCTCATCATTTTCGTTAACTAATATTACGTTTTCTTCTTTCATAAGTATTTTTAGCCTTACAAAAATACAAAAAAGAAAATTATGGAAGGGGGCTTTAACGTTCTGTTTCGATTTGTTGAAGTGGAATTACTTTGGAGCAATCCAAATAAAACACAAAGCCATCCATTTGAATATTCTTTTGTATTTTTATATTCAAATACAAATAATACAATGCACAATATAACGATCCGAAAAGCACATCCTAACGATTTAGAAAAACTTCTTGAATTTGAACAAGGAATTATTATTGCCGAACGCCCTTTTGACGCAACCTTAAAAGAAGGAAAAATCCATTATTACGATATTGAAAAAATGATTTCAGCAGTTGATGTTAAACTATTGGTAGCCGAAATTGATTCACAGCTTATTGGCTCCGGATATGCCAGAATAGAAACTGCAAAACCCTATTTGAATCATGAAACGTATGCCTATTTAGGTTTTATGTACACGGATGAAAATCACAGAGGCAAAGGTGTGAATTCCATAATTATTGAAGCGCTTAAGGGTTGGTGTCGTTCTAAAGACATATCCGAACTTCGACTGGATGTTTATAATGATAACAATCCAGCCATTAAAGCCTATAAAAAAGTGGGATTCAAAAAGCACTTGATAAATATGCGAATGGGTTTGTAGCGACACGTTTTTTTAATTCTAAATCCAAAAGTTATTTTTTCACGTAAATAATATTAGTTAAAACTTACTTAAATCACTATTAATTTGTAAAGTAGGCGACACATTGTAGTGAAAAACCGCTTTACATTTGTAGTACAAAAACAAAATTATGAAATCACTATGATTCAAAAATTACAATTAATAACGAAGAATGGCGATACCATATTCGCATAAAAAAAACAAAATATATATGAAAACAACAACCCGTTTTTTAAGCGTATTATTTTTGCTCCCTCTATTCATATTTACTGCCTGCGGGCAAAATGCAAATAAACAAAACAATAGTAAAAAACCCACTAGTATGGAAAATTCAATTAACAAACCTGGAAATCCGTATTATTCCACTACAGATACAACAAAACTAAACCTTACGGATGCCGAATGGAAAAAGGTATTACCTGAAGATGTTTACGAAGTAATGCGACATGCTGATACCGAAAGACCATTTACAGGAAAATATTGGAACACGGATGAAAAAGGTACCTATTATTGTGCTTCTTGTGGCAATAAATTATTCCGTTCTGGTGCAAAATTTGCCAGTAATTGCGGTTGGCCCAGTTTTTTTGAACAAGATAACAAAAATAGTGTAGTTTATAAAACCGATAATTCACTGGGTATGGAAAGAATCGAAGCTCTTTGTGGCCGATGCGACGGACATTTAGGACATCTTTTTGACGATGGACCTGCACCTACCGGAAAAAGATATTGCATGAATTCCATTGCCCTTGACTTTATACCTGATACTAAATAATTATGAAGAATTTATTTTTAATTTGTCTCTTGACAACATTGAGTATGTTTGGACAAAACAATACTGCTGGCCAAGCTGCAAAACAATCGAATCTCGAAACCATCACTTTAGCAGGCGGTTGTTACTGGTGCGTGGAAGCAGTTTATGAGAATCTAAATGGAGTAAAATCGGCAGTTTCGGGGTACGCTGGTGGTAAAATCACGAACCCATCATATGAAGATGTTTCCACGGGAAGAACAGGTTATGCCGAAGTGGTACAAATTACCTATGATAAAAACGTAACGAATCTGGATGAAATTTTCAAAGTATTCTTTACTGTCCACGATCCAACTACGTTAAACCGTCAAGGTGCTGATGCCGGAACACAATACCGATCTGCCATTTTCTACAAAAACGAACAACAAAAAGTAGCCGCACTAACGATTATCAATGCTTTGAAAAAAGCTAAAATATACGATAGTCCTATAGTAACAACACTGGAACCATTGACCAAGTTTTACAAAGCAGAAAACTACCATCAGAATTATTATGCAAATAATAAAAACCAACCGTATTGCCAAATGGTAATTCAACCCAAAATAGAAAAATTTGAAAAGCTATTTAAAGATCGATTGAAAAATAAAAAATAGAAATTATGCTAAAACCGTCTCCTATAACCAGACGGTTTTTTACTTCCCAAAAGAAACAATCTCATGTAATTACTTGACTTTCAACTATAAATTTCATACATTTATACTAATTTTCAATCTTTTTAAAAAACCCGCTATCCATAATGGACATCCCTTTTCGGGAATACACGTTTTGTGGTGGGTATTTTGGGTAATTATGCTCATCTGGATATTCACAACTCCTTATGACATTCCCGGTCAGCGAATAAAAAATGACACTGCATTGGATATTCTAAAAAAAAAAAGATTTGCCAAAGGAGAAATTACGAAAGAAGAATTCGACGAAAAAAATAAATTACTTGATGAGACTTCATTAAACGCAATCAAGATAAAGCTTTCGTCTTATTTTATTTTTAAGACAAACGGTCATTAACAATTTCAAAAGATGAAAGCGTTTAATCAATATTTAAAAAAACGAAAAACTGCGATTACCCTTCTTTTACAAAAACCACCACAATCTTTTACACCAGATACTTTCCACACACTTCGGGTAGAAATCAAAAAGCTCCATGCTTTATTTGACTTGGTTGACTTTTGCTCCAACGGATTTAAACAAAATAAGACTTTCAAACCGTTTAAACTTATTTTTCGTCAGGCCGGAAAAGTCCGCGAACTTCAAGTAGAACTGTCTTTAATTGAAAAACATTTCTTTTTCAATTTGCCCAAAGACTATAACACTTATTTAAAAAAAGAACTGACCAAAGAATTGAAAATTTACTTCTCCATTATAAATAGTAAATCAAGTCCAAATCTGAAAAAAAAGTATCGAAAAATCACTTCCTTCCTCACCAATATAAGCAAAAAAAAGACGCAGTGTTACATCCATAAAAAAAGAGCTGAAATTCAAAAATTCTTTCGCCAAAACACTTTAAAAAACAAGCAAATACACCTACTTCGCAAACGACTAAAAAAATTACAGTACAGTGAGAAAATTTTGAAGGATAACAAGAAAAATAGACTATTTTCAAACAAGGATAATTTAACTGACCTGCTTGGAGAATGGCATGATTACGAATTAATCATCAACCATTTAAAAAAAGTCATTTATTCCGGCTCAATACATGTACAAGAAACTAACCAGCTCGAAAACATAAAAGCGACATTTAAGTTCAAAAGAAACTTGTTATTTAATAAACTAAACACCTTTTTACTCCATAATATTTTTAAAAATAACTGAAATAGTGTTAGTTATAAAATAATAAGAGTGAACTATGATTTCACACTGAAATTCACATATATTGATTATATTTCATCTTTTTTTAGACTAATAATAATAATTAGAAGCAATACAATTTTTTTGAATTTGAATTGCTCAACTTTGCAGACTTTTTAGATTACTACAATGCCAGAGAAACACACTAGCTTTAGTACTATTTTTAAAAGTATCGCGAAAATAAAATAATTTTTCACAACTAAAATAGCATGCTTATGATTGAAAATGATTTCAAAGATTTATTCAATCTTTCTCCGGTAATAGTAGTAGTTATTGATCTTAATTTTACAATAATTGCAGTTACCGATGCTTTCTTGGAAACTACTATGACAGAAAGAGCAACTATTTTAGGTAAGAATATTTTCGATTCATTTCCCATTAATCCCGATGAAGAAAATGCCGATGGAGAAAAAAACATACGTGCCTCTTTTAACAGAGTGATTAAAAATAAGGCAACAGATACTTTGCCGGCTCAAAAATACGACATTAAAAAAACGGACGCAAATGGTGGCGGCTTTGAAGTTAGATATTGGAAAGTAAGCCATTCTCCCGTATTAGATGCCGATAATAATGTGAAATACATCATCCAGCACGGGGAAGATATCACCGAAAACCAACAACTTATTTCCAGCAATCAGACATTGAAAAAAAACAATGAGCAACTGGCTGAAGCGTATGAATATGCTGAAGCTATCATTGGCACCATTCATGAGACAATGCTGATACTGGACAAAGACTTCTATATAAAATCTGCCAGCAATTCATTTTATAAGGAACATACCCGAACTTGACGAATTGCTTAATAATACCAATGCCAAAAAGGCTGTCATTCAAGATCTGGAGGTGAAACGTACGTTTCCAAATCTTGGCGAAAAAATAATGTTACTAAATGCCAGTCACTTTGTTAAAAAAACAACTGGCCAAGAATCAATTATTCTGGCTATTAACGATATTACTGCGATACGAAAATTAGCAATTGAACTCCAAACAAAAGAAAAAAGAATCTTAGAAGAACAACTCGAAATAGAAAAAAAATCTCTTAAAGAGATCGAAAATAGTGAAAAACGTTACAATCTAATGCTGATGACCTCCCCATTTGCCATAGCAATATTAAAAGGGAAAGATATGGTAGTTACACTTGCCAATGACAGCATAAAAGAAATATGGGGAAAAGGAAATGCTGTTGAAGGAAAAAAATTCATATCCATTTTGCCGGAGCTTAAAGATTTGGAATTTCCAAAATTGCTGGACGAAGTATACACTACCGGTATCGCCTTTTATGGAGATTCGCTTCTGGCACCTATGTTTCGCAACGGAAAATTAGAGCAAACTTATTTTAATTTTGTTTATCAGCCTTATCTGGAAGCGGATCAAAGTGTTTCTGGCGTGACTATTATTGCTTATGATGTAACGGCACAAGTACTAGCTAAAAAAGAATTGGTTGAAGCTAAAATAAATGCAGAGCTAAAAACACAAATTGCTGAAGAAGCGGTAAAATCCAAGCAGCAGTTTTTATCGAATATGAGCCACGAAATAAGAACTCCCATGAATGGAATTATTGGGTTTACTAATTTTGTGTTAAAGACAAAATTAGATGATTCCCAAAAAGAATACATGAATGCAATCAAAGAATCCGGAGATTCATTGATTGTTTTAATAGATGATATTCTTGACATTGCCAAAGTAGACTCCGGAAAGATGATTTTTGAGAAACTTCCGATAAGCTTATCTGTTTCCATTGCTACAATGCTTCATTTGTTTGAACCTAAAATGAAGGAAAAAAATTTAGAATTAATCAATGAATATGACTACAATATTCCTTTGAATTTGATTGGCGATCCTATGCGCCTACGCCAGATAATCCTAAATCTGATGAGTAACGCCGTGAAGTTTACAGCAGCTGGCACCATTTCAATATCCGTTCGTTTATTAAAAGAAGACGCTGAAAAAGCAATCATTGAATTCCTGATAACGGATACAGGGATAGGAGTCCCGAAGAATAAATTAGTTGAAGTTTTCAATAATTTCGAACAAGCCTCTGCGGACATTAGCAGCTCCTTTGGAGGAACGGGCTTAGGGCTCGCCATCGTTAAACAATTGGTAGAACTCCAGGGAGGGACGATTATAGTAGAAAGTGAAGAAGGAAAAGGTTCCTCTTTTGGTTTTGTGTTACCCTTTGAGAAAAGAGATTCGACAACTGAAATAATACCCTTACCTGCAATAAAACCGATTCAGGAAAATCCATGTGAAGAAAAAGCAACCGAAAACATAAAAGTATTGGTTGTTGAAGACATTGCACTGAATCAGCTTTTGATAAAAATAATATTATTGGATTTTGGTTGCGATGTAACTATTGCCGATAATGGTAAACTTGGCATTGAAAACCTCGAAAAAACCAATTACGATATCATTTTGATGGATTTACAAATGCCGGAAATGAATGGGTTTGAAGCTACGGCACACATTCGCGATACAATGAAATCAGATATTCCCATAATTGCACTTACAGCCGACGTCACTTCGGTGGATATAAAAAAATGCAAAGCAGTCGGAATGAATGATTATGTATCAAAACCCATTGATGAAAAATTATTATATAATAAAATCAATCAATGTTTACAGGAATTTAATAAAAATAAAGTAACAAAATGAAAGCGCTAATTTTTTCAACTTTTGGCAATTCAGATGTTTTGGAATATACTGACATTCCAACTCCAATCCTAAAAGAAGCCGATATATTCGTCGAAATGCATGTCATCAGATTAAACTTTATCGATTTCTTCTAAAAGGAAATTCGCCTTTTTGGACAAGGGATACAACCTGTGATTCGGGATTTTTATTTATTCAAGATTGCACCAATCATCAGCGCGCATTTCTCTCCATCAATCGCCGCAGATATAATCCCACCCGCATAACCGGCCCCTTCTCCACAAGGATACAAGCCTTTTATTTGAACATGCTCATAAGTAAATGGATCTCTGGCAATGCGTACTGGCGAGGAAGTTCTTGACTCTGGCGCGTGAAGCACCGCCTCATTAGTCAAATAACCGCGCATGGATTTTCCAAATTCAGAGAAACCTTCACGCAATATTTGCGTTAAAAACCCAGGAAAAACCTGCCCCATTTCTACTGATGTGGTTCCGGGCACATAAGACGTTTTCGGAATATCCGATGAAACTTTATTTTGGGTAAAATCAATCATGCGTTGTGCAGGAACTTTTTGGCTCTCTCCGGCCAAATGCCATGCTTTTTGTTCAATACTTTTTTGAAATTCCATTCCGGCTAAAGCACCAAATTTGGCAAACGGTTTGAAATCATCGAGTTTTAATTCGATTACAATTCCAGAATTGGCAGTCGCTTGATCCCTTTTGGATGGAGACCAGCCATTCGTAACCACTTCACCCGGACTCGTGGCACAAGGTGCAATCACACCACCGGGACACATACAAAACGAATACATACCTCTACCTCCTACTTGCTTCACAATAGAATAAGGTGCCGGAGGTAAATGTTCACCACGATAATCACAACTATACTGAATGCTGTCGATTAACGATTGTGGATGCTCGGCTCTTACGCCCAAGGCAAAAGGTTTGGCTTCGATAAAAATTTGCTTCTTGTCCAATAATTCAAAAATATCACGGGCAGAATGTCCTGTGGCCAAAATGAGTTTATTAGCCAGAATCGTGTCTCCTCTTTGAGTAACTATGCCTTGCACTTCATTATTTTTAACCAAAATATCAGTCAGTCGGGTTTCGAACAAGACTTGCCCGCCACATTCGATGACTTTCTCTCGAATATCCTGAATAATTTGAGGTAATTTATTGGTTCCAATATGCGGATGCGCATCAATTAAAATATCTTCCGAAGCTCCGAAAGCCACAAATAATTCCAAAATCCTAGTTACATCACCTCTTTTTTTAGAACGCGTGTATAGTTTCCCGTCCGAATACGTTCCCGCTCCACCTTCGCCAAAACAATAATTGGAATCTGCATTGACAAGATGCTCTACATTGATTGCTTTCAAATCTCTTCTTCTGCCACGAACATCTTTTCCACGCTCAATGACTATTGGTTTTAAACCCAATTCAATTAATTGCAATGCTGCAAAAAGTCCTGCAGGACCGGCCCCAACAACAATTACCTCTTGAGCCGTTGCTACATTCTTATAATCGGGAAGTTGAAATTTATGCTCCTGAAAAGATTCTCCTTTCAAATAAATCACCACTTTCAAATTAATTTTTACCGCTTTCTGACGCGCATCAATAGAACGTTTTAAAATGGAAACATGCTCGATTTCTTTGGTAGCAACCTTAATTTGTTTCGCTAAATAGTCTTTTAGCAACAATTCATTTGCAGCTATTTCTGGCAGTACTTGTAAAAGGAGTTCTTGAGGCATTTTATATTGTTTAATCATTGTCTTGTTAATCGTTTATTCGAAAAACAAAGTGCAAAAATAGTATTTTGAAGTGGAATTAGTGAATCAAATAAAGAATCCATTTTCAATTTTTCAAATTACCTTATTTTAAAACAAGACTTTGTAACTTTGCCCTGTTCAAAACAGTTAACCGATCAACCCGTTAAACTATTAACTCCAACAAAATGTCTAGAAAAATAAAACTGATTTGGGATTTCCGTGGTCCTGCTTCCGCAAAAACGGCGGAGCATCACGAAATTCATTTGAAAGAATACATCGCTATTGAGAAACTGGAATTGAACATCACCGGTTTTGAAATTCATGGCGAAATGCAAGCCATCGCTTTTATGGTGGTTACCGATGAAAACATGATTCAGGTGAGAGATGCTTTGAAACCGCATCGAGGAGAATTGTTTGAGTAGCTCACAGTATACAGTCGCAGTTGACAGTATGAAGACTGAAAACTGCGACTGTATATTGCAAACTTTAATTAGCCACTTCGCTGATAAATTTAATTCGCATCAAACGCAATTCATCTATATCATAATCGCCTTCAAATTCTTTGAGCGCGTCTTCTATATTATCAGAAATGGATTCCATAAAATAATCATGGATTTCATCTTGCTGATCATCATCCAGCATATCATCTATCCAATATTTTATATTTAACTTGGTTCCCGAATAGACAATTTGCTCCATTTCTTTAATCAAATCGTCCATCTTCAGCCCTTTTGCGGAAGCAATATCATCCAGCGACAACTTCCTGTCAATATTTTGAATGATATAGAGTTTATTTACTGAATTGACTCCCGTGGACTTCACCACTAAATCATCTGGACGAAGAATATCGTTATCTTCCACATAGCGGCTAATTAATTCCAGAAACGCTGCACCGTATTTCTTAGCTTTTCCTTCACCAACACCATGAATATTAATTAATTCTTCTTGTGAAACCGGATATTTCAAAGCCATATCTTCGAGTGATGGATCTTGAAAAACCACAAATGGAGGAACGCCTAATTTCTTGGCTACTTTTTTACGTAAATCACGCAACATACCCATCAATAATTCATCTACAGTTCCCGTAGATTTTGCCGCAGTCACAATAGCTTCATCCTCCGATTCATTGTACTCATGATCTTCAGACATCATAAAGGATTCCCTGTTTTTAATAAAATGCAATCCTTTCTCGGTAATTTTTACGATTCCGTACGTTTCTATGTCTTTCGACAAAAGCCCGGCAACCAGGACTTGTCGCAATAAGGCCATCCAATATTTTTCATCATGATCAGAACCACATCCAAAAAAAGACTGCGTATCGGTTCTATGCGCTTTGATGACTGCATTCACACGGCCTATCAACGTAAAAACAACTTCTTTTGATTTGTATAAATGTTTCGTATCGCGAACTACTTCCAGTAATTTCACCACTTGATCAATGGCTTCGACTTTTGTTTTTGGATTTCTGACATTATCGTCCATGTCAGCACCTTCGCCATTGACATCATCAAATTCCTCTCCGAAATAATGAAGCAGAAATTTTCTTCTGGACATCGATGTTTCAGCATAAGCCACCACTTCTTGTAATAAGGCAAAACCAATTTCCTGTTCAGCAACAGGTTTCCCTGACATGAATTTTTCTAGTTTCTCCACGTCTTTATAGGAATAATAGGCCAGACAATGTCCTTCGCCACCGTCACGACCTGCGCGACCTGTTTCCTGATAGTAACTTTCCAGTGATTTAGGAATATCGTGGTGAATCACAAAACGGACATCCGGCTTGTCAATTCCCATTCCAAAAGCAATAGTGGCTACCACTACATCAACATCTTCCATAAGAAACATATCCTGATGTTTGGCACGGGTTTTAGCATCCAGTCCCGCATGATAAGGGACCGCACTTATTCCGTTTACCTGCAAAACTTCGGCAACAGCCTCCACTTTTTTGCGGCTTAAGCAATAGATAATTCCTGATTTTCCTTTATGCTGTTTTATAAAACGGATAATATCCGATTCTACATTTTTAGTTTTAGTACGTACTTCGTAATATAAATTAGGTCTGTTGAATGATGCTTTAAAAGTAGTGGCATCAGTCATATCCAAATTTTTTAGAATATCTTCCTGAACTTTTGGCGTAGCCGTAGCGGTCAAACCAATAATGGGAACATCCCCTAATTGCTTAATGATGTGTTTTAGATTTCTGTATTCAGGCCTAAAATCATGACCCCACTCAGAGATACAGTGGGCTTCATCGATAGCCACAAAGGAAATAGTCACCGTTTGTAGAAAAGCAACATACTCTTCTTTGGTCAAGGATTCCGGGGCAACATATAACAACTTAGTTAAACCGGAAGTAATATCCTTTTTAACTTGGGTAATTTCGGTTTTAGTAAGAGAAGAGTTTAAAACATGGGCAACACCATTTTCAGAAGATAAACTACGAATGGCATCAACTTGATTTTTCATCAAAGCAATTAAAGGCGAAACTACGATGGCGGTTCCCTCTTGAATTAAAGCAGGCAATTGGTAACAGAGCGATTTTCCTCCTCCTGTAGGCATAATCACAAACGTGTTTTGCTCATCCAGGAGACTTTTAATAACTTGTTCTTGTAATCCTTTAAATTGACTGAAGCCAAAATATTTTTTTAATTCTTTGTGGATATCAATTTCGTTTGAATTCATTCTTGATTATGTGGTATTTTGTATAAATTTGCATCACATAAAGATACAAAATTCTTTTAAACATACAAACTTTAACCATTCTGTTTTGATAAGTAAAGAAAATATATTGGCCAGTGCCAAAAAAACTATTTTATCTGAAAGTGAAGCGATTGCCAAACTAACTGAATTTCTTGATGAAAACTTCATTGAAGCTACCCAAAACATTTATAATTCCAAAGGAAGATTAGTAGTGACAGGTATTGGAAAAAGCGCCATTATTGCTCAAAAAATGGTAGCCACCTTTAATTCTACCGGAACTCCTTCTCTATTTCTTCACGCTTCAGAAGCGATTCATGGTGATTTAGGAATGGTTCAAAATGACGATATCATCATTTGTATTTCGAAAAGTGGCAATAGCCCGGAAATAAAAGTTTTGGTACCGCTTTTAAAACGTTTTGGCAATACCTTAATTGCAATTACAGGCAATATGACTTCTTTTCTTGCCAAAGGTTCCGATTTTATCTTGAACACCACAGTAGATGCAGAGGCCTGCCCGAACAATCTTGCTCCCACCAATAGCACTACCGCTCAATTAGTAATGGGCGACGCTATTGCTGTTTGTCTTATGGAAATGCGCGATTTCAAACCGGAAGATTTTGCTGTATACCACCCAGGCGGTGCTTTAGGCAAAAAATTATTACTCCGCGTGAAAGACATGTTGGAACATACTTTGAAACCGATGGTTGCTCCGGATGCTTCGATAAAAAAAGTTATTTTCGAAATTTCCGAAAAGCGTCTCGGTGTAACTGCCGTTGTAGATCAGGATAAAATTGTCGGAATTATTACCGATGGTGACATTCGAAGAATGCTAAATGACAGAGATTCATTCGCTGATTTGACCGCAAAAGACATTATGACAAAAAATCCAAAACTAATACCATCTACAGCTATGGTTGTAGAGGCATTGAATATCCTGGAAGACTTCTCCATCACACAATTAGTTGTGGTTGACAATGGTGAATACAAAGGCGTTTTACATTTACACGATATTTTAAAAGAGGGAATAGTATAATGGCGAAGAAAAACTTAAACGAAATGTCGTTTTTAGATCATCTTGAAGAATTAAGATGGTTATTGGTTCGAAGTACTATTGCAATATTGATTCTTGCTACCGTTACTTTTTTTATCAGTGATTATATTTTTGATGTAATCATTTTTGGACCAACAAATGCAAATTTTATCACCTACCGCTTTTTTTGCGATTTATCCCATGCCTTAGGTTTTGCAGATAGTATTTGCGTAACTGAAATGCCTTTTATCATCCAGAATACGGATATGGAAGGACAGGTAAATGTATTGGTCTGGACCTGTATATTAGCTGGATTCATTCTTGGCTTCCCTTATATTTTATGGGAAATATGGAAATTTATCAGTCCTGCTTTGTATGAAAAAGAAAAAAAGCATGCAAAACTTTTCATTTTTGTTTCATCCTTATTATTCTTTTTAGGAGTCTTATTTGGCTATTTTGTAGTGGTACCCATGTCCGTTAACTTTTTCGCCACTTTCAAAGTAAGTGCCGTAGTAAAAAATCAATTCAGCATTGACTCGTATATCAGCATGGTAAAAACAAGTGTTATTGCCAGCGGATTGTTTTTTGAATTACCAATAATCATCTACTTCCTAACTAAACTAGGATTAGTAACGCCTGAATTTTTAAGAAAATATTGGAAATATGCGGTCATAATAATACTTATCGTTGCCGCGATTGTTACGCCTCCCGATGTGGTTAGTCAAACAATTGTTGCCATACCGATGTTAATAATCTACGAAGCAAGTATCTTAATTTCAAAAATTGTAGTACGAAATCAAAAAAAAGAAAATGGCTGATAGCATTCAAGAATTCAACGAATACCGTTCTAAAATGAACGAAAAATTATTGGCTGACAACAATAAAATTGTAAAGCGTATTTTCAATTTAGACACGAATGCGTATGCCACAGGAGCTTTGGATGTAAAAACAAAAGAATTACTGGGACTAGTAGCTTCAACTGTTTTACGTTGTGACGATTGCGTTAAATACCATTTGGAAACCAGCTTCAAAGAAGGTGTAACCAAAGAAGAAATGATGGAAGCTATGGGAATCGCTACACTTGTTGGTGGGACTATTGTTATACCTCATTTGCGCAGAGCATACGAATTCTGGGAAGCACTGGAAGAAAACGCTGTGAAATAATTGTTAAGAAGCAAAATCGTTTAATTGTTTATTCGTTTATTTGAACGATTAAACAGTTAAACAATCAACGATTAAACTAAAAAAAAATGAAATTAAGAGCCGAAAATCTTGTAAAAACCTATAAAGGTCGCAGTGTTGTAAAAGGCATTTCGGTAGAAGTGAATCAAGGCGAAATCGTGGGACTTTTGGGACCTAATGGCGCCGGAAAAACGACTTCTTTTTATATGATTGTAGGATTGGTTAAACCAAATTCAGGCAATATATTCCTTGATGATTTGAACATTACCGATTACCCTATGTATAAAAGAGCACAACAGGGAATTGGTTATTTAGCACAAGAAGCTTCTGTTTTTAGAAAATTAAGCATCGAAGACAACATATTGAGCGTTTTACAACTGACATCATTATCCAAAGCCGAACAAGAAGCTAAAATGGAAAGTTTAATCGAAGAGTTTAGCCTGGAACACATCCGTACCAACCGAGGCGATTTACTTTCCGGTGGAGAACGCCGTCGTACTGAAATTGCACGTTGTCTTGCTACCGATCCAAAATTTATATTACTGGACGAGCCTTTCGCTGGTGTTGATCCTGTAGCTGTTGAAGACATTCAACGAATTGTAGCCCAATTAAAAAATAAAAATATCGGTATTCTTATTACCGACCACAATGTTCAGGAAACACTAGCTATTACTGACAAAACTTATTTAATGTTTGAAGGTGGAATCTTAAAAGCGGGTATTCCGGAAGAACTAGTGGAAGACGAAATGGTACGTCGCGTCTATCTTGGACAAAACTTTGAGTTGAGAAAGAAGAAATTGGAGTTTTAATCAGAATACGATTAGCAGATTTCAGATACCAGTTAACCCATGGAAATCGAATAGGATGTTTAACATTCTTAATCTGAAATCTGAACACTACTCCACAGTAATATACCGCAACTGCTGTAAATCACCATTGTAAATATTGATATCTACATTTCCTTTTATACCCGGAATCGATGCTTTTTCAGTGAACTGCCAGAACAGCCAATCGTCCTCTATTTCTTCCCTATAAAAATTATAATTGGCTATCCAAAAAAGATAATCACTGAATTCATCTTTCAAAAAATCATCGTAATATTTCTCCCCGGTATAGATAATCGGCTTCACCCCATAATGCAATTCCACGGCTTTCAGCCAGCGCTTTAACCCCACTTTCAGGCTATCCAACGATTGATTTTTAGGTAATTTTTCAATATCTAAAATAGGTGGCAAATCTCCTTTTCGAAGTGTCACTGTTTTAATAAAAAGCTTCGCTTGCTCTAGTGAATTTTCGTTGGGACGGTAATAATGATAAGCTCCACGAATCATTTCATTTTCTTCGGCGCCAAGCCAATTCCGGTTAAACTGACGGTCCTTTCTGTCTTTTCCTACTGTGGCACGAATAAACACAAAGTGTAAGGGATATTTTTTTTCTAAAGTGTCTACATAAGACCAACTAATTTTTCCCTGATACTCCGAAACATCCAAACCAATACTTTTCCCTTCGTGTTTTTCCAAAACCTGAAAATTTCGAACATCTGAAAGGCGCTTACCTTCAGCTATTTCGCGGAGTACTTTATTCGATTTAAAACTAAAATAATACGCTAATCCATTGCGGTAATGAAAGCCAAACCCAAGAATAAGTAAGACACCAAAAGCAATAATTGAGAAACGCACGAGCTTCCCTGAGAAAACAGACGCTTTCTTTTTAGGCCTACGAGTTAACATCGTTTGTCTTCTGACCGTTTTTTTTCTCATTCAAAAACTACTTTTTCAGCACTTTATTATTCCATACCGACAGTAAAACATAAAAAATGATAAGCAAAGGGATTCCTGAAAATTGAAAGAAAACCAATAACAAAAGAGAAATAATCAGAAAAATCATTTGAAGTGCATTATCTTTAAAATTAAAATTTTTAATTTTAAATGAAAATAGCGGGATTTCAGCATTCAGGATATAAGCGCTTACTAAAGTAATTCCCAATAAAAGCGATGGATTTGTGAAAATTTCGAGAACAAAAATAGAATCCGAATATTTTAGAACCAAAGGCAAACTTAAAATAAATAAGGCATTGGCTGGGGTTGGCAAACCAATAAAAGAATCCGTTTGACGTGTATCAATATTGAAATTTGCCAAGCGATAACAAGAACCCAAAGTGATAATAAAACCTAAATAAGGAAAAATTCCCATAAAACTAGCGGACATAGTCGTCGAAACATTCAGCATCATTTGGTACATCACTAAACCGGGAACAACGCCACTGGTAACCATATCAGCCAAAGAATCCAACTGCAGACCCAACGGACTGGACACCTTAAATAATCGGGCGAAAAACCCATCAAAAAAGTCCAAAAATATACCCAGACAAACAAAATAAAAAGCCATCTCAAAATTACTATGAAATGCAAAAACCAAAGCAATGCAACCGCAAAAAAGATTAAGCAAGGTAATTATATTAGGGATGTGCTTTTTAATATTCATAGTTATTAAGTTTAGTGAACCAAAGTTGGCAAATTTAGCATAATAAGTGAAGGAGAAGTACGTTTTTAATAGAGATTTTTCAACAGCCGATTCTTGTTTCCATATATTTATCGAAAGGAAGAAATAACCTCAGTAAAAAATTATATTTTTGATAAAAATTAAACAGGCTTTCGGTTTGTAAAAATAGTTCAATTGAAAAAAGTCCCCTTATTTTTATTGTTTTTGGTTTACACCTTAAATTACAGCCAGACTGCGAGGAAATACTCCAATGAGTTTATGAATATCGGCGTTGATGCCGCCGCTTTGGGTATGTCAAATGCGGTTGTAGCTTCAACAAATGATGTCAATTCTGGGTATTGGAATCCAGCAGGATTGATTCACTTGGAAGACCATCAGGTTGCGCTAATGCATGCCAATTATTTTGCTAATATTGCCCAATACGATTACCTGGCATACGCCAGTCCTATAGATGACCGCAGCGCCTGGGGGATTTCTTTAATTCGTTTTGGTGTGGACGATATTTTAAACACCACTGAATTAATAGACAGTCAAGGCAACATTGACTACAACCGAATCAGTCTTTTTTCTACCGCCGATTATGGTTTTACTTTTTCATACGCACGAAAACTTCCCGTTCCCGGATTTCAATACGGTGTAAATGCAAAAGTAATCCGACGAATAATAGGAAAATTTGCCAGTTCTTGGGGATTTGGTTTTGATGTGGGCGTACAATTCAAAAAGAATGACTGGCAATTTGGATTAATGCTCCGCGATATAACAACGACTTATAACGTTTGGAATATCGATGAAGCCGAATACAAAAAAATCGCCAATGCAATTCCTGGAGAAAATCAGGAATTACCAGAAAGTACCGAGATTACTGCGCCAAAAGTACAACTGGGAATAGCAAAAAAATTTATCATTCATTATGATTACAGCGTTTTGGCTGCAGCCAATATGAATATGCGATTTGCGAAAACCAACGATTTAATTTCAACTGATTTTGCAAGTGTTGACCCTGCGGTAGGTTTGGAATTTGGCTATACAGATTTGGTCTTCTTGCGTGCTGGCGTAGGGAATTTTCAAAATGTAGCACAATTGGACAGCACTGAAAAAGTAGGATTTCAACCCAATATTGGATTGGGGTTTAAATACAAAGGCATTCAAATTGATTATGCATTAACCGATTTAGGCAATCAAAGTACAGCCTTATATTCGAATATTTTTTCGGTTAAAGTAGATCTAGGCATGTTTAGAAATTAATACCCTTAAGTCAATCGTTAATCCTTTTTTGTCCCATCGAGCGCAGTCGAGATGTTGCAAAGGTTATCTACTGTGCTCGATGTGACAACTAATTCTAATCAATAAACAACAATGGTATTACACAAAACAATTAGTGACAATTCTTGTTAACTTTTATATGCTGATCTGAAAAATCCGTGTAAATTTGTTCAATCCGTGTTATCTCTGTTCCATTTTTAATAGTACTCCCAAATGAATATATCTTCTTTAAAAAAAATATCCTTTTTTACATTACTTTTTTTAACTGTAAATTTCAGTTTCGGTCAAAACCTTTTACTATCTAAAGAAGCAAAAGTCAGCGTACTCACCTGTGGAACGGGTAACGAGTCTTACTCTTTGTTTGGACATACTGCCATTCGCATCACTGATATTTACAACAACATCGATGTGGTTTATAATTATGGTGCTTTTGACTTTAACACTCCCAATTTTGTTTTGAAATTCATCAAAGGAGATTTACAGTATTTTGCAGTAGCACATTCCTATGCTGATTTTATCAATGAATATACGTATGAGAAAAGATCGGTTTATGAGCAAGAATTGAATATCCCTCCCACTTTGAAGCAGCAGTTATTTGACAACTTGAATGCTTCTTTAGTTTCGGGCGAAAGCCATTATACATATAAATTTATTGACAAAAACTGTACATCTATGGTGGTAGACATCATTAATAAAACATTAGACACTGTCGCAATTGTAAAGAACGCAGATACTGACATCAGTTATAGAACTATATTGTATCCTTATTTTGACAATCACTTTTATGAAAAATTAGGAACCAGTATTATATTTGGTAAAAAAGTAGACGGTTTGGGTACCCAGATTTTTTTACCTTTTGAATTACAAGAAAGCCTAAAAAAAGTTTCTTTCCAGAACCATCCCCTCGCTCCCGAAAACAAAACAATAATCGAATTCGACCATGAAACTACCGGGTCTTGGTGGAACAACTGGTATACTTATGTAATTATACTTGGATTCATTGTGCTGATAAATAAGAAAAGTATAAGTCTCTTTTACCTCATCATGATGGCACTGTTAGGGATATTCTTTGTGTTTGTGGGATTTTATTCAGAGCACCATGAATTGACCTACAATTACAACATCCTGTTGTTTAACCCAACATTATTAGGTCTGCTGTATTTTTATTCAAAGAAAAACCAAAAAGGAATTTACAAACTGGCTGTGTTCAACCTCTTTTCACTACTGATCTACTTGGTTATTCTAATCAACAAAGCACATTTATTAATTGTGCTTCCTTTGGTAATTTCAAGTATGATTATTTTAGTTCGACTGGCGATTCAGAATAAAAGACGGATACCAATTATTATTTAACAATGGAAACATCAGCATTCTTTTTAAAGAAAAGCATAAAAATTTCCCACTTAATCCCCCTTTTGAGAGTCCCGAGCTTCGCCTTTTCAAAAACGCGGTATAAAAATAGAAAGTCATTTAACTGAAAACCTTGTTTTTTTCTTGTTTTCATTACTGCCCTCTATAAAACAACACCGTGGTAATTGTTTTAAAGGCAATACTTAAATCCAAAAAGATACTTCGATGTTTGATATAATACAAGTCGTATTGCAATTTTATCAAACTGTCATCAATAGTCACTCCGTAAGCATAATTCACTTGTGCCCAACCCGTAAGACCGGGCTTGATAATATGTCGTGTTTCATAAAAAGGCATTATTTCAGCTATTTCCTTGACGAAAAAAGGACGTTCCGGACGCGGACCGATGACGGCCATATCCCCTTTTAGAATATTTATAAATTGAGGAAATTCATCAATTCTGGTTTTTCTTAAAAATTTTCCGAATGCTGTTACCCTCGAATCGTTTGTGGTCGTAAAAACAGCTCCGTTGGATTCAGCATTACTAATCATCGTCCTGAATTTCAAAATTTCAAATACAACACCGTCTTTACCCACACGTTCCTGGGTATAAAACAACTTTCCTCTGTTTCCTATGGCATTTCCAATTAATATCAAAGGGAATAAAACAAGAGCAATCGACAATCCAAGCATAGAAGTGCCAATTTCAACAATCCGGACACTTAACAAATATAATTTATTATGGTTGCTTCGGCTAAAGGGGAAAAAGCGATAAAAATCTCTGGAAATATAATGCACGGGTATGCGTTGCGTTTTACTTTCATAAACTTGGGTATACTCCCGAATAATACTTCCAGATTCCAGTAAATGTAGTAATTGTTGGTATAATTCAGCGGTAATCCCTTCCGTTTTTTGGGAAGCTATCACAATCTCTGATATGAAATTTTCTTTCACAAACAAAAACAAGTCGTCTCTCTTTATGTTAGGCACATACTGGTATTCGGCTGTTTCATCTTCGGCGGCATCAGCATGGACAAACGCAATTATTTTATAATGGGGATCAATATGCTCTAATCCGGAAATCAACTCTTCTACCTGCTCTTTATCACATATTAAAACTGCATTTTGAAGAAACCGATTGGATGCTAAAAACTTAACATAGAACATTCTCCATAAAAACAAAGCCACAAATACAACCAAATAAAACACTAGGATTTCAATTCTTTTCGAAGGCAATTCCGGAGAAAAAACCGGTGTTAACAAATAAACTAAAACAGTTGTTGATGCAGTAATAATGGCACTTCGAACTATCTGAAAATGATTACTGGCTACCTGAAGATTATACATTTCGAATATCGTCCCAAAAAAATTCAGGTAAATAGCCAAAACTATGGTCCAATAAAAATTAATAGTAGAAAAAGTAAAATAATCAAAACCGAACACTTTACCAACAAAAAAGAGTGCACCCAAAACAAAGAAAACATCAAAAAAACGAAGAATCATCTTCCGCTCTGATATTTCAAAATGTATCTTGTCTACTGAAAACATGAGTGGTATTTAGTATTACTGGTGCAATTTAGCCATTTTGAACACATATCATTCTAAGAAATGTTAATTATTTTAACAAATTCCTCTTTTAAAACGAAGTAATTTATTTAAGCCTTCATAATTAACAATGAAATAAAAAAACAGTATTGAGAATATAAGCCAAATAAGGGGTACACGCCTAATCTGACCTTATTGCTTATCTAAAGAGATATTTAAAAGTAAAACATTCTTATTAAAAAATTAGCGCTAAATTTCCGGCTGCCGTTAAGGCTGGGGTAAAACGAAAATCACATACACATATTTTAACACACAACAGGTTTAATTAATCTTAAACTTCATTTTTGAGACACCAACTTAATACTTAATAGCTCATACTTAATCCTCTTTTCTGTCTTTCTTAGAATTCCCTAGTTGCACATTAAGCAAGGACAACGAATATACAAAAGCAGGAGCCGCAGTTCGCATAGCGGCATGGTTAATCGTTAAAAACCAAAAAGTAACAAAACACAACATAAACATATTGAACTTGTTCTCTAAATATAAAACCAACGGCGTAAAAAATAATATTAATAAACCTAAGATGCCTAACGTCCCATGCTCCGCCATCATACGGGTAATTTCATCATGGGACAATACCTTAACACCAGTTTGTTCTGCTCTAACCTCTACCCCTTTTCCTACCCCTACTCCAAAAATGGGGTTCTCAAAAAAAATGCTTATCTCATCGCGCGCTATATCTTCTCTGCCGGTCAATTGACTTTCCCTGACTCTGCCCTTTGCATCTTGATTAGCATACCGTTTATCGATAAGCCCCCCTGTTTGGAAAGAGGTGTAGCCCCAAGTTGTCATCATGGCCAAAGTCACAAATACAATAATATAATTGAGTTTTACGCGTCCTTTGTAATTCGATTTAAAATACAAGAAAAGCAACAACAACACAATCATTAAGAAACCTGTAATCATTCCTCCCCTTGAAAATGTAAGCATCCCACGATAGCTAATATTAAGAGCAACTATTAAATTCATTACTAACATAAATTTAGTCGGAGACTCTAATATAACTCTCGAAAAAAAAATAAACATCCCCAAGCCCATAAAAGTAGCCACCTGATTGGGGCCATACCCCCCCGAAGTTTCAAAATTCGATTGTGTACTGGTGATTACATCCCGAACGTTAGGTGTGTATAAAGTCAAGTACACCATACAAGTAATAATGGGAAGTCCCATACTGAGTATAATGTCATTAATCTGATCCAAGGCCATTTTTCGCCTATACGTATACAAGGATGCTACGCCTAAACAGACTGGCCCCGAAATATTAAAAGCGATGGCTTTCCTGATATTAGTATCAAAATCCAATACAAAAGTGGACAGCACCACCCCTGGAATCAACAATAACAAAAACAGCCAATAGGGTGTGGCGCCTTTGGAGAATCCGCTAAAATACATGCCCATAAAAAGAAAAACGATTACCCCATATTTAGAAATTTCATATAAGGGATTCCCTCCTGTCATTCTCAAAAAAACTTCACTGCCCACCACATAGGCAGCAACAATAAGGGCTTCGTTATTCCTGTTTTGTTTTTTGATGATATAATAGGCTCCAAATATAAAAATGGAATAACCGTATATTTTAGTGGTAAAGGGTAATACGTATCCTAATGCTCCAATGATAACATGGAAAAGAATCAAATACAAATAAAACTGTTCTTCTTTTTTCATTTTAAATAGTTTGCAACCAATCTAAATATTTCTTCATTACTCTTTCTTCTGAATAATTTTCGACAATGGTATTATAAAATGCATTCCCAAAATCAACTCGCAAAGCATCGCTTTCCATCAATGCAACGAGGGCGCAATAAAACAGTTGTTCTTGATTAACTTTGATGAGGAAACCATTTTCTCCATTTTTAACCACTGATGAAATTTCTCCCACATCAGTTACAACAACAGGTTTTTTTTGCATGCCATATTCTAAAAGTGCCACAGGCAACCCTTCGGATTGAGACGTTAAAACAGCTATTGTTGATTGTTGTAAAATACATTTCACATCTTGTTTAGTACCGTAAAGAAACACATTTTTGGTTAGATTATTTTCAATAATAAACGCCTTAATTTGGTTGGAATAATCATCTTGAAAATCTTTCCCTACTAAATGAAAAGTCCATTCCGAATGAGAGAGTTTCACTTTTTTTGCTATTTCTAACAATAAAAAATGATTTTTTTGCACCCTTAAATTGGCCAAGCAAACAATCCGATTTCCAGTAGTCCCCTTTAATATAGTATCCCCTAAAAGATTCTTTTCATCAGATGGGAAATTGGGAAAATAAGTACAGTTCTCAAAATATAAATTTTCCCGAGCCCAATTTTTTAGGTTTTGATTGACCGCAATAATTCCACTAAAAAAAGGAGCAATCAGTCGCAAAGCCAATGATGGTCTTTTATTTAGAAACTCACTATCACCATAATGGTCATGCCAAATTATTTTAATCGAAGGACTAACTAACTTTAATTGAAAGGCCAGAAAAAAAGACGTACTGTGCGCCTGAACTATGGTAACTTTATTTTTTTTAACAAAACGCATCAAATTAAATAATGCCGCTAAATCAACACTTCTTTTCTTATTTAAAAACAAATACGAAACTTGTTTATCAATCTGATTGTAAAGGGGCCCTTCTTTCCGTGTCACCACCAATCCGGAAAAATCAATTTTTTTAGCCAATGCATTCGCATAATTGACCGCCATGCGTTCAGCACCACCCGCATCTAAACTATCTATTAATTGAAGTATTCCCATTTTCCTTTAATCCAGTTTTTTAAATCCAAATAACTCCATTTCAGTGGCCCTCTAATATTTAGATATTTAGAATTGCTTAGTAAGCGATTCCCATCATAAACATAGTAGTAATGGGTTACATCTATTTGCTGCACATCCAAATGATGCATTCCGGCAGTAAATGCAGGTATATTTTCATTTGCTCGCAGATAAAAAGGGTTTTGTCTTTTCACTTTATAACTTCCGTTATGAAAGGAGAAACGGTACAAAGATACCCCATACCCATACCCTTTGGTGCAATTTTGCACCGGTAAAAGCAATCCTTTTTTATCGGCAAAAAAACGACCACCCGCTCGTGCTTCTGTCCCGATTAAAGCAATTGGTTTCTGATGTAATTTCCATTTCCCAAACAGCGAATCCGCTTGGTAGAGATACATATTTTTGTTATAATCTGTGGCTACTAAAACATTTAGGGAGTCTGACAAATAGAGCGAAGGATCCACAAGTGTAACATTAGCAATCAAAGTATCACAAATTCTCCAATCAAAAGGAAAATGATACGCTTTATACAACAACACTGCATGCGCCTGTTTAGACTCCGGTACCATATAAAAATCGTTCTTATATTTAAAAACCTGAGGATACGATAAATGAAATTTTTGGGTTAAAACAGTTCCCTGATACTGGTAATTTTCCCCATCTGTTGATGTCAATAAACCAATATCGGCATTGGCTTTATTTTTTTTATGTTCAAAAAACAGATAAAAAGTATCTCTTTCTTTGACAAAAAAGGGATCAGCAAGAAAAACCGTACTGTTATTTTGGGCTTTCAACTTTTCGATCGAATAAATGGAGTTTTTTTCCACGGCAATCTTCTCCGGATAACGGGCAGATGAACCATAACCTATAGACCATCCGCCTCCGTCTTGTTGAAAAAAAGGAGTTCTATAATTGATTACGAGTAATAATGCAAGAACAAAAAAGAAGAGTCCTAACAGGTATTTTTTTTTCATTTAATCTTGGAATTTAAATCGGGTTTTAACAAACCTACAATTTCTTGTTCAAAAACATCCAAAGTATAGCTTCTGGACCATTCCGCAGCATTTTTACTTTTAGCATCTAAATCCTTTTGATTATTTAAAAGCATTTCTGTCTTTTCAGCATCCTTTTCCAAATTCAGCTCCAGTAAAACACCTCTTTTTCCGCCATCCAGCATATAAGGGACACAGGAAACTGATGGTGCCAATGGTACACAACCCCAAAACATGCCTTCGGCAATCGCTTTTGGCCAGCCTTCACTATTAGAGGGTAAAATCACAAAATGACTTTCCTGATAGGCTTTTTTGACGACCTCTTGAGTTTGGTTTCCTTTTAATGAAATTATTGTTTCCAGCTGATGCGTTAAAATATAATCTTCAAGAGACTGCCGTTCTAAACCTTCACCATACATCCGTAAACGTACGGAATATCCCTTTTTATATAAATTTTCTATCAAATGAATTGCATACATTGGATTCTTTCCTTTCACTAAAGCACCTACAAACACAAAATCAACGACTTCATTTAACTTTTTTGGAACTAGTGGCACTTTATCTTTTTCGGTATAAGTCGCGGTAAAAAAAGGTTTTATATTTTTAGAACTTCCTTTCCATTCACCATACACTAAAACCCGCATGTTTCTGGTAAGAAAGGTATTGTTTAAAATCCATTGCTGCAATTTGTAAGTCGAAGGCTGTTTAGACATGGGATCCCAATTGCCTGCATATTTTGCAGTTTTCGGAGTATTGGGAAAAAGCACCTGAATAAAACAACCCAATAACCCTATATTTCCAGGACATCGTAAATGAATGTGATCGGCACTTCGCATTGCAAAAAAAATATGCCAACAAATACTTGGTATTTTAAAAACAGAACGCACTATGTTTTGTAAGGATAGTACATCAAAACTAGTAATGGGTATGAATTGAATTTTTTTGTGTTCATAAGCTATATCTAGAAGAGTTTTCTCAGACTTTACTATTGGAGCCACCAATATCAAATCCTTCATATCCTTTGCCCAAACATTCATTTCGTTAACATAGGGAGCATAAGCAAAAAAATTATTTCGCTCAATGATATGGGGTACATGAGTAATGATTACAAATTTCATAATATCATATTAGAGATAGAATTACAATAGGTATCCATACCAAATTTTTCTAAAAAGGTAGCTCTCGCATCAAAACTCATTTGTTCACAGAGATTAAAACTATTCTCAATTTTATCAAATAAGGATATCATTGAATCTACATTGGGTTCAAATTTAAAACATTCCTTTCCTTCAATTAAATAAGATGCCAAACCAATTGTATTAGAAATTAACAAAGGCGTTTGATTCATCATTGATTCTAAACCAACAGTTGGCAAGTTATCATATTTGGACGGAATTATTACAAAATGGCTTTTATTCAAGTAGTCATCAATAGCCTGATAAGGTAATCCTCCTAAATAACATATTGCCAAATTATCCTTTATAATTTCTTTTACTTCTAATTCTTGACTCCCGGTTCCTGCTATATTTAAAATAATTTTTGAACTCGGAACTTTATTTTTATAGGCTGTAAATGCAGTAATTAAATCAATCACCCCTTTTGAGGGATCTAATCTCCCAAGGTAAGATATGGTAATTTTGGCTTCATCAATGGCAATTTTACTTTCAAATCTGTCCTTAATAGGATTGAGCATAACTAGCCCCTTATCAATTAAATAAAAATCTTGTAAATCTTTTTTTGCTAATGCGGATGGACATACAATCACATCACAAAATAAGTTATAAAATATTTTTTTCCTAAAAAACAACAACTTTTGTTGTATCGAAGTCTTTTTTATATCAGTCAAAAGCTGATCTGTTAAGGTGTGATAGTACTCGAATGTCTTTACTTTTCCGAAAGACAATAATTTTGAAACACTAACTGAAATATTACTCCCTACAAAATGACCAATAATAACATCCGGTTTATATTTAAAATAGATAGAAACGTACCAAATAAAATCTCTTATTAAAGTCGGCCTTTCCGTTGTAGGCCAGGAACAAATACTAATTTCACCATTTTCTTTCTTCACAACTCGGTCCTCAAAAAAATAGGGTTGATGAGAAACAAAGATAACTTGATGCCCTAAGGTAGCCAAATGATGCGCTAAATTATAACTCATCGCTGAAAACGAGACTTCACTGTAATTATGTGCTATAAGTATTGTTTTCATGAAAATTTGGTAAGCTCAGATAAATATAAATTAAAAACTTTAATTTAGTTATTATTTAAGTTAAAAGAAAGCTCTCTTTTATATTTATAATTGTAGTTTATCTTTATTGGAAAAACTTATTTTTGGATGGTTTATTCAACCACAAACTCCACCATCCTACTGTCCTGCCTAATGCTTCAACAAAGGCTTCCTTTTTTTTAGTTGTATTAAAAGCATTACCATATCTTATGATCGTCAAAAGTATCGTAATACAATGCCATTTCAGTTTGGCTTCAAGAAGTGGTTTCGGATTCTTTGTCCGCCATACATACCAGCCATTACGAACCACCATTTTACCGTACTGATACTGGTTAGGCCTTCCTGAAACATCATGATAGTGATTTAATTTGGCTGCAGTATTTAAATACAACTTTCCTTTTTTGGCTACACGCAACGTAAAATCAGCATCTTCATACAAACCATAACCCTCAAAATAAGTGGAGAATCTTATGGTTTCAAAAATTTTTTTTCTAAAAGAGGAAACACCTCCCATCAGCATTTCTACTTCATATATTTTACCGCTAGGTGGTAAAAAACCAACACTTCTGCCATGGGAAAATAAGGATGAAAATCCCGGAGGAGAATCACTGTCTAATCCCAACTTCTTTCTCAAAACAAATCGGCTCCCGTCTTTTCTCTTCCAGCCGTCAAAAAAGTACTCCTCTATTTTAGGTACATAATTATAGCCTACAAATTCACACTCAGTCTCATTTATGATATAACCTCCAACACCTAAAGCTTCTGGATAAATTTGGTAAGTTTTTAAGAGTTGCTCAAAATAATCATTTTCTAAAACAGTATCATCATCTAAGAAACAAACTATTTCCATATTGTTTCCTACTCTCTCTATTCCATAATTCCTTTGTTTGGTCAGCCCGCGGTGTTCAGATGATACCAAAAAATACTTCAAACCTTCAACTCGATTTTCTTTTAAAACAATCCCTGTTTCCGCATTTGTTGATCCATCTATGATTAAAATCTCAGTAGGATATAGGCTTTGTTCCTGAACCGATTGCAACAATTGGATTAAAGGTTCTGGGCGCATATAGGTGCAAATAATTAGAGAAAATTTCATGATGCTTTTTTTAATTGATTAGCCCAAAACATGCTTTGATTCCATTGTTTTTGAAACATTTTAAAATAACGGTATGGATTTTTAATATCCTGATATTTATAATATTTAATAAACAAAGTGGTTTTATACCCGAAAAGCTGTTCTTGAGTATTATGCAAAATGAGGTACAACATAACAGTTGGAGATGGCTTGGGTTGAACATAGTCCTTTTGCCATAACAGTACTGGTTTTATTCTGAACCCTCCAATAGGTGCTTTTAGATGTATTATTTCAGGCTCAGGGAAGTACAACACATCATGGCCTTGATTTCGTAATTGCATCCCAAAGTCACTGTCTTCACCATAACCAAACTCCAAAGCCATATTGAATCTAACGCTATTCAAAAGATTTCTTTTAACAAAACTATTACCCGCTCCAAAAGTTGGCCATTGGATTATTTTTCTATTTTTTTTAGATTCATTTTTTTGCAGATAGGATGTCGTGACCACTTCATTGCCATATTGCTCTATTTTTTGGAGAATTTCTTGAATTAAATTAGGGCCAAAACGATTATCATCATCAGCCAAAAAGACCCATTCACTCTTCGTTTGATTCAAAGCCAAATTTCGGGCGTTACAAGCACCCGCTTGATGTATAAAAAAATGTTCTATTTTAAAAGGCCACTTTTCTTCATAAATATAGTCCAACTCACTTTTACTAAACTCTTCTGGATTTTGTTCTACAATAATAATTTTGTTAGGCAGTAGTGTTTGTTGAGAAAAATCTTTCAACACATCATACAAATAGCCGCTTCTTCCAATAGTTGGAATAATGACATCGACAGTACTTGTATCAATTACTTTTCTTGAAGACTGAACAGGTATAGAATCTAAATTTATAGTGTTATTTTTCCTTTTCTTATAAAAAAGTGAAAAGAATAAAGGGAGTATAGGAAATTTCCTTTTATACAAGGCCAAATTTAATAACAATAGAAACACCCATTGGGTCTTATAATGCTGCTTTACAAATCGAAAAAGAGTATAAATACTTGCTTTGGATATAAGGATATTTTTTAATTCTCTTGACTTTAAGAGTCCTGGTTCAGAATAGCAAAGTAAACCTAAAGGCATTCCTATTTTTGCTATAGAACTCAGATAATAATCAAAATTAGAATCGCAAAATATTTCATCACTTAGTGCATTTAAAACAGAAGCATGAATTACACCAACAACACTGCTCATTTGCCAGGTTGGATAAGATACTTTTTTATTGACATTAATGAATAAAGACTCCTCAACGTAACCTATTTTACTGTCAAAAAAATGATGTTGTGATGAGGAAAAAGACAACATCATTTTATCGTGGTGAAACAGCGTTTTTATGGCCTCTAAATTCAACTGTTCTTTAACAGCTGAATGACACCAAAGTATTTTTTTTTCTGGAAATTGTTTTGCTATCTTTTGTAAACCACTTGCAATTGTCCCTTGATAATCAAATTCAATTTTTTGATTATCTAAAGCCGTCACCGCTATAATTTTAGTATTTATATGATAAACAATAATCAAAACTTATCCTATTAAAGAGTTATAAAACAACAAACTTTCTTGTGCAACGATTGCTATACTAAATTTATCAGTTATCTTTTTTCTCGCTGCGACACCAAATTCTTTTTGTAATTTGACATTTTCCAATAGTTGAATAATTTTAGTGGCATATTCCCAATGATGAGTTGGATGCACTAAAAAACCATTAATTCCGTCATCTATCACTTCAGTGGCCCAACCGATATTGGAAGCTACAATTGGTTTTTGCATCGCCATAGCTTCAATCCACGAAACAGGTAAGGCTTCAGCAAATGTAGGAAATACACAGACAGTTGCTTCGCTGATTTGCTTTTTTATATCCTGATAGGGAACAGCTCCTAAATAATCCACATTTCCTCGTGCTTGTTCTGTAAACAATCCCTGCATCATCTGCCAAGTGGATGGATTCCCTGACATAACATCAGGAACGTCTTTTCCCACTAGAACAAGGGTAACTTTAGGGTATTTTTCGATTACCTCATTAAAAATGAATGGCAATTCAAAGAGTCCTTTTTTGCGGATTAAACTTCCGAAATAAAGAATTGTAGTATTTTCAATAGCATTATTATTTTCATTAAATAAATTCACATCAATAGAATTAGGAATAATGATAAATCTCTTATCTAAACCAAACACTTCATTTGTTTTATCTGCTGTAAACTGACTTACTGAAAGTAAGGCATCAGCTTTTTGCAACGCTCGTTTTTCGTGGAATTTATTGTTCCACTTTACAGGACGCTGATCCAAATGACAAAAATAAGTATCCGAACCGTTCAATCGAATGACAATAGGGCATTTGTTGGGAGAAATAAAAGAAGTTATCCCGGTCCAATCCGGTGCTTCCACCAAATCGATTTCCTTTTTCTCGTATAATGCATTTATTATTTTTTGGAGTTTTTTTCGGGTAAGATACCACGACAATCCTTTGAGTTTCACATTACGTATTTGTTGGATCAGTATACCTTCATCATCAAAAACACCTTCTTCTTTCTGACCATACACCAAAATTCGAACCGAACAACCTTCCGCTAAAAGTCCTGTAGCCAGATTTTTTATACTCGTACCAATACCTCCATAGGTTCCAGTTTTCGAATGTGGATATTCAGGAGTCAAAAAGGCTATTTTCATAGTTT
Organism: Flavobacterium esculini; assembly: GCF_048284325.1. NCBI lineage: Bacteria > Pseudomonadati > Bacteroidota > Flavobacteriia > Flavobacteriales > Flavobacteriaceae > Flavobacterium > Flavobacterium esculini. The sequence continues at coordinate 338,100 of NZ_JBLVPI010000002.1, read as the reverse complement.
ATTTATTAAAAAAATCTTTTAAAATTTTAGATGTGAACAGTCGCGCTCCAGTATCATTCATATGACCACACGACGAGAAATATTGATCGCCTTCCACTGAATTTTCATAATTATGAATTTCAGGATAAATTTGATGCACTTTCTCAAAGTAATTCAACCCTTTAGTGTTGGTACACATGGGCGTCATAACGGCAATCAAATTAATATTATTCGTTACACAAATTTGCTTAATTTCTTCGTAATATTTATTATGTAACGGTTTTAGATTCGTTAGGTCATTTTTCATATTCGCATTCGGATTTTTGCCTAAAGGATAATACCCTAGATTATCTAAATGCATTGTTTTTTTATGAATACCATTAAAAAACATCTCCCTAAACCCAATACGAGGCTCAAAAGCTACAAACCTATAAAAAGGAATATAAAATAATTGATTAAAATTTTTCTGACTTGAAAAATGTCTTTCTATTACTGTTGAATGATGAATATACGGCAAAAATTTTGACGCAATTCCATCGGCCATTTGCTCATTAGACAAATTCAGATCAGCTTCTAGTATCAGATTTTTTATTTCGTATTTCCGTTCTACCATTAATTTCAATAATAAAGAGGCTTCAAATAAATGCCCGCCACTCATTCCATAATTAAAAGTCTTCAATCCTTTTTTTTCAAACAAGGGCGCTACAAAATGATTATTCGCCCTGGAAGACCCTAAAATCAATACATCATAATTTCTTGCTTTTGAGTTATACACATAGTCTATTTTTCCCCTATTGGAGGACTGTAAGTAAACAGACGTATAAAGAAAATCTAAAATTACGGCAATCAATACTGTAAGTAATAGTATTTTGAAAGTCAAAAGTAAAAACTGCTTCATTGTTGTTTTGTTCTCTTTTATATTTACTAATTAATTCTAATTATTATATATCCCCCAATGCTAGAAGACTGTTCTAAATTTTCGACTTCCTTTAGTGCTCGCTAAACGAAAATTAAATGCCAAACTCCCTAATTTTCGATCCCCTTAGGGCCTGGGTTAAACGAAAATTTACATTCCTTTAATTTCTTTTTTCCATCCCCAACCCTAAAGGGAAGAAAAAAGAAATACAACGATATATCATTTCAAGACTGTTCTAAATTTTCGAATCCCTTTAGGGCCGGGGCAAAACAAAAAATTACGATACTGTTAAAATAAACGCTTTGATTTTAGCAATAACTTCCGGTAAATGCATTAGTACTTCCTCATTTGTGAATCGAATTACTTTTAATCCTTGAAATTCGATATCATTTGTTCTTTTTACATCCAAAAGCTGTTGTTCTTCAGTCAGATGATATCCTCCATCGATCTCAATTACTAACTTTAGGGGATGACAATAAAAATCAGCAATATAAATACTAAGAGGATGTTGCCTCCTAAATTTATATCCCTCAATCTGATTATTTCTTACCGCTAACCAAAGCTTTTCTTCAGCTTCTGTTGAGTTTTCTCTTAATTTTTTTTGCATTTGAAAAAATCTGTGGAGATGCTCCTTTCCACATAGAATCTGATTGAAGCGAATTCTTATCCATAACTTCCAAAATAATTTTAATTCAAAAACAACATTACTTTTAAAAAAATCGTCTCCTTCTCGGAACTCTACAAAACAAAAAAAGCAAAAATCGACCTAAATTCTCGGCTCTCTTTAGGGTCGAGGTAAAACTGAAATTATGTATTAAAATTGAAAATAAATAAATTCTTTATAATCCGAATACGTTCCTAAAGCAACGATAGCGGCAATACATAATGCTAATTTAAGACTACTGTATCTTCCAGAAATGGGTTCCACATGCGTTCGACTGTTCCACTCAACTACTACAAAAATGCCTATTAACAATGCAATTTCATAATTATAGCGCTCATTTTCTAAATACTGCGGTAAAAAACGCTGATCAGTAAAAATACGACCAATATAATCAAAAGCATCTCCTATCGATTTTACCCTGAAAAAAACCCAGGCCAAACAGGTTAATGAAAAGGTACTAATGATACTTAAAACTACTTTAAAAGAGTTCCAATTCCAATACAATGAAACCGTTTCCATATTAGACCGATTCTTTTTTAAAAGCAACAACGGTAAAAAATACAGCGCATTAATGAATCCCCAAGCAATAAAAGTCCAATTCGCACCATGCCAAAATCCACTAACCAAAAAAATAACAAAGGTATTTCGAATTTTCATCGCCATACCACCATTGCTGCCTCCCAAAGGAATGTATAAATAATCCCGAAACCAAGACGATAAAGAAATGTGCCATCGACGCCAAAACTCAGCAATATCACGAGAAAAATAGGGGTAATTAAAATTACGCAACAAATCGATTCCAAATAATTTTGACATTCCCAAAGCCATATCCGAATAACCCGAAAAATCACCATATATCTGAAACGCAAAATAAACTACTCCCAATAACAAGGATAAGGAATTCATCGATGTATAATGGTCAAAAATAGCATTAGCATACGTAGCGCAGGTATCCGCAATGACAACTTTTTTGACCAATCCCCAAACGAATTGATACACACCCTCTTTGGCTTTTTGATAGTCAAAGTTACGTTTCAATTTTACTTGTGGCAATAAATGTGTGGCTCTCTCTATGGGCCCGGCAACAAGCAATGGAAAATAACTGACAAACAAGGAATAATCCACGAAATTATATTCGGCTTTGATTCTTTTTAAATAGATATCGATAACGTATGATAATCCGTGAAAGGTATAAAATGAAATACCCACAGGTAAAACTACATTTAGCAATAAAGGACTCGTCTGTAATCCAAATCCATTCAATAATTGAGAAAAAGAATCAGCAAAAAAATTATAGTATTTAAAAACACCCAGAAAACCAAGATTGATGCTTATACTCAACCAAAACCAAAATTTCCGAGCAATTTCAGTTTTGGCCTTTTCGATTCGGATACCGGTATAATAATCCAAAAATGTGGAGAAAACCAACAGAAACAAAAAACGCCAATCCCAACAGGAATAAAAATAATAACTTGCTACAATAAGTACTGCATTTTGGGTACTTTTAGTTTTGTTAAAAACAAACCAATACAACACAAATACAATGGGCAGGAAAACGGCAAAGGATAAAGAATTGAAAAACATACTATTTTCAGCTATTATGAATGTAGAAAGAGGATAAATCCTTATTGATTATTGTGGTTTTAGAACTCAGTATTGTATGATAATCCGGTACATCTTCCGTTACAACTGCGTTTGCACCTATGGTAACATGATTCCCGATTATTATTGCACCGAAAACACAGGCACCTGGTCCAACAAATACACTATTTCCAATTTTTGGGACTCCAATATGAGCTCCTGAATTGCTAACTCCAAAAGTTATTCCTTGAGAAATATTACAATTATCCCCTATTACGGTATCCCCATGAATTACCACATTTCCAAAATGTCCAATATAAAAACCTTTCCCAATTTGAGTTCTGTAGGAGATATCAAATCCGTACTTAACTTTTAAGTTCCGCAACCACAGAAAGAAAAAATAAAACAAAGGCCTGTTCCTGCTTCTAAAATATTGAGTTAAGCGAAAAATAGTCATGAATTTCAGCCCAGGGACAGGCATAATTATAAAAGTCTTGACGAGTACCCAAAAGCTAATTTTAGTAATACCATATCGTTTATAATCCGATAAAATAGTTTGTTTTAACATGTTTCCTTTTTACAAATTTTGGAAATGCTTTCCCAAATACGTTGAGAAGCATCTTCTGCTGGATGCTGGTTAATTTTTTCAAACCATTCTTGAGCATTAGCAACCACTTTTTGAGCTTCATTACTCAACATCATTTCTATTTTAGAGGCAATTTCATCCGGTGAATTTAACCAAACTACTGCATCTGTAGGCATAGAACGAAAATGAACATACTTATAAATTTTTTCAACGGACCAATTACTATCTTTTCTTTCAGGACTATAATTCATAAAAGCACATGGTTTTTTATGAGCAACATAATCAAAAACCATAGAAGACCCTAAATTGATAACTAATTCAGTATGTGCAATAATATTCAACTGTAAAACAGAATCTTCTTTCGTTGGCAGAATGGTACTCCAGCCCTCTCCAATTTTATCCCATTTAGGTATAATCGCAGTAACTATATCTTTATTCTCCTCTAAAACTGAATTAAATCTATCCGAAAAATCTACAGGACACCTCCTAAAAATAATTCCCAATTGATTTCCTTTTTTATTTAAAATTCTAACAGCTTTAATCAAATCTAATAAATAATCTGAATCATATGGCGATGTTGTTACGTCGTCACCAGAGTAACAAATATACTTCTTTTGAAAATCCAACCCATTTTGACTGAAAAATAATTCTTTATCAATTATATTATTTAATTGATAATGATTTTCGAATTGGGGTGTTCCCGTTACTAGGATTTGATTTTCTTTGATATACGGATAATAATATAAAAGCTCTTCTTTCATATGTGAACTCCATACAAAATAATAATCGGTTTCTACCAGCATAGTTCCTTTTGGTAAATTATCCCAAGAGAAAATAAAAGTTACTGTGGGTATTTTTAAATCCTGAGCTGCTAACAATGGAGCAATAGCTAAACTTATTCTTTGATTGGTACAAAAAACAAGAGCTGGTTTTTGTACTTGTAAAAGTTCATACGATTCAGAATAAAAATTGCTGCTTCGTTCTACTTTTTTTATTAAACGTCTAACTATTTCTAACCCTTTTTCTGAATTAAATAATTGAATTATAAAACGAGTTATATAGCTTTTTAAAGACGATTTTAAAGTTGCGTACGAAAATGGAAATCGATACGAATCATAAACGTAGTCTTTAGATTTTCTTATATTGCAATTGAGTTCAATCTCTTTTCTGGCATTTTTTAATACTTCTAATAAAAGACTAGATCTGTTTTGTTTGAATCTTATTTCCTCATAACCTGTTTTGGCTAAATCAAATGGCGTATTATTCCAAAAAACTAAATCCATACCTTTAGCTTTTCCTTTATGATAAAAGTCTGTAAAAGCAAAATTACGCAGTCCTACGCCATCGGGTAGTAAAATAAAAATTTTCTTATTTGACATTAATTATCTCTAAACTGTTTTTGATGATTTATTTTCCAAATATCGCCATTTTGAATGGAGTTCAAAAATAAAGCAGTACTATTTCCTTGTCCAAAATCTGTTGTTGTAATTTGTACTTTGTGGGAATCTATAGACTGTAAAGCTTTATCGATACTTTCAACAGTATAATCAATATTTATTATATCAGCATGGACAACTCTATTTTGCTGTCTAGACCCAATATTAATGATAGGAATTCCATAATAGGGAGCTTCCCTGATTCCGGCGCTACTATTACCAATTATGAATTGTGAATTCTTTAAAAAAGTTAAAAAATATTCAAAACGCAGGGAAGGAAAAACTCTGAAACGATTATTATTCCTTACCCTTTCGTATTCTTTTATTATACATTGACTCCCCAAATCATTATTAGGATAAATTACTATATAATTATGGGAATCTTTTAATAAACTGTTTACAAAATCCGTTGCATATTTTTGCATTTCTACAACTTCTGTTGTCACAGGATGGAACATTACAATGGCAAATTCATCAAAATTGATTTCATAATAGTCTTTTACAATTGCTAAACTAGGGAGCGAATCCGAAAACATAATATCAATATCTGGCGAACCTATAGTAAAAATAGACGTCGCAATTTCTCCCATTTGAAGCAAGCGTTTGGCTGCATCATCATTAGAAACAAAATGAATATGACTTAACTTACTGACACTATGCCGAATTAATTCGTCAACAGTACCTGACAGCTCGCCTCCTTCAATGTGTGCTACTAGAATATTATTCAAAGAGCCTACAATAGCTCCAGCCAAAGTTTCAACTCGATCTCCATGAACGACAATCAAATCCGGATTCACTTTTTTGCAGTAACTTGACAAACCTTCTATCGTTTTGGCTAATGTTAAGTCCATTGTAGTTTCATGTGTGTGATTTTCAAACGTATGCACATTTTTAAAATTACAACGTTCAATTTCTAAAAGCGTGTATCCATATTCTTCTTGCAAATGCATTCCTGTTACAAAAACAAAAATTTCAAAATCTTGATGATCATCAAGAACAGAAATTAGTGATTTTATTTTACCAAAATCTGCTCGCGTTCCGGTAAGGAAAAGGATTTTTTTCATTTATTTACTTTACTATATAGGAAATTGCATGTGAAAAAGGCAATTTTTTTATTTCTATATTATTTTGAAAAAAATCATCTACTGCTTTATTTGTTCCTGCAAACGCTCCATAGTCATCAAAAATTATGATTCCGCCTTTAGTAACTTTATCAAATAATTTTTCTAAAATATGTTTTGTAGGTTCATATAAATCGACATCTATATGCAACAATGAAATTTTTAGATGCGGATTTTTATCTAAATATAAATCTAAGGTGACTAAAATATCCCCTTCAACAATATCAACATTTTTATTTAAACCTTGCTGATCTAATAGTTGATTAATTTCTTCTAATGAAATACTTTTCCCCCCATTAGTTTCTGCTACAAAAGCATCTCTTTTATCTTTATCTCCCTCAAAATAAGCTTCCGGAAAATCACCAAAAATATCAAATCCAATAATTTTTCTACTATTAGTTTGTTCTAATAAATCTCTAAATTTGATCCATCTAAAAAATGAATTGCCTTTAAAAATTCCGAATTCTACAATTTCACCTCTCACATTAGAAGTCTGTTTAAAAAACTCTAAATGAGTAATTATCTTACTAAAACGAGATGGATCTGCAGTGGCATAAAATCCGTTTTCGTATTCAAATTTTTTGTCTATATCGTATAATTTGTCCATTAGTTAAAGTCGCTAAAGGTTAATTGCTCATCATTATCAATATCGCGAGCAGCAATTTTACCGATCAAATCATTAAAATGTTCTGCTGAAATTTTCCCTGTCCCAGGTCGCTTCACCCAAATATTCTCTTTGGTAAATAATTCCCCTTTTTGTATGGATTGAATAGAACAAACAGTTGCAAAAGCGAAATCGATGGTAACTTGTTCCTCCAAAGCAGGCTTTTTTGTTCCACCTCGCATTTGCCACATTTCATCGGAAGAAACAATAAGTTCTGTACAAGCTTGTTCGTCCATACTACACACAATATCTGGGCCCGTGCGATATATATGATCTGTAAAATGGCGCTCCAAAATACTGGCACCCAAAACAACTGCACCAAGACAGGCATTATTATTTAAAGTATGGTCTGACAATCCAAAAACATTATCAGGAAAGGCGTTATGCATTTCCATCATGGCTCCAAAACGCACTAAGTGAATGGGTGTTGGATACAAATTCGTAGTATGCAATAAGGCTACTGGAACTTTATGTTTATCGAATATTGCTACAGCTTTGGTGATACTGTCAATGGTATTCATTCCGGTACTTAAAATCACGGGCTTTCCAAAAGAAGCTATGTGTTCTAATAATGGATAATTATTACATTCCCCGGAACCGATTTTATAGGCTGGTACATCAAATTTTTCCAAACGATCTGCAGCGGCACGAGAAAAAGGGGTAGAAATAAAGATCATCCCTTTACTTTCAACATAATTTTTCAACTCCAACTCATCGGCTTCGTTCAAAGAACACCGCTCCATGATCTCATAAATAGAAACATCAGCATTACCAGGAATTACTTTCTTAGCCGCACCACTCATTTCGTCAGCAACTATATGTGTTTGATGTTTGACTACCTCAACACCAGCCCTACCCGCAGCATCAACCATTTCTTTTGCTATTTGTAAAGAGCCTTCATGATTAATCCCTATTTCTGCGATTACTAATGGTAGATAATCGGGTCCTATTTTTCTTCCTGCTATTTCTATGTATGGGTTCATAAAATGTGTTATGAATTATGAATTATGATTTTTTGATACAAATACTCTGCATAGTCAAAATCATCCTGAGTATCGATATCAATACTGGCAAAAATATGATTTACTTCATAAGGGATGCTATTTTGAGAAAATATTTTACCTTCTTTTATCAATTTTGCTTTACTAATGTATAATAAGCCGTTTTCAAAATAAAGAGGTTCTAAATCTTGACTGCGTTGGCCTATGGTATAATTATAAGGTTCAAAGCAATGATTTGAAATTTTACCTAATTTTTGATGGTTTCTGGTAACAGTGAATAAGCTGTCAGAATCGCTCATGATATAATTTCCAAAAGCTTCACGTAATAAATTTTCTGGCCGCAATGGATTAGTTGCTTGCAATAAAACCACAGTATCAACAGCATACGGAATAACATCTAAAGCGTGTTGAACAGCAGTTATTGTAGGTTCAAAATCTCCTGATAAATATGCTGGACGGTCAATTACTTGAGCTCCATAGTCTAGTGCTATTTTTTTTATTGCCTCATCATCTGTCGATACGTAAATTTCGTCTACAATATCCTTATTTTGCTGAGCAAACAAAATACTGTGAGCAATAAGTGGAATGCCTCCAAACAAAAGATTATTTTTACAGGGTAATCGTTTAGAGCCCCCTCGCGCTGGAATTATTGCTATATTTTTCATTTAAAAAAAATCTGAACTGATAAACATTATTTTTTAGGTTGCCAATATATTCTGGCAGCAGGAAGCTTTTCATAACTATTAAATTCGTTTTCAGTCAATCGATTACTATTTTGTATTATTTTGGGTATTGCAAAAAATAAATCAAATAGCGCCAAACTGAGCACTTGTAAAACTTTTACATCCCCTTTAAACACTTTTAATTGCAATTGCTTCCAAATCGAATATACCATTTTTCGCGGAATAATACGTTTGGGATAGAACAAAAAACACAAAAACCATCCAGAACGTAAAGAACTTCGTAAACGAATATAGTAATCAGGATTATTCTTTCGTGATTTCAAATCTACTCTATGATTGACTAATATTTCAGGAAAATAGTGTACTTCCAAATCCTGCTTAAACAACTGAAATGACTCAAAATCTTCTTCTCCATAAAAAACAAACCATTCCGGGTAATTGGGTATATTGTGCCAAGCTTTCATTCTCCAAACATGAGCACAGCCAACAAAACTTTGCACACGTTGAGGAAATTCAAAGGAAACTGTATTTACTGGTTCCGTAAGCCCCCAAAATATACGAAAGGCAATTAAACCACAATGCGGATTGGATTCAAAATAATTTCGAATTCGTTCCAAAGGATTATTTGTTAAAAAATGAGCGTCATCATCAAGAGAAATAGCATACATTGCTTCTGTTTGGCTAAGCATTTTGTTTCTACAATATAAATATCCTTTTGACACTTCATTTCTTTTAAGTATGATAGTAGGATAATTATTCTGAATATAATTAAACGTTCCATCATGCGAACCATCATCATATATAATACATTCTACATCATTTCGAATCAACAAACCCTCTAATTTACCAAGTGTAAGAATCAAATCATTACGTCTGTTTTTAGTACTTATGAGAATGGAAAATACTTTTTCTTTCATTATATCATTTCTAACTTGAAATATTATTTTTAAATGAATATTTTAAAATATTTATATTGTTTTTTAAACTGAAATATTAATTAATATTCATTTCTCATTTTACGATTGGCGCAATTGTAGAATAATTTTTAATCATTCTTTTAGGTAATTTTTTCCATCGGTAAAAAATTCTAGAAACAGACTTACTAGCTAAAAACTTGGAAAATAGTCTATTTTTTAATACAACTATAGAAGCCTTAGCACGTTTATGTTGTTTAAACCCCGAATCGATTTCAGTCCTGTTGTTTTTATTATGTTCGATTTGAGACATCCAATCTTCGAAAACATTTCCCATGTGATAGGCATAATTATCATAAGTAGTTACTCTCCAATAATCATATTTCAAAGGTAAAGTGTCTAAGTAATTTTCTGAATCTCCGCCTAATTTATAATTGAAGTACGATTTCATTTCTTGGAACATTTGTTTTTTATAGGTCGCTACAAAATGTCCTGAACCTACAAATACTTTAACATCATCATGTTCTAACCCTAAACCGTATTTCAGATAATCTTTATTATAGCTTCTATCCCAACCGATACTGTCATAAAAACGAACCAACCCTTCTGGTGATTGGATAGGAAAAAATTTTAATTTTTTATTAAACAGATTGTCAAAAAGAATAGTACCCGATTTATTTTTAAACATATTAAATTGAGGTACAATACCCACTACACCAGCTTTTGGCAATGCTCTAAATACTTTTGTAGTGGCTTCTTGCCAATTCTCTAAAAATAATACATCGGCATCTGTTATGGTAACTAATTCAATATTATTCCCGGCAAGACCTTTTAGCACGGCATTCAATTTTCCTATGTTTTCAGTATGAATAACTTCCTGTATTTGACCCTCATGATAGATTTGATCTAAATATTCGATTACCATTTCACAACTTCCATTATTAACAACAGTAATACAGGTTTTACTATGAACCGTTTTCAAGAGCGATTGCATACATAATTGAAAAATCTTTAGGCAGTCTTTAAAGTATCCCTCTTGATGAGGAATATATACAGGAATAACTACCTGGTGGAGGTAGTCTGATTCTTGTATTACTTCATCCTTATGAGGATTATTACCTACTCGCATAGTAAAACAGTATTGTATAATGAATTTATTTTCACCTTGTTCCTTTCATAATCTAATTTTTGAATTGCAAGAGTGATATTAATAATATATGCTTTTTCAATGAGACTTTTGTCAGCTAAAGCTTTTTGAATTGTAGATTCTATTTCTTTACTATTTTCTGCATCTTGTATTAAAAAACCATTTATTCCATCTTCGATAATTTCTGAAGTAGCATTACCTGGATTGGATTGTATTGGGAAAGCCCCCATAACAATTGCTTCTAAAAGTGTATTTGGCATTCCGTCAGAAATATTGTTGCCAATGTAAAGCAACGATTGCCCCATAAGCTTCAAAAGTTCATTTTGAGATAGTCCATTCCGATCGTAAACCTTAAAAGGCAATTGTTTTTGTCCTATATATGAAATAATTTCTTGATGTGCTCCAAATACTATAATTTCAAAATCAGGATAATTCAAATAAATATTTTCCATTACTTTGACAACATACAAAGCCCTGCCAAAAATATGTTGGTATCCTTTAATTAAGATTATTTTTCGTTTATTAATAGGTTTTTTATATTTTATTAAAGCGTCAATTTTATAACCCGTACCACCCGGAATAACCCCCAAATGTTTCCCCAAAAAACCCAATTCTTGTGCCAATCTAAAATCACGATCACAGTCGGTATGCAAGTAGTTTACTCTTTTCAGAACGTCTCTAATTTTTAATTCGTGATTTTTAAAATTTTTATAATAATACAAATCATTGCCCCAACAAGAATAAATCCATTTTACAGTCGAAAATTTATTTATGGTTTTTAAAATAGGATATGAGCAACTTTGCATCTCAAAACTATGAACTACATCAGGTTGAATGTCTTTTATTATTTCTTCAAGTTTTTCATTTGCTGTTATTTCAAGGAAAGGTTGTAGAATATTGAAAAAAAGAGGTACCTTTTTACTTAAAAAATATTCACCTTTTATATAAGGCCGTTTTCTCTGTTTCCAATTAGTAAATTGCGTCACTCCGTCTATTGCCTCTAATTTCCCTCTGCCTAAAACATCAAACCAATATAATTCATGTTGACTTTCTTTTAGATTCTCAATCCAACGTATAGCATGAATGGAATGCATAGAAATAAAGAGGATTTTCATTAAATTATTTTAAAGGTTTAATAACAGTACCTGATAAACCAACTATCATCGTTGATTTATTGAAGTTTAATGGAGCTTTATCTTTCAAAGATAAATACATAATTATTGGCTTTACGATTACCCTCATGATTTTTTTCTTTTTCCCCCACAAGTACATATTAACCCACAAACCAATCATTTGTGCCATAGCGGCATTGTATCCTCCCATTGGTTTTATTTTGATATCAGTAAAACCTGTTCTTTTAAAAATCATTTCTAAAGCATAAGGAGTATATCTATAATAATCATGTGGGACTTCGTGCAAAGACATCATAAAAGGTACCGTAAAGAAAAACATACCTCCAGGTTTCAAAACTCTTTTGACTTCCATTAAATAGGCATCAGGATTTAATACATGTTCTAAAACCTCTGTGGAAATGACGGTGTCAAAAGATTCATTCTCAAAAGGCATCGTTATTCCATCCCAATAAAAATCTGGTTTAACATTATTATAATCAAGAGCTAGCTCAATATCCAGACCTACGTAACTAGTAATTTCTTTATTTTCAAGCACTAATTCTTTATAAGGCATAATACCACAACCTGAATCTAATAATTTCCCTTTAAAAAAAGGATATTCATTAGAAATTGATTTAAATATTTCCTTGCGTATTATGTAACTTTCCAGATTATCTTTCGTTAACAAAGGATTAATAAATTGATTTTGCATAAACATTTAGTTATTAAAAAAATTAGAGTAATTTATATCCTTTCTTAAATAATCCATAAACAACAAAACCAAATAAAGATTTAAAAATGCCATAAATATCAAGTGCTCTTAATTGCTTTATCAAAAGATATTTAAAATAAAAAAATTTATTATCATTATTAGCTATTATAGCTTCTCTCAAAATAAACTTATACTGTTTTATATTGCTATTCTCTAATACTTTATAATTTACTTTTTTATTTGATTTTATCAATTTCAAATGTTTTTCTCTTGCTTTAAATTCAGATTTAATTTGATCAAAATTAAGTTTTCTAATTTCTTGAGATAAAGAGTTTTCGTGTACTCTATATTTAATTAATACTTCCTCTCTGAAAACTATTTTAGGTGATTGGTATAACATTCGCAAATTAAAATCCCAATCATCTAAATTAGTAATTGTTTCGTCAAATAATTCAACTTGTTTATTAAGAAATTTTTTAGCCCAAACTGGGGTAAACGTATAAAATTTAATTTTTCCTGTTAAATAATCCTCTATTAAATTATTTGAAAATATTATATTTACCTTACTTCCAATTCCTTTATCAAAATCAAAATAAACTAATTTACAAACACTCATGTCTGCTGTAGCTCCAAAAGAGCAAATTTGCTTTTCTAAAAAAGTAGGCAACATTACATCATCACTATCAAACCAGTTTATAAATTCGCCTTTGCTTAATTCAAAACCATAGTTTCTGCAGACATTAGGGCCTTTAGATCTGTACACCGGTCTTGGATAATATTGAAAACGCTTGTCTTTTTTTAGATAAACACTTATAACTTCTAGCGTATTATCAGTACTACCGTCATCAATAATTATGCATTCCCAATTAGCATAAGTTTGCGCTAAAACACTATCGAGTGTTTCTTCAATTAAGTGTGCTCGATTGTATGTAGGAATAATTATGGAAACTAATCGATTCATTTATAATTTATACATTTAGAAGTACTTCCCACCTTTATAACTTAATCTTTTTATAATTCAAATCAAATATACTGTCAAAAATATCACTAATTTACTTGCACAATTAAACATTGGAATTATTATGGGGATTAATTGCATAAAAAATTATTTTTTGTAAGCATAAAGCATACCTGTTTTACATGTCAGATTTCGAGTAAAATAATCAAATTTATTCTTTTGGAGTATCAATTCAAGAGATTCACTTCCTCTATCATGCCATTCTAAAATAAGAAAATCTATCTTTTTAATACAACCAGAAGCTTCTAAATTTTCAAAAATTTCATACTCCCCTCCTTCACAATCCATTTTTACAGCAATTTTGGTATTGGGATTTTCTATAATTATCTTTTCAATTTCAGTTGTCGCATTTCTTAATTCAACTTCTACCTCAACAACCATTGATGAAACAAAGCTTGCACTCATTGCCCCTCGGACTCCTGTATTTCCTTTAACATTATTATTGAAAAGAAAAATTTCCTTTTTGTCATTTTTTGCTAAACCATATTTATTAAACTTATTTACTTTTAAAAAGTGTTCATTCATCTTAAAATTAATTAATGCTTGGTTATAGGTAGCCTCAACAGGTTCAAATGCATAAATTTTTGAAATATTATTTTTTTTAGAGAAAAAAACTGACGCTATTCCAATATTTGTTCCAATATCAATCAAAACTACTGTTTCATTTGTAAAAAAACCATAATCCTTCTCTACAAATATTTCATTAATTATTAAAATCTCTTCGTAAGATTCTACATAAATTTTTACACCATTAAATTCAAAAACCAAACCATTATTATCATCTTCAATTTTTAAGTCAGGATAAGATTCTAAAATTTTTTCAATAAAACTAATTGATTTTATTAGTAAAAATTGATTGATTTTTGCATCAAATTGATTTACAAATTGCAACTTCCTTTTTTTTTCCTTTTTTTTATTCTCTATTTTATATCCAAGTTTCGAAATAAAACTATATATCATTTTTTTCATCAATTTTAATATTATTTTGCAGACGAATTTAATAGAACCTCATCCAACTTCAGTTTAAAATTCTCATCGCTAAAATAATCTCCAAAAGGATTTTCAAACTTTTCATCATTTAAGCTAGCAACAATCAAACTTTCTAATTTATCCTTAATTTCTTCCTTATCATTATAATTTGCAATAAATTTTTGGTCTTTAATAATATTTCTCATTTCGCTTCTAATAGGAGAAATAGAAAAAATAGGTTTTTCAATGGAAGCTAACAATGGGGCTTTACCTAATAATATGCTACAATAAACTGGACCATTTTCCAATAAAATATTTATATCAGAAAGATATTTCTGTTCATAAGCAGCATTTGAAAAATTCACGCCTTCGAGAAGTCTAATATTCTTAATATTTACATATTTTTTTCTTAATCTATAGATTTCTGCACTTTTCAAACGTAATATAAACTCTGTATTCTCTTTGTATCCAATATTGCTTTCGATCAATTCTTTGTAGCAATCTAACAAAATATCTATGTTTCTGCCAAACTGTATAGCACCATGATATGTAATGGTAACTTTTTTTAATTTTTGAATCACCTGGCTCTTATCATTTAGGTCGAAAACATTTTCTACATATTGATGTGGTAAAGTATGGAATTTTTTTCTGGAACCATATAGAAATTGCATATCTTGCGCTAGAAAATGTGTCCCCATACAAGCTTTTGCCTGTTCTACCACCTTTTGCATTTTCTTCACTTTAAATAACTCTAAATTGCTTAAGCTTGCTGTTGTACCTGAACACCAAAACATTGGATAAGGTTCGTTAAAATTGATAATAGCCTTTCCTAAAATAGGCAAATCCTTAGAACTAAGAATTGTTTCGCAACCCAGTCCAGTACTTCTTATAAAAATATGATCATACTTATGATAATTTATCTTGGCTATATAAGAACTAAACACTTTATGTATATGTTCCTCTTTTAAAGAAACGTGAAATAACCGCCAATAAACTTTATTCAACCATTTAGTAAAAAAAGGTATTTTCAAATTTAAAATATGGGTTTCTATAGAATCTACAGGCAGTAAATCTAGTTGATCATCGCTTGGATGGTGCTTTAAATAGACCACATCAATGCTTGACTCGGGATATGATATTCTTAATTTAGCCAAAAACGATCGTGAAATAATCCCTTGGCTAGTTCCAGACACTTTTAAATCTTGTTCAATTACTAAAAACTTCATTATCGGCTAAATTTTTATTTTGAGTTTAAAAAACAAATTTACTTTTTCAACTTCCATATTAATGCTAAAATACACAAGGGTTTTCATTTCTTTAAATCTTTTTTCAACTTTTTCCATATGCCATAAAACCATAATCTGACAGGTAAAACAATATAAAATAACTGCCATTTTAATTTTTCGAATTTAGGCAACTCAAGTACGCTTAAAACGGCGTTAAATAAATCATATTCTTTGAAACCTAGAGAGATTTGCACTAAATAACGTAATAAAGAATTAGAAAGCAATTTCTTTTCCTTCAGGTTTTGCACTACTAATAAAAGAGCTTCCGAGTATGATTCTCTCCTAATTGGATCATTTCCATAAAACTCACCCGTCATTGAATTTTGATGTTTCCTGTAGAAAAATAAACATTTATCGATTGAAACTCCCCTAAAACCTGCCGATACTATTCTGGAGTATAACTCCCAATCCTCACAATACAAAATATTTTCGGCAAACCGATTTTCAATAAAACATTTTTTCTTCCACATTACATCACAAGATTTAATATGAATCTCATATTTTATAATCCGTTCCACATCATTACTGTCTATAAAAAAAGAATTATATTCTTTTGAAAAATCAAATTTATAGTTAAAATCATTAAAAAATACACCTCTAGAATATTTACAAAATGAAATTTCTTTTTTTGCTAACTCTTGAACACACAATTCTAAATTTTGGGGATGAGCAATATCATCATCATCAAAAAATATTATATAATCCCCTTGAGCAAGGTCTATACCGTAATTCCTGCTTCCCGGTAATCCTTTTTGATAATCTGGGGTACGTCTAAAATATTTAAATCTTGTATCTTGTTCTAAAATAGGAGCTAAAATTTCCGGGGTATTATCTGTCCCGCCATCATCAATAATAATACACTCCCAATCTTGATGGCTTTGAGCCTGAATTGATTGTATAGATTCTAATATATATTGCGCCCTATTATAGGTCGCCATTATTATGGATACTTTTGGCATCATTATTTCTTGAAAAATGAATATTTAATTAACGTTTTGATAGCCTTTTTATCCAAGAACAAACCGTATTTTTTTACAATATAAAAAGATTTGGAAAGGTTAGTTTTCACACCCTTATCCAGAACCATTAAATGAACTATTTTATTTAAAAATATCTTTTCAATTACCCGCTTATTTGGGAAATTAATATTTTGAGAAAGATTGTTTTTGAATTCGTTAATGACACTTTCATTCTCTATAATCCATTCAAATGGTATTTTTTGATAGGTTAAAGATTTTGATAAGAAATCCCCCATTTTTAAATAATCAGAAGTTACAAATAAATTTGAGAATTCATTATTCATTTTAATTACATTCTCACTAAAAAGTTGTTTCTTATCATTATTAAAAGCAATTTGATGTGTCAAACTTGTATCGTGTTTTCTATACTGATACAATTTTTTTTTTATTTGATAAAAACGGCTATGTGCAATAGCCCTTAACCAAAAATCATAATCTTCAACCAAAAAACGATTTTCATCATATCCTTTGTTTCTTTCAAAAACATCTTTTTTGTACAGAAAACAGTTACCAATGTAATTTTGGAATATTATATTTTCAAAATCAAGAAAATTATAATCCCTAACTTTTTGTCCATTGTGATTGATTATCACCATATCGCCATATACAATATCTACTTTCTCTTCTAAAAGAGTTTTCAACATGCATTCAATAGCATGACTTTCATATATATTATCATCGCTAGTCCAGCTAAAGAAATCTCCTTTGGCAGCATAATGACCAATGTTTAAACCTGTAGGTAAATTCTTTTTTTCGACATTATTGATAATTGTGATTCTATTGTCTTTTGTAGCATAGAGGGTAGCAATTTCTAGAGTATTGTCAGTCGAAAAATCATAAACAATAATTAATTCTATATTTTGGTAGGTTTGATTCAGACAGCTTTCGATAGACTCAGATAAATATTTTTCTCCGTTATAAACAGGGAGAATAATAGAGACGAGAGGAGTACTATTTAATTTATTTCCTTGCATATTTCATAATATTATATCCCTTTTTAAAATGGCTCCCTAAAAATACTGCTAGTAAAAAAGCACTCCCCTTCTTAACAGAATGGTATTTACAAATCAGTTTAAAAGCCTCTTTTTTATATGGTAGAGTTGTTTGTGCTAGAGCTAGATCAAAAGCAATACGCATGTAGCCCGATAAAAACCAACGTATAAGGGCTTTATTGTTATAGACAACCAAATCATTCGCTGTCTGATATTTTAAAGCAGTTAAAATTAGCATGTAATTAATATCATTTTGTCTATTTTTGAAAGAAATGGAATCAATATGTATTCTTCTATTTGTTAACGTTTGATTTATAAATATTCCTTTTACTTTATTCTGCAATAATTTTATAAAAAAATTATACTCGTCACCATCAGTAATATTTTCATTAAATTTTACAGAATCAACAATTTTTCGGGTACCCAAAAAATCATCCGTAATCCAACCAATTCGTACGTAAGCAAAATTTTCAGCATTGATACTTTCTTGAGTTCGATCAAATGAATACGGTTTATCTAAAAGCTCATGCGTATCGTGATCAAAATTTACAGTATCTGTAACTACAAAATCCAAATTCTTTTCAATTAGTGTATGATATGCAATTTCTAAATGATTCCACAGCATTATATCGTCACTATCGAACCATTTTATCAAAGGAGCCTTCGATTTTGTAAATCCAAAATTTCTACATGAATTAGCACCTTTTTTTAATTCGCAGGGTCTTGTGTAGGCTTTAAAGCGCGCATCTTTGTTTTGGTATTGTTTCATGACTTCAAAAGAAGCATCGGAACTATCATCATCTACTAGTATACATTCCCAATCGCTAAATGATTGTGCAATAATACTATCTAAAGTATAGGGTAATAAATACGCTCGATTATAAACCGGAATAATAATGGCTATTTTAGGAACTTTGAGCATGCTTATTTGAATAGATTAAAAGTCGTCTTGTAAACTTTATAGATTGTATAAAATATAGATTAAAAAATAAGAGTGAAAAAACACAAATAAAAAAACTGAAATTTACTTTATTGATCTTATAAATAAATTGTTCATAAACAAGTAATAGTTCTTTACGTTGAAAACGTTTGAATTTTAAAAGATGTTTAAATATTACAAAATTATAAAATGCTAAAGTAGCTTGATTTTTTTCTTTAATCATAAAATCGCTTCTGGAAATATTTTCTTCACTTAGTCTAAAACATACAGATGCTGAATTAATAGTATAGATATATTTAAATTGTGAAAATTCAAGCCATGCCCTATCATCGGAATGCCATGCCAAACGATAATCAAAAAAACCATATTGCAGATATATACTTTTTCTAAAAACATATTCAGACAAAGAACTACGGGTGGAGTTAGTAATTCGTCTGTACATAAAATCAGTTGCTTTTTCAAGTTCAGGATGTTCATACAGCGCAGAAGTCTTATGCAACTCCATTTGTTTTACAAATGTAGCAAAACGCACTACATTGCAATCACTATCATTAATTTCTGGTATGCTCTTATAAAATTCAGCAATACAGTTTTCACTTAGTGTATCATCATCACAAAGTATCATTAACCATTCTTCATCTCCTGACATTGCAATGCAACGGTCCCACTGTCTTACAAGAGATGTAGCACCCAAGTTCTCTTCAAACCTATAATACACAAATTCAAATTGTTCCTTGAATTTGTCCAACAAAGACAAAGGATCTTCTGGACTGGTGTCATTACCAATATAGACTTTGAACCGCTTATCTGTTTGATGAGCAAGCGAAACAAGCGTATCCTCAAAAAAAGTAAGTTTATAATATGGAATTACAATAGCAAGCATTTTTTATTTTATATAAAACCTAAAATTTTTTTATTTATAGATAATAATAATCAACAATAAACCTAATGTTAAAAAACAGGACAGCATCAAACACTTTCTATACAATTAAATATTTTTTTTCCCATATTATCAGCAGTAAACTTAGAAAAATTCACTTTATTTAAATATCCATCTTTGTTTCTCAATGAAGTGTCTTTATAATACAAAACGAGTTTTTCCGCCATTGCTACAATATCAAGATAAGGAACTATAAAGCCACCTCCATCAACTAATACTTCTGCTATACCTGTCGCTTCTTCAAAACAAATAATAGGAATCCCCATTTTGCCTACTTCTACACAAACCAATGGAAAAGGGTCTTCCCTTGAGGTCAATAAAAAAATATCAAATTTTTTAAAATAGTTTTCTGGCTCGCTTTGTTCTCCAACAAAGAAAACGGTCTCTTTTAAGTTTGCTTTCTCTATATCAGCTTCAATAAGGTTTCTTTGCCTGTTGTAAATTTGTCCCACCCAAGTAAATTTAATTTTAATTTCAGGATATCGTATTTTTATATAATTAGCAACTTGTATAAATAAATCATCTCCTTTTCTCGAACTCACCATCCCCGATGCACCCACTTGAAAAACCTTTTTAAGACTTTCATCCTTATGTGCTTCCTTATCAGAAAAAGCATAAACAAGATGGTTCTTTATTGGATCAATATGCCAGTCTGAATTTAAATGCTGCATTACCAGTACAGATACAGATATAAAAGAATCTATATGAGGAATGTATTCATTAAAATTAGGCAAATATTCTCTGATTGTTGTATTCAACTCATGAATATGAGCAATCAATTTTGGTTGATTAATAGACTGCTTTTTTAAAAGTGTAGCAAATGAAACTGAGGCAATGGTATTCGCATAAATGATATCATATTGCTTAATAGCGATTCTTTTTATATAACGATTTTTTCTTGTGTTATTTTTATTTATTTTTCTTAACAAATAGGAATACAGCCTGTTTCCAAAAGATTTCTTAATTAAAATGTCACTATAGTTGTAACTTACATTGGCCACTTGCTTAAAATCATATAATAAATCACCTCCTTCTAAGAAGAGAATATCAATTTCAATATTTTTATTTTCTTTTTTCAACCATTTTAGAAACAATAATAAAACATAAGGTGCTCCTGTTCTAGTGGCATTATTTGATATGAATATAATTTTTTTCATCATTATAAAAACTTAAATGGTGTTTTTAGAGAACATTTTATTAATTCGTAACTCAATATTTTTTTTAAATTTATATTTTCTAATAAACGTTCTAAATATTGAAATTAAGAGTAAAAATCCTTTGATTTTTTCTTGATTTCTAACAAAATGAAATGCTCTTTCATATTTTAAGTCATTACTAATTTGCTTATTAATTTTTAAAATAGTTAACAAATTATTCATTTTTTTACCCAATAAAAAAGCTTTCATTTTTTTCCTGACATTAATATCAACTCCATTATAGGATGCAAATTTTCCGCTTTTGTGAGCCATCGTAATGACACTTTTAGAATGATATCGATAAGAATTTAAAGAGGCGCTTATAAACGCTACTTTATTGTTTGTAATTAGTTTCACGTAAAACAACCAATCACCGCAATATCTTAAAAAAGAATCTGTTTCTAACTCTCCTAAATATACAGCGTTTTTCTTCCTGAATACAACACCACTGGCATTAGGAATGACATTTCTATAAATCAAGAAACGTTCAATAAAATCATTTCCATTTAAAATAAAATTTTTCAAAAAGAATGTTTTGTCAAGACTAGCCGTATGGTTTAACCAATCTCCTGTATGGATACTAAATTCATCTACCCTCTTTGATTGACAGTACGACAATACTATTTCATCATCTTTAATTAATGGCTGAATCAATTCCTCTAGAAAATTTAGTTCACAAAAATCATCTGATTCCGCAATCCAAATATAATCCCCTTTTGCCAAAACCAATCCTTTATTCCATTGAATAAATGTATTTCCAGAATTTGTTTCATTAAAAATACAATGACTTACTTTTGGATTCTCAGCATACTCTAAAAGGATTCCTTGACTTTTGTCAGTACTGCAATCATCCAATAAAATTAATTCAAAATTAGAATACGTCTGATTGAAAATACTTTCTAAACGTTCTTTTAAATAGTTGTAGTGATTATAATTGGGAACTATTATAGAAACTAAAGGAGTTATTTGTTCCATAAACGTTTTTTTATCCTAAACAAAATTATAAATAATAAATCTTTACTCGTTTTAACTAAAACCGATTCACTCTTTAATTTATCTATATCTAAATTCCTAAAAAAAGCTTTAGTATATTGCTCATGATATTGCTTGCTATATTTTTTAACAATATAGTCTTGGTTTTGCACAATAATTTCATTAGTAAATAACTGACTCATAGTGCCTTTCGAAACAAAATATTTAAAAGCAATTTTATTTAAGTGATAAAACACAATGTTTAAATTTCCTAAAGCTATCCAAAACTCCCAGTCTTCATGACCTTGATAAGGCATGTTTTCATCATAGCCTCCTACTTCTTCCCAAAATTTCTTTTTGTAAATTGCACAGGCATCAATATAATTATGAACCAACATTTTCTCCAATTTATAATCATCTACTTCCCAAAAACCATTCTTTTTACCAAAATATTGCGCGTGACCGTACACAACTCCAATATTAGAATCAGCCTCAAAAATAGAAATAGCATCTTGAACAAAACTCTCTTCAACTTGATTATCGGAATCAAGCGGTAGTATAAAAATTCCACACGATTTGTTGATTGCAAAATTTCGAGTTTTACCCAAACCTTCATTCTGCTTTGTAAAGTATTTAAATCTATCGTCTTTATTAATCCAATGCAAAGCAATTTCCTCGGTCCCATCTGTTGACCCATCGTTTACAATTATGGCTTCCCAATTTTGATATTTTTGATTCAATACAGATTCCAACGTAGTATCCAAAGTAGCTTCAGAATTAAAACAAGGAATAATTATTGATAAAATTGGTTTCATTTATTATTTTTTTCTTGCTACAACAACATAATTCATTGTGTTTATGGCATTTAAATCTTTCGCATCTAAATAACTAAACACTCTATTAACCAAGATCTGTAATCTCAGTTTACGAAATAAATATTTGATTCCTCTAGCTACCTTATGGGCATTCGGATTTCTAAATTCAAAAGTATGATTTATGACTTGTCCAAGAGTTGCCCATGCACCTCCATTAGAAACAATTTCACATACTTCAAAGCCTGCTTTTTCTAAAATATATCTAAACCCGTGTTTTGTAAATCTAAAAAAATCATAGGGCTCTTCATGTAAATTCCAGTACATCGGACCAGATAAAATGAAATACCCATCTTTTTTTAACAATCGGTAAGCTTCATTTACTAAGCCATGATGATCTTCTACATGTTCTATAACTTGAGTCGATAAAACAGTATGGAAACTAGTACTTTCAAGAGATATATTATTTGCTTCACACAAAACATCTACTTTATTAGAACTCGATTGTATTATATCACATCCTATGTATTCCGAGACTCTCCCTTTAGTCCATGATTCATAGGGCTTATTGCCACAGCCAATATCTAATAATTTACCTGTAGCATAAGTTTCAATTGCCTTATATAAATCACGATGGAATGACAGATACACGAGATAATTTGTATTAGAAATATTTATTTCCTCAACATCCTCAAGTCTTGCAAGATTTTCTGCTCTTTCCATTTAATATAATTTTTTATCTCTTAGATAATATTTAAAAATCTCTAACGGATTATTTAATATTTTTTCTAATCTATCAGCTTTTTGACATTTGTATTCTAATAAATCAGGATGAACGTATGAATTAAAATTATTCATTTTCTCACTAGTTATTAAATCAAATTTAGAATTATCAATTTCTGTTTTTTTTATAAATATCAAAATATTTTGTCTGTACCACCAACTAATTTTATGATTATTCCAAATTTTGTGTCTTAAAAAATCAACACACTGATAACCATTTTGAGAAAAAAGATCAATCCAATACTCATTATATTGTTCGTTATAATGCATTGTACCTTCTTGACCAGGAACTGCTGCCGAGAACAATATTATATCGCTATGCAAACACATAGAATCAATAAAAATTTTAGCATTTTCAGGAAAAATATGTTCTGCAACTTCAAGTGAGATTGCTAAATCAAATTTCTTTTCTAAATTGTAAGAAGTATTTAAATCATAAGCTTTAAATTTATTTTGGTCAATAACTAAATCTTTTGGTTTTACATAATCGCCATCTATTCCGAAAACTTCACATTGATTTTGCTCAAATATAGATAACCACGTTCCAAGTCCACAGCCAATATCTAAAACAGTTTTAGGTTTAAAATAGGACAAAAACAGAGGCACAATCTCATTCGCAGAATCTATCGAGTTTTGAAAGTGCACTTTATGAAAATTATCATTATAATCTACGGGTGTCATCTTTTATATTTTTTTTATTTTATCAAGGCTAATCTAATTTAAAGAAACTAATGATTTTAGATTATTTTTATTAAAGGGCAATCCATTTTCCAATATTAATATATTGACAAACATTTTTCTGCCAACCCCATTCTGGTTCTTTAATCCCTATCATGTCTACCTCAAATGAACAACAATTAAATTCTTGAAATTTTGTTTTTGTTTTTGTTTCTGCTAAATGAACAATGATACTATAGTTCCCTTTGTATAGTGCTAATTTAGGATACGTAAAAGAAAAATGATTTAATCCTTTTGACCTACAAATTTCAGTGTGAATATCAAAAATATAATCATACAAGATTGGAACCTGTAAATGATTCAAAATCTGAAAAGATAATGCCATATTTTCTACCTCCTTATCAGGCATTGTTACTTCAAAGTCAATAGTAAAAGATTTATTACTCCCTTGCAAAGTTCCTCCTTCAGAAGTTAAAATTTCAACTTTAGTTACAGTTGGCTTATCTAATAATGATTCTTGTGTAAAAATATTTCCGGAATTTTGCATGGAGGAATAGATTGTAATTGCTTTATTGGTTTCTTCAAAAGCAGCTATTTTACCATTCGACAGGATAATTGTTTTATTAGTAAGAGTACTTATTGCACTTAAATCATGACTTACAAACAAAATCGTCCTTCCTCCATTTTGCGAAATATCCTGCATCTTACCAATGGCTTTCTTCTGGAATTCAGCATCACCCACAGCCAAAACCTCATCAACAATCAAAATATCCGGTTCTAGAAAAGCAGCTACAGCAAAAGCCAGTCGAACATACATCCCACTGCTGTAACGCTTTACAGGCGTATCAATATAACGCTCACAGCCGGAGAAATCAATAATTTCATCAATCTTAGAGGCTATTTCTTTTTTGGTCATTCCCAATATAGCACCATTCAGGTAAATATTTTCCCTGCCCGTCATTTCTCCATTAAATCCGGTTCCCACTTCCAGTAAAGAAGCCACACGACCACCAAACTTAATACTTCCTGTGGTAGGTGCCGTAACCCTGGACAATATCTTTAATAAGGTAGATTTCCCCGCCCCATTCTTTCCTATAATACCTAAAATTTCGCCACGCTCTACTTCAAAATTAATGTCTTGCAATGCCCAAACATAATCACTTTCGCCTTTGGTACTGCGATCATTAGTATCCCCAATTTTCAAATACGGATTTTCCTTACCTCGCACCTGATGCCACCAGCGATTCAAATCATGCGACAAAGTCCCAGTACCTACTTGACCAAGTCGGTATTGCTTAGAGATATTTTCGGCTTTTAATATAATGTCTTTCAATGGAGGTTAATTGTTTATTGGTTTAATCGGTTATTCGATCAATTGTTTATTCAATTAATCGAATAATTGTTCCTTTTTAAATTTGCTATTGAATTTGTTTTTGATATTGCCTTTGCGACATTCCCATTTGACATCGAACTCATTTTGCCATTGCAATTATTCTAAATCTTTCAAATTCTCATTATCTGAAATCTGCAATCTAGAATCTAAACCGTATCTATAAAACTCTTTTCCGTCTTATTAAAAATCAAAACCCCCACTAAAAACACCACTACGGTTACCACAAACGTATAACCCAATCCCCAAACGGAAATGTGTCCTACATTTAGCAACATATAACGAGTCGTTTCTATCACATACGCCAATGGATTGTATTGAACGAGCCATCCATAAGTAGGTAATTTTGCTGCAATCAAAGCCATAGGATACATCACGGCAGACAAATACATCAACAGCTGCACGCCAAAGCCAATCAAATTACTAAAATCTCGGTATTTGGTTACTAATGACGAGATAAACATCCCCAATCCCAATCCTAAAACCCCCATCATTACAATTAGCAATGGAAAAAATAAGGTTGCTCCATTTATCCCTATGGATGCACCCTGAAAATAGTAATAGGCATAAAAACAAATGAATATAAAAAACTGAATACCAAATTTAATCAAATTAGAAATTACAATGGACAGCGGCACAATAATCCTTGGAAAATACACCTTCCCAAAAATTCCTGCATTACTGCCAAAAGTATTCGATGTTCCCGTAAGACAGGCTGTGAAGTAATTCCAAACCGTAATTCCTGCCAAATTAAACAAAAAAGGCGGTACCGTTCCGGTATCAATTCCCGCTACGTTATTAAAAATAATGGTAAAGGTAATCGAGGTAAACAAAGGCTGTATCAAATACCAAAGTGGCCCCAAGACCGTTTGCTTGTAAACAGTCACCACGTCTCTCTTCACGAAAAGCATCAGCAAATCACGGTATTGCCAGACTTCCTTAAGATTAAGGGAGAAGAATTTATTTTTAGGCGTTATTTCAAACAGCCAAGTGGTATTTGTATGTTCGGTCTGACTCATGGGTTTATGCTAAAATCCTAGTTTTGGTTTTGTATTCTCAACGCAGTCGAGAGAATCTCTCTTACCGACCTCCGAAATGGTATAGTAATAAGGCAAATATAAATAATTTACTTGGTATGCCTTAAAAAAGAGCATCGTATCGTATTTTCATTGGGTATTATCTTCTATTTAATTAAATACAAAGAATCAAGACCATAGCAAAGAACGAAAATTCCGGATACGCTTCGCTACTCTAACTAACAGTATTTGAGGCAAAACCTATTGTTAATAAGAGTTTTTTTCAACGAATATACTATTCCTTTACAAATAACAGCAATAATTAACAATCCATCGACAGAGAACTGTCTCAAGACTAACGATGTGCGTCAGTTCGAGTGATCTTTAAAGCTAAAATAATATTCCTAATTAAACAACACAAATAGCTTCAAAAATTGTATCGAGAACCATCTCAAAACTGCAGTTTCAGTCAAATAGAGTGGTTTTAAAAGCTAAGATAATGTCTCTGTAAACGACACAAATAGCTTTAAAATTGCAGAGAGAACCGTTGTAAACCAAAACCTCCTTGAGACACTATCACGTCAGTTCGAGTGATTGTATAAAATAGCGACAGCATTTTTATACATTGTATAGAGAACCATTTTGCTTCCAATACTCCACGATACGTTTTGACATAACAAATTAATACTTTCAAACGCACCCCTTCAAGTCAAAACACTCGAAGAGACGTTAGAGAGAAACATCAACTACATTTTTACAAAATCGTATCGAGAACCGTTCTCAAAACAAAAATACTAAAAGGGATCGTAACGCCAGATACAAAGAGCCTCCGAGTTTTTATCAAATAGTCAGTTCAGTGATTGTAAAAATCAGTGACCGGTAAAAAAAAGACATAAAAAAACCACAATTAATAGTAATTATGGTAGTTTTTAAAGTGACCACGGCAGGGTTCGAACCTGCAACCCTCAGAGTCGAAATCTGATATTCTATCCAGTTGAACTACGCAGTCATTATGATTTTAGAGTGTTAATTAACGAGTTTAAAACTCGTTAATTAACACTATTTACTTTTATGTCAATAATTTTTTAACTAGTGTAGAAATGGTTTTTCCTTCGGCAGTTCCTCCTAATTGTGCAGCAGCCAATCCCATAACTTTTCCCATTGAAGCAATACCTGCAGCTCCAGTTTCGGCGATGATTTTTGCAATCACTGTTTCTACTTCTGCTTCACTCAATTGTGCCGGTAAGAATTTTTCGATTACTGCAATTTGAGCTAATTCTGGTTCAGCCAAATCCAAACGGTTTTGCTCTGTAAAAATTCTAGCACTTTCCTTACGGGTTTTTACTAATCTTTGAAGCAATTTAACCTCGTCATCTTCCGTTATTTCTTCTTTTGATCCTGATGCTGTCTGAGCTAATAGGATTTCAGATTTTATAGCTCTTAAAGCTTCTAATGCAACTGTATCTTTGGCTCTCATGGCGGTTTTCATTTCGTCCATGATTTGTACTGATAAACTCATATTCTTTATTGTTAATTTGGTTAATCGATTATTTGTTTAATCGATTGTTGAAATGCTAATTATGAAAACGACTGCTTTTTAATGCCCCAGAGGGTAGTGAAAAGCCTTTTTAAGAGAAAATGTATTTTTTATAGGACTTAAAAAGCGACTTTAGAAGCTCTTTTAAGGACTTAGAAAAAAACATTTTCGAGAAAAAGCTTGAAACGACAGCTGGATTAAGGCCCGACAAATTTAAAGAAATTTACTGGAATTAACAATAGATTGCTTTCTTCTCACTACACAAAAAAATAACCCGAAAATTAAATTGAATTTTCGGGCTGTTTCATTTTGGTTTGAGTTAGTTAATCTACATTGTCATGCAAATACGAGTTGTTAGAACGCAACTGTAGATCGTTGTTGCTGTCTGTTCCAACAGAAATTCTCGAATTTGTATTATTAGTTTGGTTGTTTGAAATGTCTATTCCTAATCTTTTGTAAGCCGGTTCTTTTTCATACTCATCAATTTTAGAAACATTGTTATGAAACTTATAGTTGAATTCTTTTAATTTTTTTCTTCTTTCATCAGCTCTCATTCGCAATGATTCTTCGATGGTCATTTCCATAGGAGAAATAGCATCAAAGTCAACAGGCGTATTTACTGGTGTATTCACTTGTTTCATGGTAATGTTCAACTCTGCCGGAATGACAACTTCTGGCGTTTTAGCAACTGGCTTAGCCATGAAATCATTCTCTGGCTCCATATATTCTTCAAGAGAATACTTGATAATTCCGTTGTCAGTCAATTCCGTTACCGGAACAAATTGAACTGCTTCATTTACTTTAATATCACGAGTTTCATTTGTCAGTTCAAACAAAACTTTATTTTCTTCCACTTGTGCTACTGGTTCTGTTTTGAAAAGTGGCAAATCAAAAGAAAAAGTAGTTTGTTCTTGTCTTTCAATAACTTTTGGCTGTACCGCTTTTACTTCTTTAACTTCGGCTACTGTAGATGTGATTGTGAAATCAATATCAGTAATAGGAGAAACGATTTCGAAAGTAACATCTAAATTTTTAATAAATTCAGACATAACTATCAACTCTTCTTTATTGATTGTTGGCGCTGGTGTTGGTATTATCACCACTGGTTCAGGCGCAACTACAGTATCTTCTAACAAATCAAAAACAATTCTTTCATTTGAATTAGAAACTGGAGATTCTGTATTTAAATCGAATCCAGTTACCATTTTATTACTTAGATTATGAACACTTCTCTGCTCATCTTCTAATGTGTGAATGATTTTTTTTGGCTCTGTATTTACGATTTCATTTTGTTGTTCAATATCAAAACCTGTAGCGATTATAGTCACTGCAATAGCATCTCCAAGCGATTCGTCTTCACCAACCCCCATTATAATATTAGCATTATGACCTGCTTCAACTTGAATATGATCATTGATTTCTCCAATTTCGTCAATAGTAATTTCATTAGTTCCAGAAACGATAAGCAACAATACGTTTTTGGCACCAGTGATTTTATTATCATTTAACAAAGGAGAATCTAAAGCAGCGATAATTGCTTCCTTAGCTCTATTCTCACCTGAAGAAACAGAAGATCCCATAATAGCCGTACCGCTATTAAACAATACTGTTTTGGCATCTCTTAAATCGATATTTTGAGTATAGTGATGTGTGATTACTTCCGCAATTCCTCTTGAGGCTGTTGCCAAAACTTCGTCTGCTTTTGAAAACCCGGCTTTGAAACCAAGATTTCCATACACTTCTCTTAATTTGTTATTATTGATAACAATTAAAGAATCGACTTGTTTACGTAACTTTTCTATACCAATTAATGCTTGTTCCTGACGCACTTTCCCCTCAAATAAGAAAGGTAATGTCACAATTCCTACAGTAAGAATATCTCTTTCTTTAGCCAATTGCGCGATTACTGGTGCAGCTCCAGTTCCTGTTCCACCACCCATTCCGGCAGTGATGAACACCATTTTAGTATTGCGATCCAACATTTTTTCAATTTCGGAAATACTTTCAATAGCGGATTGTTGTCCTACATCAGGATTTGCTCCAGCGCCAAGTCCCTCCGTTAAATGTACACCTAACTGTATTTTGTTAGGCACAGAACTACTCTGTAAGGCTTGAGAATCTGTATTACATACGATAAAATCTACGCCTTTGATCCCTTGTTTAAACATGTGATTTATGGCGTTACTTCCGCCTCCACCTACACCAATAACTTTTATTACATTTGATTGGTTCTTTGGTAAATCAAATGAAATACTTCCAAATTCTGAGTTGCTCATCATTTTATTTGGTTTTTGATATTTATTATTTATTGTGTTTTTTGGGCACTGCCCTTATTCTGCATTATCTAAGAAATCCTTAATCTTATCCACATAACGGTCAAAGAAATTTCTCTGAATTCTGTTCACTGTCGAATTCTGTTTTTCATTCGTATTTCGTGCCTCTTCCTCAACTTCCTCTTCAGAAACCTCATTGACTGGCACTTGAACTATAGGCTGTCTGTACACTGGTGCTTTTGGTTGTTCAAT
Organism: Flavobacterium esculini; assembly: GCF_048284325.1. Lineage (NCBI taxonomy): Bacteria > Pseudomonadati > Bacteroidota > Flavobacteriia > Flavobacteriales > Flavobacteriaceae > Flavobacterium > Flavobacterium esculini. The sequence goes on along the minus strand of NZ_JBLVPI010000002.1, from coordinate 307,511 downwards.
TGCATCCATTCTTACTGCACTTTGAGTATTATTTTCAATGCTGTTCATTACTAATCCTACAGCAGTAGCATACAAAGGACTTGAAATCTCCTCATCTGAATTTCCAGCCAAATGCTCATTTGGATATCCTATCCTTGTATCCATTCCTGTAATATACTCTACTAGCTGTTTGATGTGTTTCAATTGAGCACCACCACCAGTAAGCACTATACCTGCGATTAGTTTTTTACGGGGATCTTCGTGTCCGTATGCTTTCACTTCCGTAAAAACTTGGTCAATAATTTCAACAACACGAGCATGAATAATTTTAGAAAGATTCTTTAATGAAATTTCTTTTGGCTCTCTGCCTCTCAATCCCGGAATAGAAACAATCTCGTTGTCTTTATTTTCCCCCGGCCAAGCAGATCCAAATTTAACTTTCAATAACTCAGCTTGCTTCTCAATTATAGAACATCCTTCTTTAATATCGTCTGTGATTACATTTCCTCCAAAAGGAATTACAGCCGTATGACGAATAATCCCATCTTTGAAAATGGCTAAATCAGTTGTTCCACCACCTATATCAATAAGTGCAACTCCCGCTTCTTTTTCTTCCTGACTCAAAACCGCATCTGCTGAAGCCAACGGCTCCAATGTCAAACCTGACAATTCAATTCCTGAACTTTGAATGCATCTTCCTACATTACGAATCGATGAAGCTTGCCCTACTACAACATGAAAACTAGACTCTAATCTTCCGCCATACATCCCTATAGGTTCCTTAATTTCAGACTGCCCGTCAATTTTAAATTCTTGTGGCAAAACATGTATTATTTCTTCACCGGGTAACATTGCCAATTTATTTACTTGATCAATCAAAAGCTGAATGTCATACCCTCCAATTACTTCTTCGGGATTGTTTCTGCTGATGTAATCTGTATGCTGGATACTACGGATGTGTTGACCCGCAATTCCCACCACTACATCTTTTATTTTATAGCCTGAATTATTTTCGGCTTCTTGTATCGCTTGCTGTATTGATTGTATGGTTTGAGTGATGTTATTTACAACGCCTCTGGCCACGCCTAAACTTTTAGATTTTCCTACACCTAAAATTTCCAGTTTCCCATATTCATTCTTCTTGCCTATCATAGCAACTATTTTAGTTGTCCCAATATCTAGACCTACTGCAATATTCTCTTTTTCCATTATCTATTATTTAGTGCAAACTACTTGTTCCGTAAATCGGAGATCAATCTTTTTATATTTATACAACGAACTATCTAAAACCGCTTTTTGAAAAAAAGCTTTGTAATTCTTAAATTTTCGCTCCACATTTATCATTCTACCAAAATCAATTTGATAATCGAAATTTCTATTGAGCATTTTTAAGCTACCATTCGGCATAATTTCAATTCCAATGATGTTTTTTTTCAAAAACGCATCGTCATAGATTGCACGAAATAAATCGGCTAAATCTTCGTTATTTTTTTTGTTTATCCCCCCGGATACAAGTGGAACTCTCGCTGTGAAATTAGTTGACAATGGCATTCTATTCCCTTCGTAATCAATATAAAAAGAACCACCCCCGTCAAAAACTCTAGCTATGGGAGTTTTTTGTTTTACTACTGCTTTTAACACACCATCAATACTCACAAATACATCTGATTTTTCAATCATTTCTTGTGCATCTAGAGTTCTTTCCAGTTTATTCAAATCTAAATTAACTTTTTGAATGCCTGATGCATCTCTATTATTTTCTATTAACAATTTATTAACCGTTTCCTGTTTAACAAAAGGCGCATTATCTCCAACAAAAACAATCACGGATTTAGTCAGTTTTCTATTTTTATTTCGATTTGATGTAAATGAAAAAAGAAAAATCACCAACACAAACATCAGTAATAATCGAATATTTGTCCAATTAAAGAGTTTCATTTATTGCTTTTTTAATAGATGGTACTAATTCTCCAATATCCCCTGCTCCAATAGTTACGATAACGGTAGCATCGCTAGCTAAAATTGTTGGTATTAAATCGCTTTTAGAAACAATTTTTTTATGATTATTGGTCATTTTATCCATCAACCATTGTGAATTTATGCCTTCCATTGGCAATTCGCGAGCCGGATAAATATCTAGCAAAACAACATCATTAAAAGCAGATAAGCTTTTGGCAAAATCATCAGCAAAATCTCTCGTTCTGCTGAATAAATGCGGTTGAAAAATTGCCAATACTTTTTGGTCTGGATACAATTCTCTAACCGCCTGATGTACTGCATTTATTTCTGTTGGATGATGCGCATAATCATCAATATAAACTAACTTATCCGTTTTAATTTGGTACGAGAATCTTCTTTTTATCCCTTTAAATGATTTAATGGCACTTGCAATGGCATCGGTTGGGGTGCCGAATATATTTGCCATTGCAATAGCCATTAATGCATTCATCAAATTGTGTTTTCCAGGTAATCCAAAATACAAATCTTTGATTATCTCCGTAGGCGTTTGTACGTCAAAAACATAACTGCCATTTCCTATCCTAACATTAAAAGCCTTAAAAACAGCGTCTTCGTTTACAGCACAAGTAATGCCTTCTAAAGGCAATTCTTTCGTTATAAAAAGATTGCTCTTATCTTCAACTTTAGAAGCAAATTCAATAAAAGATTCCTCAATTGCTTCACTGGTTCCATAAATATCCAAATGGTCCGCATCCATTGATGTAATACATGCTATATTAGGATGTAAATGCAAAAACGAACGATCAAATTCATCTGCTTCAACAACAGTTACCGTTTTTCCGTTTCCTATTAAATTCGAATTGTAATTTTCTACGATTCCACCAATAAAAGCAGTAACATCAGCTCCACTTTCATGCAAAATATGACCTAAAATACCTGAAGTAGTAGTTTTGCCATGTGTTCCCGCTACTGCAAAACAAAAAGTATCCTTTGTGATTATCCCTAAAACCTCTGCTCTTTTTTTGACTTGAAAATCTCTTTCCAAGAAGTAATTCCATTCTGAATGCGCTTTTGGAACTGCTGGCGTAATAATCACCAAAGTATTTTCTACATAAAAATCTGTAGGAATTAAATCGATACTGTCTTCAAAATGAATTGAAATTCCGCTTTCCATTAATTCATTGGTAAGAGCTGAAGGTGTTTTATCATAACCTGAGACTTGTTTTCCCAAATTCTTGAAATAACGAGCCAGATTACTCATCCCGATGCCTCCAATTCCTATAAAATAGACGTTATGTATTTGATTTAAGTTCATATTATTTTAAGTCTTTGCACTATTATCTTTTTTCTTTCTATTTAATCAACTTCGCAATTTCATCAACAATTTGTTTTGTTGCTTCTGGCATAGCCAATTGTTTAATATTTTCACTCAACTGGTTTTGTTTTCCCTGATCTTTCAACAAGGCTTCAAAAACAAGACCAAATTGGGAATCTAGCTCCGATTCTTTGAGCATTAAGGCTCCTTTTTTATCAACAATAGCTTTCGCATTTTTAGTTTGATGATCTTCAGCTACATTTGGTGAAGGAATAAAAATCACTGGTTTCCCAACAATACACAATTCCGAAACTGATGACGCACCTGCTCGTGAAATAATAACATCCGCAGCAGCATAGACTAAATCCATTCTTTCGATAAAAGCGACTACCTGAACATTTTCTTTGTTATATTTTTTATAATCTTCTAAATACAGTTTTCCGCATTGCCAAATCACCTGAACATTTTGAGAAAGAATATTTTCCAATTCTTTTTCGATTAATTGGTTGACTCTTCTTGCTCCCAGACTTCCTCCAAGAATTAACAATGTTTTCTTTTTAGAATCTAGATTAAAATATTGAATAGCTTCCGCTCTTTTACTTTCGATATCAATTAAATCCTGGCGCACTGGATTCCCAGTCAAAATCATCTTCTCTTTTGGAAAAAATCGTTCCAGATTTTCGTAAGCAACACAAATTTTGCTTGCTTTTTTACTCAATAATTTATTGGTGATTCCAGGATAGGAATTTTGTTCCTGAATTACTGTTGGAATACCAGCAAACCCAGCTGCCTGCAATAAAGGCCCACTTGCAAAACCTCCGGTTCCAATAACAACATCCGGTTTGAACTCTTTTAGTATAGTTCTGGATTTTAATAAACTTGAAAGTAATTTAATTGGAAAAAGCGCATTATCAAATGTCAGTCTTCGTTGTAATCCTGCAATCCAAAGTCCTTTGATTTTGTAACCTGCTTGAGGTACTTTTTGCATTTCCATTTTATTATTGGCACCTACAAAAAGAATTTCGGCATCAGGAAAACGAGATTTTAATTCATTGGCAATTGCAATTGCCGGATAAATATGTCCGCCTGTTCCGCCACCGCTTAATATGAATTTATACTGTTTCATTTTTATGAAGTTACTGAGTTCCTAAGTTTTTATAATTTACTTTTTCTCTGAAAATCGAATTACTTATTTAAAACTGCATGCATTGGATTCGTAGCTTTATCTTCAATAGAATAATTTTCTTCTATTAGATCTTCCTCTCCTAATTCTCTATCGATTAATTTTTGCAGTGCTTCTTCTCTTTTGGCAGCATCCTTTAATTCTTGGGCGATTTCTTCCTCTTTTTTAGTTACACTGATGATAATTCCAAGTGCGAAACAGGTCATCCAGATGGAACTTCCTCCGCTACTTATTAATGGCAATGTTTGTCCTGTAACTGGTAATAATTCTACTGCAACCGCCATATTAATCATTGCCTGAAATATCATGGGAAAACCTAATCCTATAACCACTAATTTCCCAAACAATGTATTGGCTTTATGTGAAGCAATGACAAATCGAAATAACAATAATAAATATAACGCAAGAACTCCCAAGCCTCCTAAAAGGCCATATTCTTCTACAATAATGGCGTAAATAAAATCGGAAGAAGATTGTGGTAAAAAATTCTTTTGAACACTTTTACCCGGACCCAATCCGTAAATCTTACCAGATGCAATAGCAATTTTAGCTTTCTCTATTTGATAATCATCTTCATCCGGTTTATCCGTGCTAAAATTTTCAATTCTGCTTTCCCAAGTATTTACCCTACTAAAAAATCTGGAATCTGGAAAAGCTTTTGAAAGAAGCACAAAAAAAGCGAGAAATAAAATCCCAGAACCAATAATAATTCCAATATATTTTAATGGGTACTTACCAATAAAAGTCAGCATCAATATCATACAGAAAATCAAGGCAGTAGTAGAAAAATTAGCAGGTAAGATTAGTATTAATGTAAAAAATACTGGTAACCAAAGCTCCCATAAAGAAGCCTTAAATTCAATTGGTTCTTCTCTTGTTTTTGACAAATAGCGCGCCACGAATATAAACAACACTATGGATGCCAACGTTGATGTCTGGAAGGTTATTCCGATAAATGGAACTTGAATCCAGCGACTCGCATTGGCACCAGCGATAACAGTTCCTTTGATTAATGTATAACCCAATAATATCCAAACAACAGGCAATCCAACTTTAGAAATAGCCCGAAAATAATGATACGGCACTTTATGCACCCAATAAATAATGGCGAAACCTATGCAAATATGCGCCAAATGTTTTACCAGATAGCCCAATGTATTTCCGTTCCCTTGGCCAATATAAGCCAAATTACTACTCGCACTAAAAACAGGCATAAACGAAAACAAGGCTAATAAGGCCACAAATGACCAAATACCTTTATCTCCTTTTAAACTGTTAACTAGTTGTTTCATTTCTTTTTTGTTTAAAGTTTTTGTGCTTAAAGTTTAACGCTTCTCAACCTTAAACTTTAAACATTAAACATTTTTATAAATTCTTAACCGCTTGCTTAAATTGATTTCCCCTATCTTCATAGTTTTCAAATAAATCAAAACTAGCACAAGCCGGTGACAGTAATACCGTATCTCCTTTTTCTGATAATCGTTGCGCCATTCTCACAGCATCATTCATATTGTCAACTTCAATCATCATGTCAACCACATTACCAAAAACATCAATTATTTTCTTGTTGTCCACACCAAGGCAAATAATAGCTTTTACCTTTTCACGAACTAATGACATCAATTCGTTGTAATCATTTCCTTTATCAACTCCACCCACAATCCAAACCGTAGGAGTATTCATGCTGTCTAGTGCAAAAAAAGTAGCGTTTACATTGGTTGCTTTTGAATCATTGATATATTGTACATTTTGGATTTTCAATACTTTTTCAAGACGATGTTCTACTCCTTGAAAATTAGATAAACTTTCACGTATTGTAGCCTTTCTTATTTGCATCAATTTCGCTACAGAAGTTGCTGCCATTGCGTTTTTCATGTTATGTTTTCCTTCTAAGGCAATATGCTCTGTGTCCATTGTAAACTCTTCTTGATTGATTGAAATTTCCATTTTGTTGTTTTTTATATAAGCTCCTTCGCTGAAAGTTTTTGTCAATGAAAAAGGAATTAATTTGGCTTTTGTTGTGTGTGTTTTAAACCATTCTGCAATGGCTTCATCATCTGCATCATAAATGAGGTAATCTTCCTCGCTTTGATTCATTGTAATTCTAAACTTTGAATCAATATAATTTTCATATTTGTAATCGTAACGATCTAAATGATCCGGACTAATATTCGTAATAATTGCAATATGTGGCTTAAAATCTATAATCCCATCCAATTGAAAACTGCTCAATTCAAGCACATAAGAATCGTATTTATTTTCAGCAACTTGCCAAGCGAAACTTTTCCCGATATTCCCTCCTAATCCTACATTCAACCCTGCTGATTTCAGCAAATGATAGGTCAACATCGTAGTGGTAGTCTTTCCATTGCTTCCGGTGATTCCTATTATAGTTGCATCTGTAAAAGGAGCTGCAAACTCAATTTCCGATAACACTGGAATTCCTTTAGCTAAAAGCTTTTTTACTACTGGAGATTTATCTGGAATTCCTGGACTTTTCATCACCACATCAGCGTTCAGAATCAAATCTTCCGTGTGCTTTTCTTCTTCCCAGGCAATTTCATTAATAACAAGAACTTCTTTATAATTCTCTTTTATCTTTCCAAAATCAGACACAAAAACATCGTATCCTTTTTTCTTACCCAGGATAGCAGTTCCTACTCCGCTTTCTCCTCCACCTAAAATTACTAGCCTCATATTATCTTAATTTTAAAGTGACAATTGACAATATGGCCAGCATTATGGCAACAATCCAAAAACGGGTTACAATCTTACTTTCATGATACCCCTTCTTCTGATAATGATGATGCAAAGGCGACATCAGAAATATTCTTCGGCCTTCGCCAAAGCGTTTTTTGGTATATTTAAAATAGCTTACCTGTAAAACAACCGATAGATTTTCGACAAGAAAAATTCCGCATAATAATGGAATCAACATTTCTTTTCGAACAGCAATTGCCAGAACTGCAATAATTCCGCCGATAGTCAAACTTCCTGTATCTCCCATAAAAACAGATGCGGGATAGGAATTATACCAAAGAAATCCAATCAATGATCCCACAAAAGCAGCGATAAAAACAGTCATTTCCCCTGAACTAGGGATATACATTATATTCAAGTAATTAGAGAAAATAATATTCCCCGAAACGAACGTAAATATCCCCAATGCAAGGACTGAAATAGCGGAAGTTCCTGCAGCCAGTCCATCAATACCATCCGTTAAATTAGCACCATTGGAAACTGCAGTAATAATAAAAATAACAACTGGAATAAAAATCAACCAAGCCCATTTTTCATATCCTTCACCTGTCCAAGCTAATAATTCGGCATAATCAAATTCATTATTTTTAAAGAAAGGAATCGTAGTTGCCGTAGATTTTTCTTCAACTGACGCAGGCGAAATCACTGTCTCGGTTGGTACTTTAAAAATATCTGATGTAGAAGTATCGGTACGCACCGTAACTGCCGGACTAAAATAAAGAACAGTCCCTACTATTAAGCCCAAACCTACTTGCCCTACAACTTTGAATATTCCTTTTAGTCCTTCTTTGTCCTTTTTGAAAATTTTGATATAATCGTCGATAAAACCAATTATTCCCATCCAAAGTGTGGTCACAATCAATAAAACGATATAAATATTATGCAGTTTTGCAAAAAGCATAACCGGAACTAAAGTGGCAAATATGATGATTAAACCACCCATAGTTGGCGTCCCTGCTTTTTCATTTTGACCTGCCAAACCAAGTTCACGAACCGTTTCCCCTACTTGTTGTCTTTGTAGAAAACGGATTATTCTTTTTCCATAAATCGTAGATAACAGCAACGAAAGCATTAATGCCAATGCAGATCTAAAAGTAATGTACTGAAAAACGCCTGTCCCAGGAACGTCCAATGTTTTGTCTAAATATTCAAATAAATAATATAGCATATCTTTGTTTATTTGGTTAATCGTTGATTTGGTTAATTGTTTATTTGGTTATTTGGATATTCCCTTAAACAAATAAACAGTTAACCGGTTAAACTTTTATTTTCCCAGTTGATCTAATATTTCTTTAACTATTTTCATGTCGTCAAAATCATGACGAACGCCATTTATTTCCTGATACGTCTCATGCCCTTTCCCAGCAATTAAAATAATATCATTTGGCTGAGCCAATTGACATGCCGTTTTTATAGCCTGCTTTCTATCCGTTATCGTCAATGTTTTTTTATAATTTTGAGGAGCAACTCCTTGTTCCATTTCAGTAATAATAACTTCGGGATCTTCATTTCTTGGATTATCCGAAGTAAAAATTGCTTTGTCGCTCAAATCAGATGCAATTCTAGCCATAATTGGGCGCTTGGCTTTATCTCTATTACCACCACAACCTACAACTGTAATCAATTGTTCGTTTTTAGTACGAATGTCATTGATTGTTTTTAGCACATTTTCTAATGCATCCGGTGTATGCGCATAATCCACAATCGCTGTAATATTTGAAGCCGAAACAATAAATTGAAAACGTCCCGAAACACTTTCTAAATCGGATAATAATCGAAGTACTTCCAGACTTTCCATTCCTAATTCAACCGCAGTTCCATAAATAGCCAATAAATTATAGGCATTAAATGTTCCTATCAGTTTTACCCAAACTTCATTTCCATTTATTTTCAACAACAAACCTGACAATTGATTTTCCAGAATTTGCGCTTTATAATCCGCATAGGTTTTTAAAGCATAAGTCAGTTTTTTTGCTGCAGTATTCTGCAACATCACTGGTCCGTTTTTATCATCAATATTGGACAATGCAAATGCCGTTTTGGGTAAATTATCGAAAAACGATTTTTTTACATCTCTATATTCCGCAAATGTTGGATGGTAATCCAAATGGTCGTGAGACAAATTGGTGAAAATACCGCCAACAAAATGCAATGCTTCAGTTCTTTTTTGATGAATTCCATGAGAACTCACTTCCATAAAACAATATTCAACACCGCTCTCCACCATTTCTTTTAAATAGTGGTTTATTGTAATTGAATCCGGAGTGGTATGAGTCGCTTTATATTCGACATCGTCAACCAAAATTTTTACTGTAGAAAGTAATCCAACTTTAAAACCTGCTTTTTTAAATAATTGATACAACAAAGAAGCAATAGTAGTTTTACCGTTTGTTCCTGTAATACCAACTAATTTCAAGTTTTGAGAAGGATCTCCAAAATAATTTGCAGCCATAAATGCTAAAGCTGAATTGGTATCTTTTACCTGAACATAGGTAATCCCTTTTGCAATATTTTCTGGAAATGTATCGCATACAACAGCTACAGCTCCTTGCTGAATTGCTTTTTCTATAAAATCATGACCATCTGAAATGGAACCACGAATAGCAATAAACACATCATTAGACTCGATTTTTCTAGAATCGAAATCCATTTTGCTTATAGCAATATCCGTCGACCCTTTTACGGCTTCGATAGCTACTTTATACAATATGTCTTTTAAGATTTTCACGATAATTCTAATAAGATTGTTGTGTTTCTAACTATATTTTGTCCTGCCTGAAGCGATTGTTTTTTCACTTTTCCAACTCCAATAGCTTTTACTTTTATACCTAAATTTTCTAATAAGGCTACAGCATCCATTCCTGACATTCCTTTCACGTTAGGAATTAATTGCTCTTTCTTTTGTGACTTGACAAAATACGAATCGTAATTACTGTCTTGCTTTTGTATTTTTCTATCTAAATTTTTAATCTCATTAGTTGAAGGCGCATCGGTAAAAATCTTTTGCGCAATACGTTTGAAAACTGGACCTGCCACATCAGCACCATAATAATTATTTAACGCTGTACTTGGTTTATGTACTACAACTATACAGGAATATTTGGGATGATCTGCTGGAAAATAACCAACAAATGAAGAAGCATAATATTTACCCGAACCGCCATCTTTTGCATAATTCACTTGGGCCGTTCCTGTTTTTCCCGCCATGGAGAAATCTTTAGAATAAAGCTTAGAACCCGTACCTTTTTTAACCACATTCAATAAGATTGCTTTCAATTTTAAAATAGTTTCTTGTGAACATATTTTAGGATTCAAAACTTCTTTATCGTATTTTTTAATTGTTCTGTTCCATTCTTTAATTTCGGAAACAAACTGAGGTTTAACCATTTCCCCATTATTAGCAACAGCATTATAAAAAGCTAATGTTTGCATTGGTGTAATAGAAACTCCATACCCAAAAGCCATCCATGGAAGAGAAATATTTGACCAGTGTTTATCACTTGGCTGTGGAACATAGGGAAGACCTTCTCCTTTTATCGAAAGTCCCAAAGGCCTGTTTAATCCGAAATTATTGAGGTGATTTACAAATTTTGAAGGTTCATTTTTATAACTGTTATAAACGGCTTGAACCATGACAGTATTCGACGAAAGTTCAAAACCTCTTGCTAAAGAAATTTTTCCATAACCGCCTTCGTGTGAATCCCGAACTTTTCTTCCTGAGTAAATAACAACCCCACCATTGCTGTCATAAACCGCACTAGTATCTACTTTTTTGTCTTCAAGAAGTGCCATTAAATCCGCTAATTTATAGGTAGAACCTGGCTCGTGAGATTCGGCTACAGCATAATTAGTTGTTTCAAAATACGTTCCGTCAGTAGCTCTTCCCAAATTCGAAATTGCTTTCACATGACCTGTACTTGTTTCCATAACCACCACACAACCGTGGTCTGCCTGATACAATTCTAACTGTTTTAGCAAAGCATGATGCGCAATATCCTGAATGTAAACATCAATTGTAGATATCACATCATAACCATCCTGCGGATCAACTTCATTGATATCACGTATCGGTTTCCATTGTCCTTTTGCAATTTTTTGTTTTAAAATCTTTCCGTCTTTACCGTTCAGGTATTTTCTAAAAGCCCATTCAATTCCTTTTCCATCGAGTGATGCACCATGAGAAGTTCTTTCGTAACCAACAGTTCGTTCGGCAATTTTCCCTATTGGATGTTCCCTTACGGTTTCTTGTTCGATTATAATTCCACCTTTGTAAGCACCTAATTTAAATAATGGAAAACCTTTAATTTTAAAATACTGTGTATAACTCAAATTACGGGCAATCAAATAATATCTATTCTTGTTTGCTCTGGCTTTTCTTAATTCGTTTTGGAAAAAACTGGATGGCTTTCCTAAGACTAATGCCAGTGAATCTGACAATGACTTAACATTTTTTTCGAATGCTTCTGCTTTTGGAGCAACAGCATCAAATCTAATTTCATAATTAGGAATAGAAGTCGCTAAAAGACTCCCGTCAGCAGAATAAATATTGCCTTTATTAGCAGGAATCACAAAATTCCTAACGGTTCTTTCTTTGGCTAATTTTCTATAATAATCACCCTCGACCCATTGAATATTTGTCAATTTTACAGCAATCGCAATGGCCATCAAAAAGATAGCGAATGCAACCAGATAAATTCTGTACGATATGTATTTATCTTCTACTGCCATATTTTTTTGAAAAAGCTTTTTTCTTCTTCTTTTTTAACTTTGATTTTAACTGGAGGAACTGTTGACGGAAAAATTTGTTTTTCTATCATTTTTTCAGAAACAGTAGATTCCATTTTCAATTTCATTAATTCTGAACGTCTGTCCACAAACTCAGAACGTAATTCTTTAACTTGATTTGTCAAATCGGCAATCATAAATACTTTTTGCTCAAATCGTTGTGTATTAGCAATCATAACAATCGCCAAAATAATTACAAAAACAATGAATCGCCAGTTTTTAACAGCATCATCATCTATAAGAAATCTAGCTTTTAATAAGCTGTAAACTCCGTTTTTCATAACTAATTATCTCTTTTCAGCTATTCTTAATTTAGCACTTCTTGCTCTATTATTCTCTCTTATTTCAGCATTATCCGGAACAATTAATTTACCAATTGTTTTAAATGGAACCGAAAAATTACCGAAAAAATCACGTTCTGGTTCTCCTTCGAACATCCCATTTTTTACAAATCTTTTCACCAATCTATCTTCTAAAGAATGGTACGAAATCACGCTTAATCTGCCGCCTGGATTTAATATCTCTAAGGATTGCTCCAAGAATTCTTTCAAAACATCCATTTCCTGATTTACTTCAATCCGGATGGCCTGGTAGATTTGAGCCAATATTTTATTTCTAACTCTTTCAGGTAAATATCTCGCCAAAACGGCTTTCAATTCATCTGTAGTTTTGATTGGTTGCTCCTCTCTGGCTTCTATAATTGTTCTTGCCAAAGCAGCTGCATTTTTCAATTCACCATAATCCAAAAACACTCTTTTTAAATTCGCTTCATCATATTCATTGACAACACGATACGCATTCAAATCATTTTTTTGACTCATTCTCATATCTAAGCCAGCATCAAAACGAGTAGAGAAACCTCTTTCCGGAACATCAAATTGATGTGAAGAAACGCCTAAATCCGCTAAAATTCCATCAACACTTTTCACACCATAAAAACGTAAAAACCGTTTTATAAAACGGAAATTTTCATTGATAAGCGTAAATCTTTCATCTGGTAATGCGTTTGCCAAAGCATCTTCATCTTGGTCAAAAGCAAATAATTTTCCGTTTGGCCCCAGTCTTTTCAAAATTTCTTTTGAATGGCCTCCCCCACCAAAAGTTACATCTACATAAATGCCGTCTGGCTTAATATTTAAACCATCTACTGATGCTTGAAGCAAAACCGGATTATGATATTCCATTGTCGTCGTCATTTATATTTCCCATTACTTCTTCTGCCAAATCTGCAAAATCTACATCTTCACCATTTATTGATTTTTCGTATAAATCTTTATCCCAAATCTCAACAATGTTCACTGCCGATGAAAACACAACTTCCTTAGCAATACTTGCAAAAATCACTAAATCTTTTGGCACTAATAATCGTCCTAAAGCATCTATCTCAACCACTTTTACTCCTGCAGTAAACCTTCGGATAAAGTCATTGTTTTTCTTTACAAATCGATTCAGTTTATTAATTTTTTGCATCATCAAATTCCACTCCTCCATAGGATATAACTCCAAACAAGGTTGAAATACGGAACGCTTCAAAACAAAACCGTTTTGAAGAGAAGAAGCCAATTGCTTTTTTAAAGGCGCCGGTAACAGCAACCTTCCTTTGGCATCAACTTTACACTCATATGTTCCAATAATTGTATCCAAGTAAAAAGTTTAAATGATGTTGAGCAAAAATATAAAAAATATTACCACATTTTACCACTATATACCACTTTGTTAATAAGTTTACCCACTTTTGAATAAAAACCCTTAATTTTTAGACAATCAGGGCGTTAGGTAATTTTTACTTTATTTGTAAGAAAGGTAATATTATAAAAAAAGGAAGCCTAAATACAATGAAATTCCCGTTTAAAAGGCTAGCATAAAAAGCAAAATAATTAAAATTCAGAATTGAAAAATGTAAAAAAAAAGACATGTGTCTTTACATCAACTTCTATAATTTTACAATTAAAAATTGTTGTAAAAATTCATTTTTATTTATTAAATCCTATATTTGTCAAAATTGAAAATCCGGATTCAAAAAAAATGGAAAAACACTATAAAAAAGAAGGTAGGTACAGCTATTATGAAGCAGGCGAAGGAACTCCAATTGTCATTTTACATGGACTAATGGGAGGACTTAGCAACTTTGATGCTGTTGCAAGTTACTTTTCTGCAAAAGGATATAAAATAATTATTCCAGATTTACCTATATACACTCAGAATATATTAAAAACGAATGTAAAAAGTTTTGCAAAATATGTTAAGGATTTTATCACATTCAAAGGACTAGAAAGAGTAATACTTTTAGGAAATTCATTAGGTGGTCACATCGCTTTATATCATACTAAAATGTATCCTGAAAAAGTATCTGGACTTGTAATAACAGGAAGCTCAGGGCTTTACGAAAGCGCAATGGGTGATAGCTATCCCAAAAGAGGCGACTATGAATACATCAAGAAAAAAGCGGAAGACGTGTTTTATGATCCAAAAGTAGCGACCAAAGAACTTATTGATGAAGTTTACGAATCCGTAAATGACAGAATAAAATTGATCAAAACATTGACCATTGCCAAAAGTGCTATTCGTCATAATATGGCAAAAGATTTACCAAAAATGCATGTTCAAACTTGCATTATTTGGGGGAAAAACGACAAAGTTACACCACCAGATGTTGCAGAGGAGTTTAATAAATTATTACCTAATTCAACTTTATATTGGATTGACAAATGTGGTCATGCTGCCATGATGGAACATCCTGATGAGTTTAATCGTTTGTTAGAGGATTGGCTAACCCATACTCATTTAGCAGTACACTAATCTTAAAAGAAGAATTTTACACCTAAAAGAAATGAAAATTAATACCGCCGAATTTATAATTAGTAATTCCGATGTGGCCAAATGTCCCAAAGACTTTATGCCGGAATACGCTTTTATAGGCCGATCAAATGTTGGAAAATCCTCTTTGATAAACATGCTAACTAATCATAAAAAGCTAGCTAAAACATCAGGAAGACCAGGAAAAACGCAATTGATTAATCATTTTTTGATCAACAGCAACTGGTTCTTAGTCGATTTACCCGGTTATGGTTATGCGAAAGTTTCTAAAAAAACGAAATCTATTTTTCAGGAATTTATAACTGATTATTTTGAAACTAGAGAACAACTAGTTTGTGCATTTGTTCTGATTGATATTCGTCATGAAGCCCAAACAATAGATATTGAATTCATGTCATACATGGGCGAAAGCGAAATCCCTTTTTGTATTGTTTTTACCAAAGCTGACAAAATCAGTAAAGTAAAAATCGACTCTCATATTGCGGCTTACAAAAAGAAAATGTTTGCTAATAACTGGGCGGAGATGCCTCACTATTTTGTCACTTCAGCAACTGAATCTACTGGAAAAGAAGAGTTATTAAGTTATATTGACGAAGTGAATCAAGAAGTTTTCAAAAACAACAGTCAGTTTTAGAAAATACTCTCCTTCATATTTTAAAAATAAAAAATCCCAAAACTTCAAAAAGCAGTTTTGGGATTTTTCATTTTAAACAATGCCTAATTTACTTCGTTAACTCCAACTTTTCAGCAAAATAATCACAGAAATCTTTCATGGTGTCCGCCATTTTCTCATCATCTGTAGCACGTTTGAACGTTTCAGACATAGCAACCAAAGTTTGATGAAAGAAAATTTTCATTTCATCAACTGGCATATCTTTAGTCCATAAATCGATACGCATCGTTTCTTTTACTTTACTATCCCAAATGGACAACATTATAGCTTTTGCTTCTTCCTGATCAACTACACCATCTTTAGCTGACCACATTAATTTTTCCGGAACACGGTTATCGTCTAATTCTATTAGAAACTTAATTTCTGAGGTATTTTGATTTGACATTACTTCTTAGGTTTGTATTTTGATTTCATAAATATTTCTTTCGCATCGGTTTTCAACAAATCAGCTATAGCTACTTCATTATTTTTCATATAGGACCGTACCATTTGCCAACCTATCCAGACACCAACTTGTCCTGGTGATTCATTATCAATTTCCAGATAAAATTTAGAAAACGGAGCTGGATTAATAAACCGTGGTATCAACTTTTGATCATCACTATAGAGCATTTCTTTTTCGATAAAATAACGCCACATATAACTTTCATTTTCTTCACACCATTTTATTTGTTCAGGAATATATCCCATTTTTTCCGCATCAGTATAATTTGGCAAAAGTAAGTCTTTTAAATATAATTGTTTGCCAAAATAAATCATTTGACTAAGCATATTTTTATCTGTAACAGGAGCAATTTTACGTAATGAGAAACTCGATACTACATCTGGCATGATTTGTCTTTGCTCAAAATTTTGCTTAATATAATTTGGAAATTGATAAAATTTATGATTTTTCCCCAAATATAATTCGAGTGAAATAATGACTAGACTATCTGCATAAATAATCTTATTCTTATAATCCATTTCAGAGATTATAGTTATAACTTTTGGTGTTTTCGTTTGAGGAAAATAATATTTAATGTGTTTAAAAAGCGATTCCAATTCCATTTTTTCAGGTTCAAAATCAGCATATTTTTTTTGAACTTCTGTATATAATTCTCTCCAGATGGGATCCTGCATTTTATTTAACCAAACACTATTGTCATTTCCTACAGGGAAAAAGAAAGGAAATTCTTTTTTTACCTTGTCCAAATCTTTGGGGGAAGTTTCAAAAAATATTTTATCAAAGCGGGCTACTTTCACTTCTAAAGGAATTGCTGAAACGGTATTTTCGATCTTATTTTTTTTCTCGCAGGATAAGAAAAAGAGACAAAAGACTACAAAAAATAGATTTTTTTTCATATTTATTAATTAAATTTGTGTCCTAAGAATTTAAGGAAACGAATGCGCAACTAATTTAGTTTGCAAATATACATTCCTGCTTTTTAAAACGTAAACTATTATGACTAAAAAAAGTACAATCCAAGTTGAAAAAGTGAATACTCATATAGTAAATTGGTTAAAAACTTATGCAGAAAATGCAAAAGTTAACGGATTTGTCATCGGGATTTCAGGAGGAGTAGATTCAGCAGTAACTTCTACATTATGCGCACAAACCGGATTACAAGTTTTATGTGTTGAAATGCCAATCCATCAGCCGCACAGCCATGTAACTCGTGGACGTGAACATATCGACCAATTAAAAAATAGATTCCCAAATGTAACAAGTATTGAAGCTGATTTAACGTATGTTTTTGAAAGTTTCAAAAAAATAGTTCCGGAGAATGTTGATATCCATAAGCTCCACTTATCCCAAGCCAATACGCGTGCACGTTTACGAATGACCACATTGTATTATTTCGCTGGAATTTATGGATTATTAGTTGCAGGAACAGGAAATAAAGTAGAAGATTTTGGTGTTGGATTTTACACTAAATACGGTGATGGCGGAGTAGATTTGAGTCCTATTGCTGATTTATTAAAATCTGAAGTTTATAGCTTAGGTGCGTATTTAAAAGTTCCGGATTCAATTTTAAAAGCATCACCATCTGATGGATTATTTGGTGATGAAAGAACAGATGAAGATCAGTTGGGTGCCAGCTATGATGAGCTTGAATGGGCAATGAAGGAGGATGAAGCAGGGAAATCAGCAAATGATTTTACTGGAAGAGAAAAGGTAGTTTTTGAAATTTACAAACGATTAAATAATGCCAACAAACACAAAATGAATGCAATACCGGTTTGTTTGATATCAAATTTATAAAAAAAACCATATTTTATATTGATTTCCAATTAATTACAGAATTTTTTTATTAATTTTACTGTCCAAAAGATAAACAACACTTAAATAAAATTAAATACCATGATTAAAGTATGTTTAGCCGACAATTATCCCGTAGTGCATTTTGGAGTAAAATCTTACTTTAAAGATCATGCAGAAATATCAATAGTTGCCAATGTAGGTAATTTTTTGATGGTTCGGGATATACTGCTTACCAAAGAGATTGATGTATTAATATTGGATTTGGAATTAGAGGGGCTTTCAAGTATTTTCGAAGTAAAATCAGTTTTGAAGAACTTCCCAAAAACAAAAATTATTATATTCAGTGGTCTTTCTGAACAAATTTATGCACCTAATGCTATAAAAGCTGGAGTTTCAGGGTTTATTCACAAAAAAGAAAAACTTGAAACTTTAGGAATTTCAATTATCAAAGTACATCAAGGAAAGATAATTATTAACGAAACCGTTAAGAAAAACCTAGCATTAATTGCAAAACAAAGTAAGAGCGAACGATTGTATCGAAAGCTTTCTAACCGTGAGGTAGAAGTATTACGCTATTTAAGTGATGGAAAAAAGAATCATGAAATAGCCGAAATTCTAAAACTCAACGAAAAAACAATTAGTACTTACAAATTAAGATTACTAACCAAACTAAATGTTACCAATTTAGTAGATTTAGTAAACAAAGCAAAAACATTAGAAATTGTTTAGTACTATCTAAACACATTACTCTTTCTAATTTTTTTGAAAAAGAATGGATTAATATTATAATCCATAATCACAGACATGAGCTCTGTATTATCCGAATTTACTTCTGATAATACAGAGTTTTTTAATTTATAAACACATGGAGTAAAATCATTTTAATGATATCGCACCACAACTCTTCCTAATTTTTTTGAAAATTTCCCTCTTAACTCAATATAATTCATCACTAAAGACAGTGACTCCATATTATCAGAATCGGGATCATTGGAGACAGAATTTTTTAATTCTTCTATAATTTCACTAAGCAGAAACCATCTTAAAGTAAGTAATGTATCCGAAACATCCTGATTTAACATTTCCTCTTTGGTTTTAGGAAAAATATTTTGACCTACCCAATTATGCAATACATTTTTCTCCTCCTCCATAATGATATTAGTCACTTCATCGGGAATAGCGGACTGAAAATGATTTATATATTTTTCAAGTCCAGAATCCTCATTTTGCAAATAATAATCGATTAAATCTTTATAAATTTCTCTAAATATAGGACTTGCAAATTCTACTTCGTCATCTTGCAAACTCAAATATATTTTCTGAAAAACTTTTAATTCCTTAATTTCAACGACATCTATAATTTCTCCTTCACTATTGGACTTTAATAAAACTTCTTCAAAATTTTCAGTTTTATTCCCATACAGCAAAAGGATTTCAATTATTTTACGTTCAAATCGATACAGGGAATCTACTTTATCCGTCTCGACTGTATCATCATTTCTAATATAGTCAAAAGCATTCTGCAATTGCTCCTGTTTTTGTTTTTTCCCAACTTCAACAACATCTTTTTGAACTAATTGCGCTAAAGTACTTAGTAAAACTTGTTCCGAAATATCCATGATTCGGGAACATTCCTGAATATAAATTTCTCGTTGTATTCTGTCTGGAATTTTCGAAATACTCACTACCATATCCCGAATTAAATCCGCTTTTTTTATGGGATCATTCTTGGCGTCATTCATCAAAAGCGATGCTTTGAACTGAATGAAATCTTTAGCATTATTTTCGAGATATAAAACTAAATCATCATAGGATGTTTTTTTGGCAAAACTATCCGGATCCTCTCCATCAGGAAAAGTACACACTTTCACATTCATCCCTTCCTCAAGAATTAAATCGATTCCTCGAATAGAAGCACGAAGTCCCGCTGCATCTCCATCAAAAAGAACGGTAATATTCTTTGTCAATCTATTTATTAAACGGATTTGGTCTGGTGTCAAAGCTGTTCCAGAAGAAGCAACCACATTTTCAATCCCAGCCTGATTGAACTGAATTACATCCGTATATCCTTCTACCAAATAACAATTATTCAGCTTAGCGATTGATTGTTTGGCTTGAAAAATACCATACAGAACTTTACTTTTATGGTAAATATCACTCTCTGGAGAATTCAGGTATTTTGCCGCTTTTTTATCATTAGTAAGAATACGACCTCCAAAACCGAGTACTCTTCCTGACATACTTTGTATCGGGAACATTACACGACTTTTAAAACGGTCAAACGGTCTGTCTTCTCTAGCAATTGTCAATCCTGTACTTTCGAGGAATTCTAATTTATATCCTTTTCCTAATGCTTCTTTTGTAAAAGCATCCCAGGTTTCAGGAGAATAACCCAATCCAAATTTCTTAATAGTCTCATTGGTAAAACCTCTTTCTTTAAAATAAGAATAGCCAATAGCCTTTCCTTCTTCAGAGTTTAAAAGTGTATTATGAAAATAGGTTTTCGCAAATTCCGAAACTAAATACATACTTTCCCGAACATCAGTATTGGCTTTCTCCTCATCTGTTTGTTCCGTTTCTTCGATTTCGATATTGTATTTTTTAGCTAAATAACGAATGGCTTCCGGATAGGTAAATTTTTCGTGTTCCATCAAAAAAGCCACAGAGTTGCCCCCTTTTCCGGAGCTGAAATCTTTCCAAATACCTTTGGCAGGGGAAACCATGAACGATGGAGAGCGCTCTTCAGAAAAAGGGCTTAATCCCTTGAAGTTACTTCCTGCGCGTTTCAACTGTACATAATCACCTATTACCTCCTCAACACGAGCAGTTTCGAAAACAGTATCTATAGTGGCTTTTGAAATCAATTTAATATAGTGTCAAAGTTGCAAAAGGTCAAAGTTACAAAGTTTTTTAAAGAAATAAACCCTTTCAGAGTTTGAAACTCCTAAAAGGGTTCTTAAAATAGTATAAAACTAACTCAACAAATTTTAATTTAAATCAAAACGCAATCCTAAAGAAACATTATTTTGTTTCACTGCATTTTCTTTAAACAAAGGATTCAAATCGTATTTCAAATACAAGCTGGTTTCCTTGTAACCGATATAAGTGCTCAAACCATAAATAAAATTAGTACTGTTGAAATCTCCTCTAACTTTTTCCCTAGCTTTTAGATCATTATCATCATATTTGATAATTTGTTTTGATTTTAAGTTTATTCCTGCATAACCGCCTACTCCAAGACGGAAACTTTGGTGCGTTTTGAAAAATGGTTTATCCTCTTTCATTTTTTTACTTGAAAAATCAAACTCTAAATGAACTGGCGCCACTAAATAAACATTTTTAAAACGAGAGTCTTTTAAATCAACCGGATTAACCACAAGATTAGTTTGGTTCCCATTTATAACAAAATTTCGATTATCTGAAGGACGCAAATTATTGTACATCACTGACAACCCATATTTAGCATGGAGCAAATTATTGTTTTTAGCGATTCTGGTATTGTAGGAAACTCCTAATTCATAGAAATGAGAACCTAGAAATCTATAGTCCGATTCCTGAACTTTCCCGCCTGTAATTAAATTATTTAAACCCATGGCAAAAACAAATTGTAAAGTTGTTCTTTTTTCTCCCTGAATACTATCCTTGCAATTATGTTTACCGTTTATTCTATTAAAAGAAACGATGAATTTTCTAGTAGAATCCTGCTCCTTAATTTTTCCATCCACTTTTTCCTGAACCAAATTTTTCAATGCTTCTTGCTCTACTGCTACTCTGGCTTCGATGTTGATTGCTCTGGCTTCGGCCATTAATTTCTTTTTACTCTCCGCTTCTTCTCTTGTAATTGTACCATTGATTAATTGATTATTAATTGCCTCAACTTCTATTTTCAGTGCAGCTTTTTCTTCTTTGGTAATGGTTTCAATTTTTAAAGCAATTGTTTTTGCTCGTTTTTCAAATGTTTCTTGTCCAAGCATTTTGCTCGCAAAAAAACACAACAGTGTTACTAAGTAAATGGTAAAATTCCTCATGATGATTTGATTTTAAAGGTGATTGATGATTTTTATTCTAAGTTACGATTGGTCAACGCGACTTTTACCGATTGGTAATTCTTGCTTACTTTACTTATTACTTTTTCACGAAAGGAAAGTTCTAATTCTCCATCAACCTGCGACAGTAAATTACTTGCATTTACACGCACAACCGGTTTTTGATTCAATTGATTTTCCTTTTTCGAAGGATTTTCCACAACGGCTAACAGTTCGTCAACTGCCGCATCGCTAGTTTGTAATTTGATTGATTTTTTTTCTGTTTTTTGATTACTGATTGAAACTTCTGTTACTTGATTTTCATTTGAATTATTGTTAACGGCACTTAATTTTTCTTTTAAAATTGGAATTTGATTAATTCCCGAATTTGATTTTGAAACAACATTAGGAACTAAACTCTTTTCTTCCTCCGTTTTTAGTGTAATACTATTCGTGGGAACTACAGTAGTTTTAGGAACAACTGAATTTTGAATAACAACCTCATTTTCCTGGTTTTCAATAGCATTTCCGTTTTGCCCAAAATAAACCGTACCTATCACTAAAAATCCAACAAAACTTGCCGCTATAAACATCCAAGGAAATTTAGCTTTTGGTTTTTGCTTCGCCTGTTCGCTATTGCTCGGGTCTGCAGCTGTAAGCATTGCATCCAGTTTGCACCAAGCCATTTCTGACGGTTTGATTTCCCGAGAATTCAATTGCTCTTTGAACTGTTTTTCTAATTTATTCGGTTCCATAACTGTAATTTTTTAACGTATTAATCTGTCCTTGCAGCATTTTCCTGGCATGTGACAATTGCGACTTTGATGTTCCTTCATTAATCCCTAACATATTTGCAATTTCTTGATGCTTATAACCCTCGATAGCATATAAATTGAAAACCATTTTATATCCATCCGGCAAACTATCAATCAAAAATTGGATATCGTCTATTGAAAATTGGCTTTCAATGTTATTGAAACTTTCTTCAAAATAGGTTTCATCTTCACTATATTTTAGCTTTTTTTCAACTCGGATAAAAGAAATACATTCATTGACCATGATTCTTCTAATCCAACCTTCGAAACTTCCTTTGTGCTGAAAATTCTTCAGATTCGTAAACACTTTCATAAAAGCGGTAATCATGATATCTTCGGCCTGATGAATGTCTTTTATATATTGGCGGCAAACGCTTAACATTTTTGGAGAAAACTGGGTATAAATCTTTTGTTGTGCATGCCGATTATTCTCGACAGCTAACTCGATTAATTCATTTTCCTCCTGATGTAAGTTGATTACTTTCAAAATTTTCATAAAGTGTTTCTATAAGTATAGACGATTGACAATGCAAAAAGGTTGCATCTGAGATAGAAAATTTTTTGATTCTAAAAAATTAAAACCAAAAAAGTCAATAACATCAATAGTTAACGAAAGAAAAATATTTTAAAAAAAATTATTTTTTTCTTTCAATCACATAATTTACCATCAAAATCAGCGCATCTTTAAACTCAGAATCCGAATAATTATCTAAAAGCAAAAGGGCTTCTTGCTGAAATTCTACCATTTTTTGTTCCGCATAAAACAATCCATTATTGTTTTTTACAAAAGCAATAACTTCTTTGACGCGTTTTTTATCTTTATTATGGTTTTTAATAGAATTGATAAGCCATGTTTTCTCTTTTGAAGTACACGTATTCAAGACGTGAATAAGAGGCAGAGTCATTTTTTGTTCTTTGATGTCAATTCCTGTTGGTTTACCAATGGCATCTTCGGTGTAATCGAATAAATCATCTTTTATCTGAAAAGCCATCCCGATAAGTTCTCCAAATTTGCGCATGTTTTCTACCTGAACTTCATCCTCGATAACAGATTTTGCACCAAGAGCACAACAGGCAGCAATAAGTGTCGCTGTCTTTTTTCGGATGATTTCATAGTAAATATCTTCGGTAATATCGAGTCTTCGGGCTTTTTCTATTTGAAGTAACTCGCCTTCACTCATTTCGCGAACAGCGACAGAAATAATTCGAAGTAAATCAAAATCCCCATTATCAATTGAGAGCAACAATCCTTTTGACAATAAATAATCCCCAACTAGAACTGCAATTTTGTTTTTCCAAAGTGCATTTATAGAGAAAAAACCTCTTCTTCGATTGCTGTCATCAACAACATCATCGTGAACTAATGTTGCGGTATGAATAAGTTCTATAACACAAGCTCCCCGATAGGTTCTTTCATTTACAATTCCTGCCGAAACCATTTTGGCAGTCAGAAAAACAAACATGGGACGCATTTGCTTCCCCTTCCTGTTTACAATATAATAGGTAATTCTATTTAACAAAGCCACTTTTGAAGTCATCGATTCGTAGAACTTTTTTTCAAAAAGTTCCATTTCATTGAAAATGGGCTGTTTTATTTGCGAAGTAATATTCATTAGAATTCAAAGATACAATTTTAGCCTGCAATCTTACAAATGCTTGCATTCTTTTGAATATTTTTCGAAAAAAATATTTATGCTTCTTTATTGGCCAATTGTCCGCAAGCTGCATCAATATCTTTTCCGCGACTTCTTCGCACTTTTACCACAATTCCGCTAGTTTCCAACGCTTTTATGTACGCATTAATTGATTCTTCAGAAGCTTGTTGAAATTCCCCGTCATCAATTGGATTGTATTCGATAAGATTCACTTTGCAAGGAACGTATTTACAGAACTTCACCAAAGCATCTATTGAAGCTTTATTGTCATTAATATCTTTCCAAACGACATATTCGTAAGAGATTTTACTTTTGGTTTTTCGGTACCAATATTCTAATGATTCACGTAAATCTGCCAAAGGGAAATTTTCGCTGAAAGGCATTATTCGAGAACGAATTTCATCAATTGCTGAGTGTAACGAAACTGCTAATTTGAATTTTACATCATCATCTGCTAATTTCTTAATCATTTTAGGTACTCCCGAAGTCGAAACCATAATACGTTTAGGCGACATTCCTAAACCTTCTGGAGAGGTAATCATTTGGATTGCTTTCAACACATTGTTGTAATTCATAAGCGGTTCGCCCATTCCCATAAAAACAATATTCGACAACGGATGATTGTAATACAAACGGCTTTCTTTATCAATGGCAATTACTTGATCATAGATTTCAGCCGGTTCCAGATTTCGCATTCTTTTTAATCGCGCCGTGGCGCAAAAGTTGCAATCTAAACTACAACCTACTTGACTCGAAACACAAGCTGTAGTTCTTGTATTTGTAGGTATCAAAACCGATTCTACCACCAAACCATCATGCAAACGAACGGCGTTTTTTACGGTTCCGTCTTCACTGCGCTGCATCGTATCTACTTTGATGTGGTTGATAACAAAATGCATTTCCAGCATCGTGCGTGTTCCCTTAGAAACATTAGACATATCCTCAAAACTATGTGCTCCTTTGCTCCATAACCATTCGTAAACTTGGTTTCCACGAAAGGCTTTGTCGTTATTAGCCACAAAAAAATCACGTAATTGTTCTTTTGATAAGGCTCTTATATCTTTTTTATCGATTTGCATGGTGCAAATTTAATGACAATTTGTTGATTTGTTGATTTGATAATTTGATAACTTTGCCTTCTATTGAAAAAAAATCAAAAAATGCATTTCATTTCCCAAGAATTAGAAGATTACATAGAGCAACATTCTGAAAAAGAGCCCGCTTTATTAGCTGCTTTGAATAAAGAAACCTATCAAAAAATCTTATTACCAAGAATGTTGAGCGGGCATTTCCAAGGTCGGGTTTTGAGTATGCTATCGAAATTGATTCGACCAATAAATATTCTCGAAATTGGGACTTACACCGGTTATTCTGCTTTGTGTTTATGTGAAGGAATACAGGAAAACGGGATGCTACATACAATTGACATCAAGGAAGAATTAGTTGATTTTCAGCGAAAACATTTTGACAAATCACCTTGGGGGAAACAAATTTTTCAGCATTTAGGAGAAGCAACTGGTATTATTCCAACACTTGATATGAAATTTGATTTGGTTTTCATTGATGCTGACAAAGACAATTATCTCAATTATTTTGAATTGATTGTTCCAAAAATGAATAAAGGCGGCATTATCTTATCGGATAATGTGTTGTGGAGTGGCAAAGTTCTTGAGCCCCTAAACCCTAAAGATTTGAGTACAAAGGTATTATTGGAATACAATAAATTGCTAGCAAATGACCCTAGAGTAGAAACGGTTTTATTACCAATCCGCGATGGATTGACAGTGAGCAGAGTTCTTTAGAAGTCAATTACAGCATTCTGGATTCAAATTATTTCTATTTAAAATGCCTTTTGGGAAACTAATGCCCTAGCCCTGATAGAAGCGGTATCCTTTACTTGCGTTCTTTAAGCAAGTAAAGATACGAGCGGAAAGCAGGAAATAGCTCCAAAGCTACTAATTATCTGTTCGAGGAAAATATTTTAATTGAGCTGCTTTATATATCTTAAATATGGATAATCCAAAAATAAATCCAACCAAATAGCCTGTTAAAATGTCCAATGGGTAATGCAATCCTAAATAGATGCGGCTATAAGCAAATATTAACGGCCATAAAAACAGAAAGCCAAAGTATTTGATTTTGTGTTTAAAATTGAAAAATAAAAAAGTAGCTACTGCCATAGAATTTGCCGCATGTCCTGAGAAAAAGCTAAAGGAATTGCGAAATTGCACCACGCGAATAAATGAACTTATTTCTGGATTATTACATGGTCGCAATCTTTGAAATCCATTTTTAAACAAATTGGCTGTCTGGTCAGTAATTGTCACTAAAACAGCTATAAACAAAAGCATGTACAACGTTTGTTTTGCACCCAATTTTTTATAAAGCACGTATGCTAACAGTAAAAATAACGGAATCCAATTGCTTTGTTTGGTAATAAACAACCATAATCCATCATAGGTTTCAGAACCCAGACCATTAAGAAAAACAAATAACTCAGTATCGAGAGACAGGATTTTTTCCAACATTACATTTGACGTTTTATCGGTCCTGTAATATCGTCAATTCCTTCTTTTGTTGTTTCTATTTGAGTAGTTGTTTCACTCAAAAGGTTTTCTTTGGCCTTATTGATTTCTGAGGTTATATTACTGGTTATATCAGTCAACGAGCTTGTATCTCCTAATAGATTATCTTTCGCTTTGTTGATTTCAGATGTAATACTGCCTCTTATATCGCTCAATGATTTTGTATCAAAACCATTAGACTCTGCTCCTTTTTGAATTTCACTTTTTATATCATTGGTTGCATTTTTTATTTGCGCCATCGCTTTTCCCATAGTACGCGCTATTTCAGGCACCTTATCAGAGCCAAAAAGCATGAGTACAATAAACATTATAAAAATTAATTCGCCTCCACCTATACCAAACATAATTTTAGATTTTTCTTGGATACAAATATATCAAATTTTGAATCGCAGTATTTTAATTTTTTCATAAAAAAAAGACTCCATTTGGAGTCTTTTTTTCTATTTTAATTGATATTAATCAAATTTTGATTTCACTTCTGTTTTTGGCCAGCTGTTATTGGCTACATCTATATCAGCGGTTTCAAGTTTTGGATCAATCTGAATTTTTTTAATTGCTTTTTCAGTGGCATACACTTTTTTGGCTGTATCATTATTTTTTCTCCAGATTTGAGCCGGATATTTGAAATTTTCAACTGTGCCGTCCTCATAAGTAATTGCAACAATAATAGGCATCAACATTCCTCCTGGTTTATTAAACTCAACCTCATAGAAATATTTAGGTGTTTTTAAAGTGGCGCGTTCTTCTGCTGTAAGTTTTTGATCTACATATTCTGAAAGCAATTTTACTTCATCCATTTTCAAAGCTTTTTTCTCTGATCCTTTTAATTCTCCGTTTTTATCTGATATTAAATATACAAATGGACCTTTATCTAAACCAAAACGTCCTTTTCTCACTTTCAAGTCTTTCAAATCTGCTGATGGAGTTTCAGAAATATAATATTGTTTTACTTCATTGATACCAATATCAACAAAATCAGTAGAGTAAAACCAACCTCTGAAGAACCAATCTAAATCTACTGCAGAAGCATCTTCCATTGTTCTAAAAAAATCTTCTGGTGTAGGATGTTTGAATTTCCATCTATTTGCATATACCTTGAAAGCATGGTCGAATAATTCTCTTCCCATAATGGTTTCTCGCAAAATGTTAAGTCCTGCTGCCGGTTTCCCATAAGCATTATTACCAAATTGAATTATATTCTCTGAGTTAGACATAATAGGTTCCAAGAATTTTTGATCACCACTCATATAAGGAACAATTTTACTAGGAATTCCACGATTAGAAGGGAAATTAGTTCCTAATTCCTGCTCTGCCATGTATTGCATAAACGAGTTCAATCCTTCGTCCATCCAAGTCCATTGACGTTCGTCAGAATTGACAATCATAGGAAAAAAATTGTGACCAACTTCGTGAATTACTACTCCCATCATTCCATTTTTAGTACGCTCGCTAGTCACTCCATTTTCGTCTGGACGCCCATAATTCCAACAAATCATAGGATATTCCATTCCTTGATCTTCTGCCGAAACAGATACCGCTTTTGGATAAGGATAGTCAAAAGTGTGAGAAGAATAACTTTTTAAAGTATGCGCAACTGTTCTTGTAGAAGTTTCTCCCCAAAGCGGATTCGCTTCTTTAGGATAAACTGATTCTGCCATTACCACTTTAGTACTCAGTTGCACTGCCATAGCATCATAAATAAACTTTCTTGAAGTGGCTATTCCAAAATCTCTCACATTTTTAGCACTAAATTTCCATGTTTTTTTCTTATCAGAAAAGCCTTTTTCAGCAATTTCAGCTTCAGCTTGAGTTACAATGACAACTGGTTTGTCAAATGATTTTTGAGCCAGTTCATATCTTTTAACTTGTGCAGGCGAAAACACTTCGCTTCTGTTCATCAATTCTCCAGTTGCATCCATAACATGGTCTGCAGGAACAGTAACATTTACATCAAAATTTCCAAAAGGTAAAGCAAATTCTCCACCTCCCCAAAATTGCATATTCTGCCAACCTTCTACATCATTATAAACTGCCATTCTTGGATAAAACTGAGCAATCACGTACAATTTATTCCCTTCTTTTTCGAATGGTTCATAGCCAGAGCGACCGCCATCCTGAATATAATTATTGATATTGTACCACCATTTAGTTAAAAATATAAATTTTTCCCCTGGTTTAAGAGGAGTAACCAGATTAATACGCATCATGGTTTGATTTATAGTATATGACAAAGGGGTTCCTTTGGTATCTTTTACATATTCAATATTAAATCCACGATCCAATCCTTGCTTCAAATATCGATTGGTAAATTTTTCAGCAGGTAATACTTGTTCCATTTTTTCACTTTCAGCTAGAGGAGATTGTGAGTTTTTCTCGGCTTGATTTTGATCTAACTGCACCCATAAATACTCCAAACTGTCTGGTGAATTGTTATAATACGTTACTGTCTCTGATCCGCTCAACTTCGCATTTTTATCATCAAGCTCTACATCTATTTTATAATCAGCCTGTTGCTGATAATAAGCCGGCCCTGGAGCTCCAGATGCTGTCCGAAACATATTTGGCGTTGCCAATAAATCGTACATTTGACTAAACTTATTCGTATCGTACTTTCCTGATTGTTTTGGGGTTACTGTAGTGTTTTTTTCTTGAGCAAATAGAATTACTGGAAAAATAAATAATAAAGTGATTTTCTTCATGTGTTGAATGCAATTATTTAAGAGCGCAAAATAATGATTTTCAACAAATTTATTACCTTTTGTTAATATTTTAACATTTGATTTCTATTAGAATCGGTAAAAAGGATACTGTTTTTCTCTCCCAGCACCGTAATATGGGTTATATTCTGTTGTTCAACGTTCCAATCTATTAAAACTGAATTGAAAATTTCAAGCGAATTAATCTTTGTGACTTCCTTTACATTACAATAACAAATAAGGATATCGCCTTCCAGCTCTTTACTCAGAAAATTAACAGCCTTTGTTTGTCCATTTAATTTTACAGAAAATTTCTCCAAAAAATACTTTTTTAGTAATAGCATTTCTTCAGGTGATTCTTTTTCGGTTCCTAAATACAGTTTTTTATTGTATTTTTTTTCTAGTGCTTTATTCAAATCATCAACAAAAATCCGAGATGTAATTTGGAGCATTTTCTTTTCAGGAGCATAATTTACCTGATATACTGCCATATAAAATTTATGAACATTAAAAGCGGTTAAACTCAGAAATAAAATTCCAATAAAAGTATATACGATTAATTTTTTCATACGAAGATTCTGTTTGTTTTTTATTGGAATATGGTATCGCCTTTCTTCAATCTTATTTATGTTTGGGAATCATGGCGGTTTCATTTTTCAAAAGTAGTAATTCTTTTAAATTCTTTGTTTTTAGTAATCAAGAAATCCATTAATTGAAATTCCTTTTCAGGCTTCATAACTATTTTTGACTGAGAATCATTCTCGCAAAAAATTAGAAAAAGACCAATTTCATCATCATTTAACGCTAACGTATCGGTAAAAAACGAATAGCTCATTCTCTTCATTACCTGCTCAGTAAAACCTTTATCACTCATGAAATCAGTTCTTTCAGGATTATTTTTCTTTAAGGCTTTTAATACGTCTTTGTAAATTCGAACAAAATTCATACCGTATTCAATACTTCCGTCAGATGGCATCGTCCTATTTTTTGGAGATGATTTTGCATCGTCAAAATATTGCTTATCGACATACTTTTGCGTATTCTCTGAAACTGGGTTTAAGTTTTTATTTCCGTAAACCATTACTTCTGGTAACAGATTGACAAAGGCATCCAGTTTCACTCTTAATAATGGAGTTGTCATTTCCTTTTGGGTAAGAACTATTTTCTTGGATTTAAAAGCTAAGCCAGAAAAAACTAAGGTATCTTTGGCTTTAGCCAAAATACTAAAAAATCCTTTTTGGTTTATAACGGTTCCAGTCTTAGAATTAACATTAAAAACAATACCATTTTCTAACTTGATTGAATCATTTACCACTTGACCATACAGTGTTTTTCTTGTCAATTGACTGTAACAAAATTGACAACACAAACACAAAACCAGTATTACGATTTTATTTTTCATTTGTAATGATTTTATTATAGTTCTCAGACAATCCGGCAATCAAAAAGGTAATCAATGTTTTGTTTTTAGATTTCAATGCGGCGGTAAAACTGGCATCATCAACACAATAATATTGAAAATCTTTGATGTAATCAGCAGAAATTTTTAAGTTTTCTGTATAATACTTATCTTCAAAAAGCGGTGCAAGTCTATTCAATGATTGTTCCTTATTTTCTACCACTATTTCTTTTTTAAGCATTGCTTTACGACCCGAAATCGTATTTAACAATCCATCGATTCCACCACCGGAAGTTGCAGTATATAATTTTCGTTCAGCTGGTGTATATTTTTTTTGACCATAAGGAATAATCCCTAAGTTCTCGGCCGTTATTTGTAGATTATCATTTACAATAACTTCTTTAAGTTCAATGCTTTTCGAAGCCATTTGAATCTTAAGAATATCCTGCATTAAATCCTCTTTACTTATTCTCTTATGTAAAGTTACGAGATTTGCAGCAGAAAAAACCAAAACGTTACCCTCTTTTACAAATAGCGAAAACAAACCATCCTTATCCGTTAAAGTAGCTTTTTCAGCAGATGAATTGACGATTTTTATGCCTTCAACAGCAGTTGTATCAGCAGAGATTTTTCCCCGAATTTCTTTTTCAATATTAGTTTGACCAAAAGTGATCGTAACTATAAAAAATAAAATCAGCAGTAGTGTATTATTTATTTTCACGAGCAACTATTTCGTTATATTTTGCAGCTAACTCGCCTAATAAAAATTCAATTATGGTTTTATTCTTTGAATCTAAAATCTTTGTGAATTTAGTGTTTTCAACTGCAAAATATTCAAATCCTTTTACGTATTCAGAAGGTATTTTTAATTTATTTACAAAATAATCCTTGCCAAACATTTCTTCTAATGACATCAGATAAGATTCTTTTTTCTCGACTTCAATTTCTTTTTTAAGCATAGCTGATCGACCTGAAAAATAATTCAAAAGTGGATCAAATCCCTGTGGATTCATCCTGCCAGAACTCGCAGTTACATATTTGCGTTCTGCAGGAGTGTACTTTTTTTGCCTTTTTGGAATTATCCCAAGCGCAACGGCATTGATATTATCATACCCCCCTCTAACAACAATTTCTTTTAATTGATTCATGATCGGTTCCATTTTCACAAAAAGAAAATCATTTTCAAAATGTTTTTGGGTCAAGACAATTCGGATTCCTTTAAACTGCACTGCCGAAAACACAAGTGTGTCTCCTACAACTGCGGGGATCGAAAAATAACCGGATTTTTCAATAATTGCCGCTTTTTCAGTTTTTAAATTAATAACATAAATACCTTCAAGATCAGACATGTCAGCAATAACTTTTCCGTTTAGTTTAACTGGAACAGGTTCTTGCGCAAAGGCTTTAGAAACAACTAAAATAAAAAAAATACATACAACTCTACTCATCAGATGACAATCAAATTTCGATTATTGGCATCCAGTAAAAGTATCTTACTCTCTTCAAAATTAATTACTAACAATTTGGTAAAAATATGTTAATTAAAAAACGCAAAATACAATATTGAAATAGACAATTTTATACCTTTATCACATCCTATTTGAAAAAAAACACAATGAAAAACATACTTATTGCCAGCACATCTACCCTTCATGGTGGGGACTATTTAGACTATATATTACCTACATTAAGTTTACATTTTCTAAATTGCAAAACGATACTTTTTATTCCCTATGCCCGTTCTGGAGGCATTTCACATGGAGAATATACTTCTAAAGTTGCTTTGGCTTTTGCCAAAATAAATAAAACCATAAAAGGAATTCATGAATTTGACGATGCCGCTGAAGCTATCAAAAATGCTGAGGGAATTTTTACTGGTGGCGGCAATACTTTCGTACTGGTTTCACAATTGTATAAAAACAAAATAATGACTGTTCTTGCTAATACCGTAAAAAATGGAACTCCTTATTTAGGGACAAGTGCCGGAAGCAATATTTGTGGCCTGACGATGCAAACCACTAATGACATGCCTGTTGTTTATCCCCCGAGTTTTCAAACATTGGGATTGATTCCTTTTAATTTGAATCCCCATTATTTAGATGCTGATAAACAATCAACACATATGGGCGAAACACGCGAAACTAGAATCCAAGAATTTCATGCTTTTAATACCATTCCTGTTTTAGGATTACGAGAAGGAAGCTGGATAGACATTAAAGGCGAAAAAACAACTTTAAGAGGCAATTTATCAGCGAGACTTTTTAGACAAAACCAAGTCCCTGAAGAATTAGAAAGCGGAAGCGATCTGAGTTTTATAAAATAATATCGAAAACGAATTTATACTAAATAAAAAGCCGAAACAATTAAGTTTCGGCTTTGTAGAGCGAAAGACGAGGCTCGAACTCGCGACAACCAGCTTGGAAGGCTGGAGCTCTACCAACTGAGCTACTTTCGCATGACAAAAATTAAATAAAAAACCTCAAACCAAAATTTGAGGTTTTAGAGCGAAAGACGAGGCTCGAACTCGCGACAACCAG
Source organism: Flavobacterium esculini (assembly GCF_048284325.1). Taxonomy (NCBI): domain Bacteria; kingdom Pseudomonadati; phylum Bacteroidota; class Flavobacteriia; order Flavobacteriales; family Flavobacteriaceae; genus Flavobacterium; species Flavobacterium esculini. The sequence continues at coordinate 274,086 of NZ_JBLVPI010000002.1, read as the reverse complement.
CTTGGAAGGCTGGAGCTCTACCAACTGAGCTACTTTCGCATTAACAACGGTGCAAATATAAATAATAATTCTGCTTCAATGCAAGTTTTTTTTCTGAAAAATCATAAACCCACCTCCACAATCTTTTTTAATAAAGCATATATAAATCATAAAGAATTTATTATGAAAATATTATACCTTTATTAAGGCCAAAAAAAAAATTAAAAAAAATGCAAAACATCAAACAAATTTCTGCATTGGAGACATTTCCAATAAGACATCATGTCCTTCGAGCAGAGAAAATGATCGATAATTGTCATTTCGATGGTTACAATTTAAAGCCCACTGCGTATTTTGATTTGTTTGACCAAACCAATCTAATTGGTGTTATTTCAATATTTCGAAGCAAAAAATGATTTATTATTTCAGAAAAACAGTTTTGAATTCGGGGAATGGTAGTTTTGAAACAATATCAAGAAAAAGGTTTTGGCGAAAAGCTTTTTCTTAATTCTGAGAAATAGTGTTCAGACAAAAAAATAAATTTAATTTGGTTAAACGCCAGAAAGCAAGCTATTGGTTTCTATGAAAAAATCGAATACCAAGTAAAAGGATTGCCTTTTGAAATAAAAGGAGTCGTAGAATACGTGGTCATCTTTAAAACAATTAATAATGAGTAAATTATTTCTAATACTGTTGATATGCTTCGTGATTAGTTGTAAAAAAGACGAACTAAAAACTGGAGTGGTCTTAGAAAAAGAGGCTTCACCCCCACTTGTTCAATCTGAAAGTAAATCAATTAAAATTGACTCTGCTTTAGTAATTTCCTTTGAAAACAAAATACTTACCGATTTTTACAAATCTTCAGCATACAGAACCGTTTGGCAATCTGGCGAAAAGAGAAAAATAATTTTAGAGGAGCTCCTTAAATCTAATGAAGAAGGACTAAGTCCAGAAGATTACAAAGTAAAAGCATTAAGTGATTTCGAAAAAAAATCTGCAACTCTAGACACTATAGATTTAGCGAAATATGATATTTTACTGACTTCGAGTTTACAAAAATATATTTCACATCTAACCAACGGTACACTGAACCCTTCAAAATTATATAAAAACTGGGACTTGAGAAAAAACCCTATAGATGTAAATGGAACAGTCACCCAATTATTAAGCAGCGATTCGTTGCACTATAGAATAGAACAATTAAAACCCAATCACGTTGTTTACAAAAGATTAAAAAAAGCACTTAAACTAATTAATGCTTTCCCCAAAGAAAAATTTAAAAAATTAAAAATTACAGGAAATATTACTCCCAATGACACCAATCCTTCCCTAATTGACATCAAAAAAAGATTGATTTATTGGAAAGATTTACAACCGAAAGATAGCTTGACACCTATTTATGACCAAGAAACCGTAATGGCAGTAAAAAGATTTCAAGCGCGTCATGGATTAGCCACTAACGAAATTATTAGAGAAATAACAATTACTTCCCTTAATTTTTCAAAACAACAACGTATCCATCAAATCATTTCCAATCTCGAGCGCTGGAAATGGTATCCAAAAGAAATGGGAAAGGAATACGTAATCATTAATATTCCAGATTACAGATTGACTTTAGTTAAAGATAAGGACACTTTGAGAACACACAGAGTAATCGTGGGAAGAGCAAAAAGAAAAACGCCCATCCTAAGTTCCAAGTTAACTCAGATTGTATTTAATCCGACTTGGACTGTACCGCCCACTATTTTGAGAGAAGATGTTATTCCTGCTGTTTTGAAAAGCCGAAGCTATTTAACAGATTCAAACATTAAAGTATATGATAGTAATGGGAGAATAGTAAGTCCTTATGAGTGGCAATTATCCCAAGCCGAAACGTATCGCTATGTTCAGAGTCCGGGAACTTTTAATTCGCTGGGTATGGTAAAAATTATTTTCCCAAACCGCTTCTCTGTTTATTTACATGACACAAATCACAGGGATTATTTTGACAAAATAGATCGCTCATTGAGTTCAGGCTGTGTCAGAGTTGACAATCCACTGGAATTAACAGAATATTTACTGAACGACTCCGTCAATTGGGGTCTGGGAAAAATCACAACTGTATTACAAAACGAAAGAACAAAATTTGTTAAAATAAAAAAAGATGTTTCCTTTCATTTACTGTATTGGACTGCTTGGAGTGAAAATAACAAATTGATTTTCAGAGATGATATTTACAACCTTGATGCCAATTTGTATAACAAATTAAGAAACTAACTCTGAAGCTAATTTAAATGCTCTTGAAGGATGATAAATAAACAAACATGATTTGTTTTTTATTGCACTTATAATTTCTTTAGATAATTCTACTGGTACGGCTGGACAACCTTGGCTTCTTCCTAATCTATGATTATTTTTAATAAACGAATTAGATACATATTCAGCCGCATGCATAACAACACCTCTTGCTCTTGCGTTGTCGTTAACGCCTTTTTCTAAACCATCTAATTTAAGGGACATACCGTGCTTACCAGCATAAATCTCACCTGTTGCATAAAATCCTAAACTGCTTTTATACGATTCGGCTGAATTTGAAAAGGCAGAAGCAAATTCATCGCCCGTATTTCTTCCATGTGCCACGAGAGTATTAAACAAGATTTCGCCCGTTGTCAAGTTAATTACCCAAAGTCTTTTAGAATTGGATGATAAACTAAAATCGACTAAGGTTAAAATATTTTTCTGGATTAAACCTTTTTCTTTCAATAAATAATACCCTTTTAAAGCTTCTGAAAAACTTTCTAATTTAGGCAGAACAAATTCATTGGAGTGTAAATTATTATATGCCATTTCAATATTGGCCTCAACAGTAGATTTTACCGTTTTGGCATAAACTACTGCTTTAACGCTCTTTGACTCAGAAAAACTTTTTTTGCTTGGAGAAAACGAAAGCAGCATAAACAAAATAGCAGGAAATATCTTATAAATCATTGGTTATCTTTAAGTTATAAATTAATTCGGGTTTGCAAACGTACGGCAAAAAATGACTATTTAAAATAATTTAACAAAACTTTAGTCCAATTATAACGGATAAGGAAGCGAAATATTGAGTAAAAATTCATAAAATAATCACTTTCTATGTTAATTTTGTTATTTTTGTTTTGATACAATCCCAATTTATGTCCAAATTTAAGTCTGCAGCACTAATTTTTTTAATATTCTATAGTTTCAATACCTATAGTCAAAAAAAGGTTCTTTTAGCAAAATCTACTACAGAAAACATCACTATCGATGGCAAAATTAACGAGGAAATTTGGGAGACAGAATCCATTGCTACTGATTTTATAATGTTTGAACCTGATAATGGAAAACCAATAAGCGATAATAAGAAAACAGCAGTTAAAGTGCTGTATGATAACAATGCGATTTACATTGCTGCTCTGTTGTATGATGACGAACCTAATAAAATAAAAAAAGAAATTACAAAACGCGATGTTTTTGGGGTTTCAGATAACTTTTCAGTAAGCATAAATGGATTTAATGACGGACAACAAGATTTTCGTTTTTTTGTGAGTTCCGCAGGAGTTCAAATGGATTGTTTAGCAATAGAAGAAAGTGAAGATTTTACATGGGACGCTATTTGGGATAGTAAAGCAATAATAACCAACTTTGGCTGGGTAGTAGAAATGAAAATCCCTTATGCAGCGCTCCGGTTTTCAAATGCAGAAAAACAAACTTGGGGACTGAATTTTATGCGTGAAATAAAACGAGACAATCAAAGATACACATGGAATCGTGTTGACACAAAAATTGGTGCTGTAATTCCGCAAGCAGGTATTCTAGAAGGAATTGAAAACATAAAAACACCCACCAGACTTTTCTTTATTCCCTATACCTCAACATACTATCAGCAAAATGATTTAGGTTCAGATAAAACACTTAAAGCCGGTTTAGATATAAAATACGGTATCAACGATTCCTTTACATTGGATGCGATTTTAGTACCTGATTTTGGACAGACAAAATTTGACAATGCCATTTTAAACCTTGAACCTTTTGAACAAAAGCTGGATGAAAACCGACCTTTTTTCACAGAAGGCACCGATTTATTCAATAAGGGAGGACTGTTATATTCCAGAAGAATTGGCGGAGCACCAAGTACGGAGCCAATAATTGGGGCCAATGAAGAAATCATAAATTATCCAAGTACCGTTAATTTACTAAATGCAGTGAAAGTTTCAGGACGAACAGAAAGAGGTTTAGGAATTGGTTTTTTAAATGCCGTTACTAAAGAGACATTCGCTACTATTTATGATAATAGCACCAATGAAACTAGAAAAGAAGTCATAGAACCACTTACCAATTATAACATATTGGCATTAGACCAACGTTTTAATCAAAATTCATCGGTTTCATTTGTAAACACAAATACAACTCGTAATGGAGGTTTTAGAGACGCTAATGTTTCTGCTTTATTATTCGATTTGAATACAAAATCAAATACCTATAATTTATATGGAGATTTCAAATACAGTTCAATCAATACAATTGAAAATTATGATGGCTTCAAAACGTCATTAAACTTTGCAAAAACAAGTGGAAGATATCGATACTTACTTTCTGGAAAATACATATCTAAGGATTATGATATAAATGACTTAGGAATCATTTTTTACACCAATTATCATAATGCCTATGCCAATGCCAGTTACAGAATAGTGAATCCAACAGCGAATTTTAACACATTCAAGATAGAACAGGAAGTAAATTTAGAAATACAAAATACTACAGGAAAATTACAAGAAGGTTGGTATAAAACTGTAATTAAAGCAACGACCCTCAAGAATAATTATTTTGAATTTCAATTCAATATTAATCCATTGAATAAGTTTAATTTTTACGAACCTCGACAAGATGGAAGATATGTGCATATTCCTAAAAGTATAATAGGATATGCTCTATTTACTTCTGACAAAAACAAAGCGCTTAGTTATGAAATCGAATCTGCCGTAACTAAATTTGACGAAGAGCATAGAGTTGAGTATATTTTAGGCAGTGGTGCAAAATATAGATTTAACGACAAAGTTTCTTTAGCATATAATCTTCAATACTTTCGAAAAGTAAATGATAGAGGTTGGGTAGACCAAGACAATACTGGAATCATTTTTGCGGAGCGTAACAGAGAAATAGTACAAAATGATCTTTCTGGAAAATACGCCATAAACAATAAAATGACGCTCAACTTAACGGCTCGTTATTACTGGTCCTATTCTCAAAACCATCAATTTCTTACTTTACAGGATAATGGTTATTTAGTTCAAAATAATACTTATTCCTTAAATAAAAATAGAAATTTTAATTCCTGGAATTTTGATTTATCCTATTCCTGGTGGTTTGCACCTGGAAGTGAAATCTCTATTTTATACCGCAATTATGCCCAAGAGAGCAGCCGTGCTGTAGAGAAAAAATTATCTTCGAACTTTAAAAATGTTTTTGATAGTAATCTGACTACTATTTTTTCAATTAGTCTTCGCTATTTTATTGATTATAATGTGGTGAAAAATAAATTTTAAAGTTTTTTACAACTTCCCACTCTGTCAAAATAAAATTCAAAAACAAACGTTTTTCAAATCTATGAAATAGACTTAATAATGTAATTATTGCTTTTTCTTCTTAAAGCTGTAACAATTTGATAAAAGTATAGTCTACTATTGAAATCATTTTCTTTGGAATCCCAATTAAATCAATCATCACATCAATCAAAAAAATCATGGGAAAAATACTTTTAATAAGTGTCCTCTTATTTTCATTTCTTGGCTACAGCCAAAAAAAAGTATTACAAACTAAATTCATTTCAGATAATATAACAATAGACGGAAAACTGGACGAAAACATATGGAAATCAATACCTATTGCAAAGGATTTCATCATGTTTACGCCAGATAATGGAAAGGGTATTCCGGAAAATAGAAAAACAGAAGTAAAAGTTTTATATGACAATGACGCCATCTATATAGCGGCAGCAATGTATGATGACGAGCCTAATAAAATAATGAAAGAAATAGCACAAAGAGATAACTTTGGTGCTTCGGATCTTTTTGGAGTTTTTGTAAATGGTTTTAATGACGGGCAACAAGATTTTCAATTTTATGTCTCCGCATCAGATGGGCAAGCTGATTGCATAACGACGGACACGAATGGAGAGGATTATTCATGGGATGCTGTTTGGAAAAGCAAAGCAACTATTACCGATTTTGGTTGGGTTGTAGAAATGCGAATTCCGTATGCGGCTTTGAGATTTTCAGGTGAAAAAAAACAGACTTGGGGACTCAATTTTTTTAGAGAAATAAAGCGTGATAAACATAAATACAGCTGGAATTTTATTGATTCAAAAATTGGAACTTTTACACAACAAACTGGAGTTTTGGAAGGAATTGAAAATATAAAAACACCTACCCGACTGTTTCTTTTACCCTATTCTTCTTTTTATGTAAATGCAAATTCACAGCAAAAAACATACGGAACAATCAAAGGTGGTCTGGATATAAAGTATGGCATAAACGATGCTTTTACACTTGATGCTATTCTTATTCCTGATTTTGGCCAAACAAAATATGATGATCAGATTTTAAATTTAGGCCCATTCGAACAACAATTTAATGAAAACAGGCCTTTTTTCACCGAAGGAACGGATTTATTCAGCAAAGGAAATTTACTTTATTCGAGAAGAATTGGTGGAAAACCGTCAAATTATCCAACTGCTGCAAGTAATGAAGAAATTATTGATAATCCATCAAGCGTTAATCTTATCAATGCCTTAAAAGTATCCGGCAGAACAAAAGATGGTTTGGGGATAGGAATCTTAAATGCCGTTACTGAAAAAACGTATGCGTCAATACAAAACAATGATACTCAAGAAATAAGAAAAGAACTGGTGGAACCCTTAGCAAATTATAATGTTTTGGTTCTCGATCAGCGCTTTCGCAAAAACTCCTCAATTTCATTTGTGAATACTAATGTTACCCGAAACGGGAGTTTTCGTGATGGAAATGTTTCTGCATTAGTTTGGGATTTAAATACTAAGAAAAACACCTATAATCTTTCCGGAAATTTTAAATACAGTTACATAAACGACACTGAAGACAAAAAAGGAACCGCAACATCGTTAAACTTTGCGGAGACTTCTGGAAAATACAGATATAGTTTAGGAACAGAAATTCTCTCAAAAAATTTCGACAACAATGATTTAGGAATCAATTTTGAGACCAACTATTATGCAATTTATGGAAATGTAAATTATAGGATATTAAACCCAACCAAATATTTCAATACGTTCAATACAAATATTAATATGTACACCCAGTTTCAAAAAGAGACCGGAAAAATTCAAGGCAATAATATCAATTTTAATATTAATTCAAACAATAAACAAAACCATTATTTTGGATTAGGAATAAATGCCAATCCGATTGAATCCCATGATTATTATGAGCCTAGGACAGAAAACAGGTATTTAATTTTCCCAAAACGATTTGGAGGATGGTTTATGTTTTCTTCGAATTATAATAATAGATTTGCAATTGACATCAATCCATCATTTGCTGTTTTGAGTGAACCTGGAAGAAATTCTTATGGTATCGACATAGGTCCAAGATACCGTTTCAATGATAAATTCTCATTGAATTATAGCTTTAGCTTTTTTAGACAAAACAACAACAAGGGATATATAGACAGTATAAATGATGATTTAAATTCAGTAACGCCAAACACTATCATTTTTGCCAATAGAAATGTGATTACGTATTCCAACACTCTTTCCGGAAAATACTCCGTCAACAGTAAAATGACTTTTAATCTTTCCTTGCGTCATTACTGGTCTTTTGCCGAAAACAAAAACTTTTTATCATTAGAACAAAACGGCAGATTAACAGATTATTCCAATTATACTGAAAATAAAAATTCAAGTTTTTTCTCCTGGAATGGTGATATTTCTTATTCCTGGTGGTTTGCCCCAGGTAGTGAAATTTCTATTTTATATAGAAATAATGCTGCTAATTTCCAAAGAGAAATCGATAAAGATTTTGGCAAAAAAGTTACAACTTTGTTGACTAACGATCAGCTAAAACATATTTTCTCAATAAGTATTCGTTATTTTATTGATTATAACGAAGTGAAAAATAAATTCTAAGTTGCATTAATTTTAGAAAACCTCGTTTTCTACAACAAAATTATCATTATTTGTTATTGTTATCTTACGAATGAATAATAGTGATTTCGATTGCTTCGAACATTTTTAGAAATGCTTTATCTTTGCTCAAAATATATTCCAATGAACAAAAAAGTAATTCTTATGATTCTGGACGGTTGGGGAAAATCTCCTGACCCTGAGGTATCTGCAATTGATAATGCCAATGTACCCTTTATAAATAGCCTTTATAAAAATTACCCAAGTGCTCAACTGAGAACCGATGGCCTGAATGTAGGTTTGCCAGAAGGACAAATGGGAAACAGCGAAGTAGGTCACATGAACCTTGGTGCCGGACGAATCGTATATCAGGATTTAGCCAAGATAAATCTTGCCGTAGCACATAATACTTTGGCAAAAGAACAAGTATTGGTTGATGCTTTTACTTATGCTAAAGAAAACAATAAAAAAGTACACTTCTTAGGATTGGTTTCTGATGGTGGTGTTCACTCCCATACTTCACATTTACGTGGTTTGATTGATGCAACACAACAATACGGATTACAAAAAGTTTTTGTTCACGCCTTCACTGATGGTCGTGATGTTGATCCAAAATCGGGTAAAAACTACATTCAGGATTTAGAAGATTATATCGCAAATACTACCGTGAAAATAGCTTCTGTAATTGGACGTTATTATGCAATGGATCGTGATAAACGCTGGGAAAGAGTAAAATTGGCTTACGACTTATTAGTAAACAGAACCGGTACTCACACTAAAAATCCAGTTGCATCGATAATAGAAAGTTATGAAGCTAATGTAACCGATGAATTTATTCATCCGATGATTGTGGTTGATGATAACGACAAACCTCTTGCTACTATTGAAGATGATGATGTTGTTATTTTCTTCAATTTCAGAACGGATAGAGGAAGAGAATTGACCGAAGCGCTTTCGCAACAAGATTTCCATGAGCAAAACATGCACAAATTGAATTTGTATTATGTAACGCTTACCAATTATGACGAAACGTATAAAAACGTAAAAGTTGTTTATAATAAAGATAATATTACCGAAACCCTTGGTGAAGTTTTGGAAAAAGCACACAAAAAACAAATCCGTATTGCCGAAACGGAGAAATATCCTCACGTAACTTTCTTCTTTTCTGGTGGGAGAGAATTGCCTTTTGCTGGCGAAAGTCGCATCTTGAAAAATTCTCCAAAAGTAGCTACTTATGATTTGCAACCGGAAATGAGCGCATTTGAACTTACGGATGCTTTAGTTCCCGAACTTGAAAAAGAAGAAGTAGATTTTGTATGTCTTAATTTTGCCAATGGCGATATGGTAGGTCACACCGGAATTATGAGTGCTGCCATAAAAGCTTGCGAAGCCGTTGATAAATGTGTCGAAAAAGTAATTACAGCCGCATTAGCCCATAATTATACTACAATCGTAATTGCAGATCATGGAAACTGCGAAACCATGATTAATCCTGACGGAAGTCCAAATACTGCGCACACAACAAATCCAGTTCCAATTATTTTGGTAGACAAAGACTTAAAAACAATTCATGATGGAGTTTTGGGCGATATCGCTCCAACTATCTTGGAATTAATGGGGATCGAGAAACCTGAAGTAATGACTTGTCATTCCCTACTATAAATAATTAAAATAATTTTTCTCAAAAAGCTACTCCAGTCGAGTAGCTTTTTTTTATAAATAAAAGTTAAAATCTCATTATTGATAGTAATACTATTATATTTGCATGAAATAATATCAATTGTGAATAGCATCTTATCCAATTTAAAAGTACAAATCAACGAAAAGATATACGTTAAGGATCCTGAAACCTCCTCTTTAGGTAAAAAAATAATAGAACAAAGCATCCTTTTGATCGACGAAATTGGATTCGACAATTTTACTTTTAAAAAATTAGGGGAGAAAATTGGATCGAACGAAAGCTCCATTTATCGTTACTTTGAAAACAAACATAAACTTTTAGTTTATTTATCCTCTTGGTACTGGAGCTGGATGGAATACAAACTGGTTTTTGCTACTACAAATATTTTGGATCCAAAGGAAAAACTAAAAAAAGCGATAACTATTGTAACCGAAAAAGTAATTGACGATAACACTACAGCACATATCAATGAAGCCGTTCTAAACAAAATTATTATTGCTGAGTTCACAAAAACACTATATATTAAGGAAATTGATCAAGAAAACAGCGAAGGTTTTTTCTTGATTTATAAAAGGGTAATCAATCGAATTGTAGGTATTGTAACCGAGGTAAACCCAGAATATCCTTATGCAAAATCACTTATTTCTACGATAGTTGAAGGCAGTTTACATCAACATTTTCTAACCGAACATTTAAAAACTATTACAGATTGTAATGATTCCGTTAGCACTACAAATTTTTACTTGAATCTTGCAGAAAACGTTTTGAAATAAAAACATTAAAAAGAAAATCCCAAAACCATTATGACTCCTCTAAAACGTTTTTACCATTTACTTGAATTAGACAAAAAAGATGTCTCCCAAATAATTTTTTACGCCATATTTGCCGGACTGATCAGTTTATCGCTGCCTCTTGGAATTCAAGCAATCACGAACTTTATTCAATCTGGAAGAGTGAGCGCTTCATGGATTGTATTAATAGTCTTAGTAGTTTTTGGTGTAGCCTTAGTGGGGATTCTTTCTTTAATGCAGCTTCGAATTACTGAAAATTTACAACAAAAAATATTTGTTCGCTCCTCGTTTGAATTTGCTGCCCGGTTGCCAAAAATAAAAACTGAAGAACTACATAACAGTTATCCCCCGGAGTTAGCCAATCGTTTTTTTGATACCATGTCCATTCAAAAAGGGACTTCAAAATTATTGATTGATTTTTCGGCAGGTTTATTGCAAATTGTTTTTGGGGTGATTTTATTGTCCTTGTATCATCCTTATTTTATTGTATTTGGTATTTTACTTTTTTTTCTTTTGTATTTCATCTTCCGATTTTCTTATAGGTCAGGGTTAGAAACCAGTTTAAAAGAATCAAAATTCAAATACAAAGTAGCAAGCTGGCTACAAGAAATGGCGCGCAACAGCTATAGTTTTAAGAATGAACTCAATTACGATTATGCGCTTCAAAAAAACAATTCTTTAGTTGCCGATTATTTGAATTATAGAGAAAAACATTTTAATATTATCAAAAAACAATTCAGTCAGTTGATCGTATTTAAAATAATAATTACGACTAGTTTATTGTCAATAGGCGGATTTTTAGTATTATCCCAACAAATGAATATCGGGCAATTTGTAGCTGCAGAAATCATCATTTTACTGGTAATTAATTCCTTAGAAAAAATAATAATTGGACTAGAAACTTTCTATGATGTGTTAACTTCCATTGAAAAAATAGGACAGGTAACGGACCTGGCATTAGAAGAAGAAACTAGCTTTAAAAGCGATGTTTGCTATGCCAATATCTCACTGGAAATTGAAAATCTCAGCTTCAAATTCCCAGATTATGATAAAGAAATACTGAACAATATTGCATTGAAAATAGTACAGGGGGAAAAAATAGTAATCGACGGGGAAAATGGTTCTGGAAAAACAACACTAATGAGGATCTTATCCGGGTTACTCCACCCCACTTCTGGTTCCTTTTATATCAATGACGACACCTTCCGAAAAATAAACCTGAAACAATATCGATCTCAAATAGGAAGCATAATCTACGGAGAAAAACCCTTTGAAGGAACACTTTTAGAAAACATTACTTTTAATGATGACTCTGTAAGTTCCGAAGATTTGAAATGGGCGATTGACGGAGTGCAACTTACCACATTTATAAAATTACTGCCAAAGGGGCTAGACCAACGTATTTATCCGGAAGGCAGACAATTATCGTCTTCCAATGCACAAAAAATACTGTTGGCAAGAAGTATTATCCATAAACCAAAAATACTCTTTTATGAAGACCCAACTGATATTATGGATGAGAAAGTAGCCAATGAAATTATTGATTTTATCACTTCCGATAAGAACACATGGACGATTATTGTGTCCTCCAAAAACCCGTATTGGGAAACCAAAACCAATCGAAAGATCACGATGAAAAATGGTCTCATTCAACTTGATTTTAAAAAGAATTAGTTATGCTAAACATATCCGATAATAAAACGAAACTACCGTCTCTGGATCGGTATTCAACAGTCAAAAATCTATCCAACAGACCTCATTATAAAATTTTAAACAGAATTATAGCCATTGTCTCCATAATTGGCCTTGTTGCTCTTTTCTTGCCTTGGACACAAAACATTTCAGGAACAGGAGCCGTAACCACTTTAAAACCAAGCCAAAGACCCCAATCTATTCAGAGTGTAATTTCTGGTCGAATAGAAAAATGGTATGTTCAAGAGGGTGATTTTGTCAGCAAAGGGGACACGATACTTTTCATATCGGAAATCAAAGAAGATTACATGGACCCTAATTTAGTGGGAAACACTAAAAAACAGATGGATGCCAAGAAACAATCTTTGCAATCGTACGGTTCAAAAGTAACCACGCTTTCTGGTCAAATTAAAGCTATTGAAACCGAAAAAACGTTGAAACTGGAACAAGCACAAAATAAAATCAAACAGTCTCTTTTGAAAATAAAAAGTGACAGTATGGATTTAGTTGCAGTAAGAACCCAACTAAAAATTGCGAACACGCAATACAACCGTACGGTGCAGTTGAACAAAGAAGGGTTGAAACCACTAACCGATATTGAGGAAAAAAGATTGAAATTACAAGAAGTAGAGGCTAAAATCATAACTCAAGAAAACAAATACTTAACCAGCAAAAACGAGTTTATAAATGCAAAAGTAGAAATAAACCGAATTGCCGCTGAATATGCTGAAAAAGTTTCTAAAGCCAACAGTGATAAATACACGGCACTCAGCAGTCAATACGACACTGATGCAGTAGTTAACAAACTTGAAAACCAATATGTAAATTACAGCATCCGCAATGGCTTGTATTACATCAAAGCATCCCAAAGCGGGTACATCAACAGAGCTTTACAATCTGGTTTAGGCGAAACTATAAAAGAAGGAACCCCAATTGCTACCATTATGCCATCAGAATATGATATTGCAGTGGAAACTTTTGTAAACCCCATGGACTTGCCGTTGTTGAACAAAGGGGAAAAAGTTCGGGTTTGGTTTGATGGATGGCCAACTATCGTGTTTTCAGGATGGCCAGATATGTCTTATGGAACTTTTGGGGGAGAAATTGTAGCCATTGAAAACTTTATTAGCGAAAATGGAAAATACAGAGTTTTAATCACCCCTGACAAAAACGAAGACAAATGGCCTAAACAATTAAGCATAGGAGCGGGCGCGCAAACTATTGCTTTACTGAATACTGTTCCCGTGTGGTTCGAATTATGGAGAACATTAAATGGTTTTCCGGCTAACTATTACAAACCCGCACCAAAAACAACCAAAGAAAAAAAATAATGAAACCACTACTTTTCGCATTTTTATTCTTTGCGCTTTCTGCTACAGCGCAACAAAACGCGCCAAATGAGCTTTCGTATACGGAATTCTTAGGCTATGTAAAAAAATACCATCCGTTAGTTAAAAACGCTAATTTGGAAATAAACAAAGCACAGGCTAATTTGATGATGGCTCGTGGTGGATTCGACCCCAAAATTGAAGTTGATTTTAGCAAAAAACAATTTAAAGACAAAGAGTATTATTCGATTTTAAATAGCAGTTTCAAAATCCCAACCTGGTATGGAATTGAGATTAAAGCAGGCTTTGACAACAACGATGGAATTTATCTGAACCCTCAAAACACAGTTCCTAATCAAGGATTGACTTCACTGGGAATCACCATTCCCCTTGGACAAGGATTGTTTATAAATCAACGAATGGCTGATTTGCGAAAAGCAAAGATGCAAATACAATTAAGCCAATCTGAAAGAAAACTTCAAGCTATCGCTGTTTTGTATGATGCCTCTTTAGCCTATTTTAATTGGAAGAAAAACTTTAATGAGGTTCAGTTGTATCAAGAATATAGTAGTAATGCACAAATTCGTTTCAAAGGAATTCAATCCTTGATCAAGCAAGGTGATAAACCGGCAATTGATAGCATTGAAGCAGGAATTATTGTAAAAAACAGACTGCTTAACTTAGAGGATTCAAACCTGAAATTAGCTAAAGCCAAACTAGACCTTTCTAATTTTCTGTGGCTGGAAAATAACATTCCGCTCGAAATATCCGATGCGCTTATTCCCGAAACCCAATTGGAATTTACAATTCAGGAAAGTTTAAAAACGAATGATTTATTGAATCTCGATTTTTCCATCACCAATCATCCAAAAATAAATGCGCTACAAAGCAAAATAGACATATTGAATGTGGAAAGAAAACTAAAAGCCAACCTGCTTTTACCAAAAATTGATGTGGGATACTCCTATTTGTCCGAACCCAGCTACATCGACAATTATCAATTTCAGGATTATAAGATAGGACTGGATTTTTATTTCCCTTTGTTTCTAAGAAAAGAACGCGGTAGTTTGAAACTGGCAAAATATAAAGTGCAAGAAACTGAATTTACATTAGATTTAGAAAAAGTGCAATTAACCAATAAAATAAATGCTCAAAAAATGGAAATTGTATCCTTGCTAAAACAAAAGGCTTTAATCAAAGGTTTGGTACAAGATAATCTGACAATGCTCAATTCAGAGGAGCGATTATTCTCTTTTGGCGAAAGCTCCTTATTTCTAATCAATACCAGAGAGAATAATTTAGTTGTGGCACAACTTTCGAAAATAGCTTTGGAAAACCGTTTTTACATTTCAAATTCGGAACTTTTTAAAATAATGGCTAATCCGGATTAAATAATTTATAAAATTGTACTTTTGCAAACTGAAAATTCGAAATTATGATTATTGTAAAATCACGTGAAGAAATAGAATTGATGCGAGAAAGCGCATTGATCGTATCCAAAACATTAGGAATGATTGCTTCTGAAATAAAAGAAGGAGTCACCACTTTATATCTGGACAAATTAGCCGAAGAATTCATTCGTGATCATGGTGCCGAACCAAGTTTTCTTGGGCTTTACGGATTCCCAAATTCTCTTTGCATGAGTCCAAATGCTCAAGTAGTTCACGGAATCCCTAATAACAAACCCTTAGAAAGCGGTGATGTTATTTCGGTAGATTGTGGTGCTTATAAAAATGGATACCATGGAGATCACGCGTATTCTTTTGAAATTGGCGAAGTAGCGCCTGAAACCAAAAAATTATTGCAAGTAACCAAAGAATCTTTATACGAAGGAATCCGAGAATTAAAATTAGGAAACCGCGTGGAAGATGTTGGAAATGCGATTCAAAGATACACTGAAGCGCATGGTTACGGTGTCGTTCGTGAATTAGTAGGACACGGACTAGGACAAAAAATGCACGAAGATCCCGAAATGCCAAATTATGGCAAAAAAGGAAGAGGAAAGCTTTTTGTGGAAGGAATGGTTGTGGCTATTGAGCCTATGATTAATATGGGAACCCGAAACATCAAACAATTAAAAGACGGATGGACAATCCTTACTGCGGATGGAAAACCAAGTGCCCATTTTGAGCATGACGTTGCAATTATCGATGGAAAACCTGAGATTTTATCGACTTTTGGATACATCTACAAAGCGTTAGGAATTGTGAGTAATGAAGAAGATGAGTTTAGAAGAGAACCTTTAGTTCTATAAATTATTTATAGTCTAACTAGAATTAAAACTAAATTACACGACCTTAAATCACTTAAATGTTTAACCTTTTTTGAAACATTTAAGTGATTTAAGGTCTTATAAGAAAATCTAAAGTTATAAAAGCGAATCTCTCTGAACAAAAATGAAAAAACTCTTTAAACTTATACTCAATACCATTCCGCGTCCTATACTTATTCGTTTAAGTTACGTGGCCCGTCCCGTTCTTGCATTAGCATTAAAAGGAACTCAATTTACCGATCCTATTGACGGGAAAAGTTTCAGAATGTTCTTGCCTTACGGTTACGGAACACAACGAAACAATGTGCTTTCACCCAGTACGCTTTCTCTGGAAAGACACCGTTTATTGTGGTTGTATTTAAATGAAGAGACTGATTTTTTTTCCTCGGCAGCAAAAAAGAAAGTCCTGCACTTCGCACCAGAACAAGCCTTTTATAAATTGTTTCGAAATCAAAAAAATCTGGATTATACGACAACTGATTTATTTTCACCTCTTGCTGATGTAAAAGCGGATATTTGTGATTTGCCTTTCGAAGATAATCAATATGATGTTATTCTTTGCAATCACGTTTTGGAACACATTCCGGATGATACGAAAGCAATGCAGGAATTATATCGCGTTTTGAAACCTGGCGGAATGGCCATTTTACAAATTCCCCAAGATTTATCCAGAGCCACTACTTTTGCGGATGACACCATTACCGACCAAAAAGAAAGAGCAAAAATCTTCGGCCAATACGATCACGTTCGTATTTATGGCAGAGATTATTTTGATAAATTAAGAAGTATCGGTTTTAAAGTTATCGAAGAAGATTATACTAATAAAACAGCACCTGAATTAGTAGAAAAATATTGCTTGGCCAAAGGGGAAATTATTCCTGTTTGTTTTAAATAAACAAGTATATACTATAAATAAGAAAGCCCGCTAAATATTTTTAGCGGGCTTTTTACAATTAAATAACCAAAGTTATTTAGCTTTTCTCCGGCATCAACATTCCGATTATTTTATCTTTTGTAAGATATTTTTTGGCAACATTCTGGATGTCTTTTGCGGTAATTTCATTGATTTTTTCTTCGGTTTGAAGAATGTCATCTTGATTTGTTCCATTTACAAACGACTTCGTAAAATTGCTCAACCAATATCTATTTTCTTTACTGTTCTTTTTGTACTCCAACAATTCTGCTTCCTTAAATTTTGCAACATCTTTTGTTTCAGGTCCGTTATCAATTATTTTTTGCAATTCTTTCAATGCAGCAGCAGTTAATTTTTCAGTGTTTTCTGGGCCACATGGAAAACCAATCGAAAAATCATAAGACCCGTAGGGTACTTTATTCATACTTCCCCTTGCACTGATTCCGTATACTCCGCTTTCATTTTCTCTTAACTCTTCAATTAATTTTATAGTCAGGACTTCTCCTAAAGCTTTCATTGCAGTAGCTTCTTTAGCAGAATAAACAGCATCCCCATAATACAAAATCATTACTGAACTTTTTGGATCAGTTCCTTTATTTACTATTTTTTTCAAATCACCTTTAAGCATTCTATATCCTAAATCAGTGGCTTTTTCTTTCTTATTAGAAGAAGGTAACGAAGCTAAATATTTAGTAGCATAATCTTCCATTGTTTTATCATCTACGTTTCCTACGAAATAGAACTCAAAATCCCCTGCATTAGCAAAACGCTCTTTATATTTATTGTATGCCAATGTATAATCAGTTTCACCCCATGTTTTTTCATTTGGAATCAATCCATTAAATCTTGGATTTTCCTTGTTCAAATAACTA
Source organism: Flavobacterium esculini (assembly GCF_048284325.1). Lineage (NCBI taxonomy): Bacteria > Pseudomonadati > Bacteroidota > Flavobacteriia > Flavobacteriales > Flavobacteriaceae > Flavobacterium > Flavobacterium esculini. The sequence goes on along the minus strand of NZ_JBLVPI010000002.1, from coordinate 256,397 downwards.
AGAACTTCTTGTTGAAAAAAGAATCCGGGTTGTGATGCCATATTTTTAAAATAAGCTGATTGCTTTTGTTTGTATCCTTCAAATGCTGCTACATCTAAATTTAAATCTGTAAAATAAGCGTGAGTCATTTGGAATAAATACTCTAAATCCTTAGGAGTAGTTTTCCCTCTAAAACCTTCAGTGGTATTTGCTATATAAGGATTTACACTGGCAATTTTACCCGTCATGAATTTATTGATGTCATTTAATTTCAACCCAGAGAAACCCGCTTCAGTTAAGGCTCCATTAGCAAACTGAACCTTTTTCATTTCTTCATTAGAATACAAATTACTTCCACCTAAACTTACTGCCTCAAAGAGAATCTCATCATTTCTAAAGTCGGTTTTTTTATAGGTTACTTTAGCACCATTTGACAATACTAAAGTTTTTGTCCCCATTTTATCATTGTTTTCCCGTTTAACGATACTTCCTGAAACAACATCTTTTCTCAAAAGGCCTTTTGCCATAGCAGCATCCTCATATGGTTTAATTTCGTCAACATTCACTTTTAACGCATCCAAAACGTCTTGCTCTGAAGGTTTTTTAAGACCCTCTTTTTCTGGACCAGTCAGCACAACCACACGATTATCATCTTTGATATATTCCTTAATAAAACCATTAACATCATTTAAGCCTATTGTAGGTAAAATTTGTTTCATTGTGGCAAATGTCCACTCAATCCCTGGAGTTGGTTCCTTTTCTAAGAAATTAGCTTGGTATTCACCAACAAAAAATTCAGAATTAGTTTTATTTCTATCATTATAAGATTTTTCGATACTAGCCAGAAACTCTGCTTTTGATCGGTCTAATTCTCCTTGTGTAAAACCAAACTTCTTAGCTCTTTCATTCTCTGTAACTAAAACCTTCAATGCATCCAATTGCTTATCTTCTTGTGACATCGCTACTGACTGATACGCTTTTTTATTTCTGGCCCAAGTTTGACCATGATAGGAATATCCATAAGTAAAAGGAGGTGTGGCTGAATTTGTCAATTCACCCAATCTGGTATTTATCATTGTGGTAAATAATCCTTCTACCAGATAATTTTTAAAATCCAATACAGTTATTAAAGGTTTTGGCAAACCATAATCCTTGTACACCAATTGCACTTGCGCGCTTGTTGCTTCGATATCGCTTTCAATTGCCACGAAGGTTTCTCCGTGATTTGGAACTCCAAAAATTTTTCGTGGTCTTTCATTTTTAGGATTCTGATAGTTCGAAAAGTGAGCAACAACTTTTTTCTCCATTTCGGCTATGTCAATATCACCAACAACAATAACGCTCATTAGGTCGGGGCGATACCAATCTTTATAAAAACTTACAATTTTATCGTATTTAAATTTTTCTAAAATTTCCTTTTTTCCAATTGGCAAACGATTTGCATAATGTGACTTGTACATCATTTTGGATAAATAACGACTCATCATTCTTTTTTGAGCGCCTAAACCCAAACGATATTCTTCAAGGACAACACCTCTTTCTTTATCGATTTCTTCTGGAGTCAAATTTGCATTAAAAGCCCAATCCTCTATAATATTAAAACCATTCTCTAATTTTTCTGGACTATCTGAGGGAATAGGAAGAAAATAAACCGTTTCGTCAAAACTTGTATAAGCATTTAAATGCTGTCCGAATTTCACACCAATACTTTGCAAATAATCAATCAATTTGTTTTTTGGAAAACGCTTCGTACCGTTAAAACTCATATGCTCCATAAAGTGAGCCAATCCCAGTTGATCATCATTTTCAAGAATAGAACCCGCATTGATAACCAGCCTCAAATCTACTTTATTCTCTGGTTTGGCATTTTTCTTGATGTAATACGTTAGTCCATTTTTAAGTTTTCCGGTTTTCACACTGGAATCAAAAGGAATTGCTTTTGAGTAATCTATTTCCTGTGCAAAAATCACTGCTGGAAACAGTAAAAGACCTAAAGCTAATTTACCAAGTTGTTTCATATTGGTTGGTTTATTTTTAGTCAAAACTAAACAGATAATTTTAAATTTTATCAATTATTACAAAAAAAATTAACAGAAATTACCTATAAATTTAATTTATATTTTTATGCTAAAAAACAACCTTAATTAAAATGAATCGGAATCACTATATTTACAATATTCAAGTTCCTAAACCATGACAAAACCTTCTCTCAAAATATTCTCTTTATTTCTGCTCCTTTTTTCATCTTATTGCTCTTTTGCTCAAGTAGAAAAAGAGATTGCTCCGCCCTATAATATTAAGACGATTTCTTTTGTACAAAGTGAACAAAATGTAATTCCAATTTTTAAATTAGGAGAAGGATTCCAGTTGCAATTTGACGATTTGTTTGGTAATGAAGCTGATTATTATTACGAAATTACCCATTGTGATTATAATTGGAAACCAACAGACATCCCTAAAAGCGAGTATTTAAGAGGTTTTGACAACCAAAGAATTTCAGATTATACCAATTCTTTCAATGCCTTACAACTCTATTCCCATTACAGACTGGCTATTCCTAATCAGTTTACACAATTATTAATCAGCGGTAATTACATTCTGAAAGTTTTAAATAACAACAAAGAAGCCCTTTTCTCGAGAAAATTCATCGTTTATGAAGATATTGTCACAATTCCTATCCAAGTAAAAAGAGCCAGAACCGTTAGTAATTTGGAATTTAAACACAACCTGGAATTTACTATTAAATCCAGTACCATTACTTTTCAAAATCCATTGAAAAATGTGAAAGTAGTTTTAGTTCAAAATGGGCAATTCAATGACGCCATCACAAATATTGCTCCTCAATATACTATTGGAAATGATTTGATTTATAAATATGATACGCAAACCCAGTTTTGGGCAGGAAACGAGTTTTTATACTTTGAAAATAAAGACATTAGAGCTGCCAATAATAATGTAGCCCGTGTAGATTCAAATAATGAAATTTACAGTTCTTATTTATATACCAATAATGCCCGAACAAATTACCCCTATTCTGTAACACAAGACGTGAACGGAAATTTTGTTATCAAAAATATAAACGCGACCAACAATGAAATTGAAGCCGATTATGCCTGGGTATATTTTAGCCTTTCGGCTCCTACTTTTAGAATTAATAAAGACATTTATATTACTGGAATGTTCAATAATTACAATTTAACTCCAGAATACAAAATGGATTATAATGAAAAAAAGAGCATTTATGAAAAAGCAGTTTTAATAAAACAAGGATTTACAAATTTCCAGTATACAGTTGCAGACAACAAAGGAATAATTGATTACGAAAATGCAATTGACGGAAATTTTTATCAAACAGAAAATGATTATTTCATAATGGTATATTACCGCGAAAATACCGACCGATATGACAGAGCCATCGGAAAAGGGATGGAAAATTCATTAAATATCATCAACTAAAAAAAACTTTTCAAAAAATGACTATACAAAATCAAATTTTTGTAAATTTGTCATTATTAAGCACCTATTCATTTATTTATTATGGTTTCTCAAATAACAAGAGGCATAAAAATATCGGTATTGACTAGTTTTGAAGGCACCTACTTCAAAAACTATAAAATTCACTTTGCCTTTAGTTATGAAATCACAATCGAAAACCACAGTAAAGATTCTGTACAATTAATTTCTCGCCATTGGGAAATTTTCGACTCTCTTAATGATATAGAAGTAGTAGATGGCGAAGGCATTATTGGAAAAAAACCAGTTTTAAAACCAGGGGAATTCCACACCTACAGTTCAGGATGCCTATTATCGTCTCCTTATGGCGCAATGAAAGGGCATTTTAATATGATTAATTTTACTTCTACAAAAAATTTCAAAGTTATTGTGCCTACCTTTAGGTTATGTGCACCATTTGCCTTGAATTAAAATTTAGCACCATTTTTTTTAGTAGCTCATCCAGCTATTCATTTCAAGTTTTCGTCGCCTCATTTATTTTTTTCTAAGTAAAATAAGGAGCTTCTGAAGTCGCTCTTATTTCACAAGAAAAAATATAACGAGCCTACAAAAAGCTTTCCATTTCTATCTGGGCTAAAACACTACATTCTATACTATCCTTTTTAGTTTACAGCAAAAAATGTTTTTTTTCAAACAATCCTTCGTACTTTTGTGCAATATTTAAAAATACACCACAAGGATTTCTAATTTTATAACTTTACAAATATGTTAAAAGGATTTTTTCATGTACCAAAAGCGGTAAACGAACCAGTAAAAGGGTATGCACCAAATTCACCTGAAAAAGCAGCTGTTCAAGCCGCTTACACAAAAATGTGGAATTCTAAAATCGATGTACCATTATACATTGGAAGCGAAGAAATTAGAACTGGTAATACAAAAAACATGACGGCGCCTCACGATCATAAACATATCGTAGGAACGTATCATCTTGCCGAAAAAGCACATGTTGAAAAAGCAATTGCAAATGCATTAGAATCAAGAACTGCATGGGCAAATATGGCTTGGGAACAAAGAGCCGCTATTTTCCTTAAAGCAGCTGAATTGATTGCTGGTCCTTACAGAGCTAGAATAAATGCCGCAACAATGATTGCGCAATCTAAAAATATTCACCAAGCCGAAATTGATGCTTCTTGTGAATTTATCGATTTTTTACGTTTCAACGTAGAATTTATGACCCAAATTTACGGTGATCAGCCAAAATCCAATTCGGATATGTGGAACCGATTAGAATACAGACCACTGGAAGGTTTTGTATATGCTATCACTCCTTTTAACTTTACTGCCATTGCTGGAAATCTTCCTGCGAGTGCTGCCATGATGGGGAATGTCGTGATTTGGAAACCAAGTGACAGCCAGGTTTTCTCTGCAAAAATCATAATTGAAGTTTTCAAAGAAGCGGGAGTTCCTGATGGCGTTATCAACATAGTTTTTGGAGATGCTTTGATGATTACCGATACTATTTTGGCAAGTCGCGATTTTGCCGGGATCCATTTTACAGGTTCAACACATGTATTCAAGGATATTTGGTCAAAAATTGGAGCAAACATCCACCATTATAAAACCTACCCAAAAATTGTAGGAGAAACTGGGGGAAAAGATTTTATCATCGCACATCCAAGTGCTCGCCCTAAACAAGTTGCAACAGGAATTGTACGCGGTGCTTTCGAATTTCAAGGTCAAAAATGTTCTGCAGCTTCAAGAGCGTATGTGCCACAAAGTTTGTGGTCAGCAATTAAAGAACAATTAATCACCGATACAAAATCCATGAAAATGGGTTCGCCAGAAGATTTTGGCAATTTTATTACTGCAGTAATTCACGAAGGGTCATTTGACAAATTGGCCAGTTTTATTGACCAAGCCAAAAAAGATACTGATGCCGAAATAATCGTTGGGGGTAATTATGATAAATCTGTTGGTTATTTCATTGAACCAACAATTATTGTTACGACGAATCCACATTATTCAACAATGGAAACCGAATTATTCGGACCAGTGATGACAATTTTTGTTTATGAAGATGCAAAATGGGAAGAAACATTGGAATTAGTTGACACGACTTCAGAATATGCTTTAACAGGTGCTGTTTTCAGTCAAGACCGTTATGCTATTGAGCAAGCGACTACCAAGTTGCAAAACGCAGCGGGTAACTTCTATATCAATGACAAACCAACTGGGGCTGTTGTAGGGATGCAACCTTTTGGTGGTGCAAGAGCATCAGGAACTAACGACAAAGCAGGTTCAGCATTGAACTTATTGCGTTGGGCTTCTCCAAGAACCATCAAAGAAACTTTTGTTACTCCTGAGGATTACAGATATCCGTTTTTAGGAGAATAGTTTAAACTTTTTGAATAACGATTCTTAATTTTAAAAATAAACAAACCCCACAAGAATTCAAATAATTTTGAAGTCTTGTGGGGTTTGCCATTTAAAAACTAAATCTAACAAGCGTAGTTTTTACTAATCATGCAACAATTAAAAAGGCAAGTTATTAAAAACCATAATTTGAAATTGAGTTCTGCTCGTTGCAGGCAAAAGTTGTGACATCACACCCGCCTCTACTCTAACATATTTACTAAAACAGTATCCGATACCACCATAAACGCGATCCCTTTCATAATGATTTTGTTTTGTATTGATGAAGACTTCGTTTGACAACGAGGCATAAACTGCATTTTTCTCCATCACTTTTTTATTTATTGGGACATTCAACGCTAGCGAATAACGGAAACGCATTTTAAAATTATCTTGAAGAAATCGTTGTTCAAAACGATATCTATGTAAAATACTCACTCTCCCAAACTGTTGTTTTGTAACAAATTGCTGAAAAATCCTATGTTCATCTGTTTGTATCTTCACCTCTGTCCCCGCTATATAAGGTTCTGAATGAATGTAAGCGTATCCCAGTAATACATTATTATTATTTTCAGACAAATTATAACCAATACCTGTTCTAATAAGTAGTTGTTCGAGATCTCCAAAACTAAAGTTTCGATATTGAACTTCATTATGAAAATTCCATTTATCATTTATTTTTTGGTTGCCCAGATAAGCAAACCAATTCCCTACATCTGATTTTTGTGCATTGCTATTGGCGGTTACAAATAACAACACCAAAAAGCAAAATGATAGTACTTTATTTTTCATTACAATTTTATTATTTTTAGATCCTGAATCTTCTAGTTTTAAGACACAAATTCAACACAGCAATACAATTTCTAAACCACAAACTTCAAAGGCAAATGCACCACTTTTTTAGTCTCAAAGAATTCATCTTCAAAAAAGTCGGCTAAATTATATTCCGTCGCTTTAGGAAAATCCTTTAATTCTTCGGTTAAATCACCGCCTTTAAGATAGAGAATACCGTTTTTCAATTCGTGTTTGTTATTTTTTTTAATTTTGGTTTTCACCCAAGAAACAAAATCAGGCATATTAGTGACGGCACGGCTCACGATAAAATCGAAATCCCCTTTTACATTCTCAGCACGCAATTGTTCCGCTTTCACGTTTTTAAGTTCTAATGCTTCGGCAACAGCCTGAACCACTTTGATTTTTTTGGCAATAATATCAATCAGAAAAAAACGGGTTTCCGGAAAAAGGATTGCCAATGGAATTCCAGGAAATCCACCGCCAGTTCCAACATCCAAGACATAAGTTCCCGGCTCAAATTTTATAATTTTGGCAATTCCTAACGAATGTAGAATATGTTTGCTGTATAAGGCATCAATGTCTTTTCTCGAAATGACATTGATTTTTTCGTTCCAATCGTGGTATAAAAAATCCAATTTTGCGAATTGCTCTTTTTGAATATCGGTTAAATAAGGAAAATACTTAAGAATCTCGTCCATGTTCTAATTTTTTAACAAAAGTACTATTTTTAGATTGTAAATATTTAACTCAATTTTGCATATTGAAAATTTATAATAATTACCTTTGGGAATTATTATAAAATTATATGAAGAATACTGCCCCTACATTTGCAAAGCAAGATAATCTAAAATTTTTTAGAACACTTAACTCACGGGTAAACAATTACTTCAAAGAAAATAACATCCAAAAAACAGGAAATTGGAAACTTTATTTGAAAACTATAATTCTGTTTGCAGTTTTTCTTGCGCCGTATTTTTTGATACTAACACTGGGTATGCCATTTTGGGCCCATCTGTTATTGACTATTGTCATGGGAATAGGCATGGCCGGAGTAGGAATGAATGTAATGCATGATGGCAACCACGGTTCTTATTCGAATAAAAATTGGGTAAATAAATTCATGGGAGGAACTATTTATGTTCTTGCAGGAAATGTATACAACTGGCAAGTACAACACAATGTTTTACACCACACCTATACTAACATTCCTGGTCATGATGAAGATTTAGATGCCGGACGTGTCATCCGTTTTACAAAAGAAGCCAAATGGTACAATTTTCACCGTTTCCAACAATATTATTCTGTATTCTTATACGGATTGTTAACGTTCAACTGGGCTATCACAACTGATTTTAAACAAATGAGAAGCTACCTTAAAAGAAAATTATCCTATGGTGAAGCCAAAAGCCCAAAAATACTTTGGACCACTTTAATCATTACTAAAGTAATTTATGTTTCTATCTGGATTGTATTGCCTATGGTTATAGGTATTACATGGTGGAAAGTACTTATTGGTTTTTTTGCAATGCATTATACTGCGGGATTAATCTTAAGCGTTGTTTTTCAACTGGCACATGTAGTGGAAGAGACCACTAACCCCTCTCCAAATGAATTAGGGGAAATGGACAATACTTGGGCAATTCACCAATTGTTTACCACAACCAATTTTGCTCCAAAAAACAAAATTGTAAACTGGTATACCGGAGGATTAAACCACCAAATAGAACACCATATTTTCCCAAATATTAGCCATGTGCATTACGGTAAAATTGCAAAAATTGTAAAAGAAACCGCTCAAGAATGCAACTTGCCTTATTACGAATATAAAACGATGCGGAGTGCTGTTATTGCACACTTTAAGCATTTGAAAGAACTGGGAATGAAACCAGAACTTATATAATCGAATTAGAGCACTGTAGTGCGTCACAATAAAAAACTAAAAAAACTAATTACAATTAACTAAAAATGAATCCACTTTCAGACAGAATTAACAATCTAGCTACGTCACAAACACTAGCAATGGCTGCTTTAGCCAGAGAATTAAAAGCCCAAGGAAAAGATATCATCAGCTTAAGTTTAGGCGAACCTGATTTCAATACACCAGACTTTATTAAAGAAGCGGCGAAAAAAGCGATTGATGAAAATTACAGCACGTATTCTCCAGTAGAAGGATATGCTGAATTAAAAGAAGCAATCTGTAGAAAATTTAAAAGAGATAACAATTTAGAGTACAAACCCTCTCAAATTGTAGTTTCAACTGGAGCAAAACAATCCTTATACAATATTGCGCAAGTAATGCTAAACGATGGTGACGAGGTAATTTTACCTGCTCCTTACTGGGTTTCTTACTTCGAAATCGTAAAATTATCTGGTGGAGTTCCTGTAGAAGTTCCCACTTCTGTAGATACTGATTTTAAAATCACACCAGAACAATTAGAAGCGGCTATCACACCAAAAACAAAAATGATGTGGTTCAGTTCTCCTTGTAATCCAAGTGGATCGGTATACAACAGAGAAGAATTAACGGCTTTGGCAAAAGTATTGGAGAAATATCCAAACATTTATGTTGTTGCTGACGAGATCTACGAGCACATTAATTTCTCAGGAACTTTTTGTAGCATCGCTTCCATCCCGGGAATGTTAGAAAGAACTATTACCGTAAATGGAGTAGCAAAAGCTTTCGCTATGACAGGATGGAGAATTGGATATATTGGAGCTCCTGAATTCATTGCTAAAGCATGTACAAAAATACAAGGTCAAGTAACTAGCGGTGCTAACAGTATTGCACAACGTGCTACCATTACTGCAGTAGATGCTGATCCAAGTGTTTTAAAACACATGGTTGACGCTTTCCATAGCCGTAGAGATTTAGTGGTTGGATTATTGAAAGACATTCCAGGAGTAAAAATCAACGTTCCAGAAGGTGCTTTTTATGTATTCCCTGACGTTTCTTCTTTCTTCGGAAAAACATTGAAAGGAACTTTCATCAAAGATGCTAACGATTTCTCTATGTATCTTTTAGGCGAAGCGAATGTAGCAACCGTAACTGGTGACGCCTTTGGAAACCCAGATTGTATCCGTTTTTCTTACGCGACAAGCGAAGATTTATTGAGAGAAGCATTACGCAGAATCAAAGAAGCGGTTTCGCTTACCGAAGTTCCCGCATAATATAAAATTCGCTTAAAATTTAAATAGTTTAAGGTTTAAAGTTTTACCGCTTTATACTTTAAACTATTTTTTTTTGGGCATGCCCCGCTGAAAAAGCGGGTCGGGCTATACGTTGCAATCTTTTTATTACCTTCGCTACCGCTAAGGGAATACAAAGGATTTCCACTGCTATCCCTCATGCGATACGTACAGTTCGCAAGCTGTCACCAGCCACCTAACATAAAAAATATGAAAATACTACTTCTTGGCTCAGGCGAATTAGGAAAAGAATTTACAATCTCTGCCCAACGCATCGGACAAATCGTAATTGCCGTTGACAGTTACGAAAATGCACCCGCCATGCAAATGGCTCATGGTTTTGAAGTCATCAATATGCTGGACGGCGAAGCCTTGGATCGAATCGTTGCTAAACACAAACCTGATTTCATCGTTCCAGAAATAGAAGCCATCAGATCCGAGCGTTTTTATGAGTACGAGAAACAAGGCATCACGGTAGTTCCCTCTGCGAAAGCGGCTAATTTTACCATGAACCGAAAAGCGATCCGGGATTTAGCTGCCAGAGAATTAGGTTTAAAAACTGCTGATTATCGTTACGCCACAACTGCTGAGGAATTGCAAAAAGGCGTTGAAGCCGTTGGAATGCCCTGCGTGGTAAAACCATTAATGTCTTCGTCTGGAAAAGGACAGTCCACGATAAAAACGGAAGCTGATATTGAGAAAGCATGGAATTATGCCGTTGAAGATTCCCGTGGCGATGTGGTGGAAGTAATTGTAGAGGCTTTTGTCAAATTCAATTCGGAGATTACTTTATTGACAGTAGTTCAAAATAACAATCCCACACTATTTTGTGCGCCAATAGGTCACAGACAAGAACGTGGCGATTATCAGGAAAGCTGGCAACCCGCTTTAATTTCCGACAAGGATTTATACGAAGCGCAAGACATCGCCGAAAAAGTAACCGAAGCGTTGGGCGGAGCGGGACTTTTTGGAGTAGAATTTTTCTTGGCAGATGACGGCGTTTATTTCTCGGAATTATCGCCAAGACCCCATGATACCGGAATGGTAACTTTGGCCGGAACACAAAATTTCAATGAATTCGAATTGCATTTAAGAGCCATTTTGAGCTTGCCTATTTTCGAAATCACATTAGAAAAAGCGGGAGCGAGTGCCGTAATTTTAGCTTCTGAAAATTCAACAAACCCGACGTATTCCGGCATCGAAAAAATTGCCTCTTTGCCTAAAACTGATTTTAGAATTTTTGGCAAACCAACTTCAAGACCGTATAGAAGAATGGGGGTAGCTTTGGTCAATGACACCCTAGAAACTCCAATTGAAGAAGTGGTAGAAAAAGCGAAAAAAGCGGCTAGTTTAGTTACAGTTAATTCGTAATTACTTTTTAAAAATACGGAACGCAGTCGGAGTTTTTCCTGTATTTTTTTTAAACAATCGTGTGAAATACGAATAATCATCAAAGCCTAATTCCGTAGCGATTTCATTGACGGTAAACTTTTTATCCATCAACATGCGCTTGGCTTCGAGAATGATTCTATCCGTAATTACTTCGGTTGTGGTTTTTTGCAAGATTTCATTGCAAATCCGGTTCAAGTGTTTTAACGTAATATGAAGTTGCGAAGCATAGAAAGAAGGCATTTTTTCCGTTTTAAAATTCTTTTCTAAAAGCACCTCAAAACCCTTGATTTTCACATTATACGAATGCGCTTCATGGAGATGTTTTTCACTATATTTTCTGGTAATTTCAATATGTATAATATCCAGCAGATTCATGATTTTATCCTGCTTCCGTAATTGATTTTCGTTAACCTCAGCAATCATACTTTCAAAATAAGGCAAAATCGCTTTTGATTCAGATGCATCAAAAACCATTTCAGGCTTATTGTCCACCGAAGAATAAAAGGGATAGTCCCCGATGGTTTTTTGTCCAAAATAGAGATTATACATTTCCTGCGAATAGAAAATCACAAACCCTTCCACATCATCGGATAAATTCCAATGGTGCATTTGTCCGGGCTGCAAAAAAAACATACTTCCCGGCTGAATCGTAAATACATCAAAATCAATTTCATGTGTTCCCGATCCTTTGGTAAAAAAGACCAAAACATAGGAATTATGGCGATGCGGTTCCTCCACAAAACTATGGTCGATCAAGTGATTTTTGAAGGTATTAATGTATAAATCGCTATTCACGGAATTGCAGTTAAACCGCTGAATGTTATAAATAGGATACTTTTTCATATGCCTTGAATGTCTTTTTTGTGCTATAATAAGCGAATATAGAAAACATCCATGACGTGGATTAGAAATATCTTTGATAAAAATAACAAAATGTCAAACGCTATCGTCCACATCCTAAATAATGATTGCCCTCATTGCCTTGAAGGCAAAGTATTTAAAGAAAAAAACATTTTTTTCAATATTGGATTCCCTAAAATGAACCCCTATTGCTCCCATTGCCAATTTAAATTTGAGAAGGAACCGGGCTATTTCTTTGGTGCTATGTATGTAAACTACGGACTGACAGTAGCGCAAGGAATTGCTACTTATATTATTGCCCAATTTTTCTTTACCGAAACTTTCGATTTAAAAATCATCCCTATTATTGCAGGGGTAATTGTCATCATGGCTTCTTTTAACATTCGCTTTTCCAGATTATTGTGGATTTATATGTTTAAAAATTATTCGAATTAAAAAAAAGAACAAAACCTTAAAAACAGCTATTGCAGAGTCAATCTTTAAAGAAGGGAATGTCTCGACACAATAAAAAAAGAAAGACCGCTTACCTGTCTATTCGACAGGAAGCAGTCTATACTCCTAACAAAACTAACTAACTAACTAACTAACTAACTAACTAACTAACTTAAAATCCTAATTTCTATTTATAAGCTTCATTTTGAGTAATCACACCCGGATTTTGGGTAATTACTAAAATAGGAATAGGCAATAATAATTTCGCTTCTGTAATAGTGATATTTTTACTACTGCTTTTAATTACTGGAATTGCTCTTCCGGTTCTTATTAAATCAAACCAACGATGGAACTCACATGCAAATTCGACCTGACTTTCATGTTCCAGCGCTAAATTCACCGTATTGTAATGAGCTGGATAACCTATCGCTCCATAGGCTGGTAATCCAACACGGGCACGAACTTCGTTCATGTATTTTGGATCTGAAGTTGCTTCTGTCAGCATTAGAAGAACATCAGCATAGCGAAGAATGATAAAGTTATTATCCGAAGCTTCTCTTAAACCAGCAACTGGAGCTTTTGTATCTTTCCATTTAATCGGAAATTTTACGTTGACAAATGAGTTGTTAGCAGTTTGATACCCATTTTGAATAGAGATGTCTCTCCTTGGATCACCCGTTTCATAGGCATTCCATAAATCATTAGCAATCTGATTAAATCCTCCGCCCCAAGCTGTAACCACACGATTGTCAACTGGTGAGAACATGGCCCAATATAAACTGTATGGATTGGATACACCACCTTTATATTGAATCTCAAAAATAGACGACGCACCATTTTTCTTAGTTAAATTCCATAAATCGGCATAAGGTACCAGACTAAACTTGCCATAAACTTTCAACAAAGTTTCAGTAGCTTTTGTTTTATTCCCCATAGTTAGATAAACCTTACCCAGTAAAGTATTGGCCGCTTCTTGGCTGGCAGCACCTACAAAACGTTGACTTGTTTTTACTGGTAATTTCGCTACCGCAAAATCAAGATCCTCAATAATTTGGGCATAAACTTGCGCCTTTGGCGTGCGCCCTTGTGCATAAGCATTAGCAATACTGATTGGAGTTATGACCAATGGTACATCACCCCAGGCACGAACCATGTCAAAATAGTACAAAGCACGTAAAAACTTAGCTTCCCCAATTAAAGCATCTCGATTCGCAAAATCAAGTTTTTCGGCACTGACAATACTATTATTTACAATATAAATTGCCTTATAATAGTTATTCCAGAAATTGAGAACTAACTCATTATCGATAGTCATGGCGTGCAATTCAAAGCTTTCATAGTCTTGTATTCTTCCGGCAGCATTATCACTATATGCATTATCGGACATTAACTCGCCGTAGAACGACGGCAGACTTTCAGGACCGTATAAAGTATAAAGCGAATTATAAGCAGACCACATCGCTGTTTCAATATCCTTCTGCGATTTATAAAAATTCTCTTCGTTAGCATTTGAAATAGGCGCTTTATCTAAAAAGTCGGAACTACATCCCAATAGGAATACGTTACAAAAAAGTATGATATATGTTATTTTTTTCATTTTCTTAAGTTTTAAATGATTTATCTAGATTTTTAAAAACTAATATTTAGTCCAGCGGTGGCGGTAAAAGGATTTGGATAAGCACCATAATCAAAGCCTACCAATACACCGGATTGATAGGTACTACCTTCTGGATCAAAACCTAAATAATCAGAGAATACATGTACATTTTCCATATTTAGATATAACTTTATGTTACTTACCTTCATTTTTTCAACTAATTTTTTAGGCAAATTATACCCCATACGAATATTTTGGATACGAACGAATGATCCATCTTCAACCCAATAACTTGACCCAAAATCACGAACAGTAGTTGGTAACATACGAGGTTTTGGAATCATTCCATTGCCAGGATCTGCATCGGATTTCCAGTAATTGTTTACAACAGAATACATGTTACGGTTCCCTCCACCTACACCTGATTTCAGATATCGGGCATTATGGTTAAGAATTTCTCCACCTTGCGAACCGCGCACCAAAACTGAAAGTTCAAATCCTGAGTAAGAAAAATTATTCGTCAATCCCCATTGAAAATCAGCTTGATTGTTCCCAATATAGGTACGATCATTAGAATCAATTTTACCATCATTATTAGCATCCTTTACCCTTGGATCACCCGCTTCACTGCCTGGCCATACTGGATAAGCTTTGCTATCCAACTCCGCTTTTGACATGATTACACCTTCGACAACATAACCATAATACATACCTATCGGTTGTCCTACAGCGGTGCGAGATGTCATACTACTAACATTAATATCTATTGGAGCATCGTTTACACCCAGTTTTAACACCTTGTTTCGGTTGGCGAAAATATTAAAGTCAGTAGTCCATTTGAATTCACTGTCGATATTGTGTGTGCTAAGATTTAATTCAATCCCTCTGTTTTCTAGCTCTCCAATATTCGTCAAAGTAGAAGAGAAACCTGAAAGAATTGGAATAGGTACATTAAGTAACAAATCTTTCGTTTTTGAATAATAGATATCCCCAGTAAATTTCACACGTCCATTAAAAACACTCAAATCAACCCCAAAGTTGGTCTGACCCGTTTTTTCCCATTTCAAATTTTTATCTGCAAAGTTTGATGTATAAATCCCTTGGTTTAAGGTACCTGAACTTACATATGGGCTATACCCTAATACCCCAATCGATCCGTAGTTTGGAATCTGATTGTTACCCGTTGCTCCATAGCTCAACCTAACTTTCATATTCGTTAACCAAGAAACATCCTTTAGGTATGATTCTTCAGAGATACGCCAAGCAAGCGATCCTGATGGAAAATACCCCCATCTGTTATTCGATCCAAAACGAGAAGAACCATCAGCTCTAACTGCTGCAGATGCCAGATATTTGCCTTTGTAAGAATAATTGGCACGGGACAAATAGGAAACTAATGACCACTCTTCTGAAAAAGTGTTACCTGCATTCACAACGCCTGCATTCAAGGTATGTACTAAATCATTCGAAAAATTACCCGCTGTCATACTACTCATATCTGTACTTTGTTCTTGTGCAGAATAACCAGCCAATAAATTTAAATTATGATTCTGATTAAATGTCTTATTATAAGTCAGTGTAGTTTCCGAAATCCAGTTATTCGATTGCAGCGTTTTGAAGTCGGCTTGAGCTGGCACCCATCCAGAGTATCCCCAGTTCTGACCTGCATTCCAGTAGAAATTATGAACTGTATTCTCAATATTAGAACTTGCAGAAGTTTTTAAAGTTAAATCTTTAATAATATCCCATTCAAGATAAGAAGTTATCGTAGATATATTCGTTATTTTTTTAGTAATTGCTTCCCTGGTTAATGCATAAGGATGCCAAAGCTGGAAACCATATTTAGAAAATGTATTCCAAATTGAAGTAGGATCTTTAAAACCCAGACTTCCTGTTTCAACATAAAGCGGAAAAAACGGATCACTTTGCAAAGCCAAACTTACCACGTCACTTTTTCCACCTGTACCGTATGGCGCTTCTTTTGCACGGCTAAGGCCAATGTTCATTCCCATACGAACTTTATCATTAAACTTATGCTTGATATTTGACCTTAGATTAATTCGTTCGTAAGTGTTGTTATCAACAACACCTTCTGAATCAAGATAACCCATTGACACCATGAATTGTGTCTTCTCGTTACCACCGGAAGCCGACAATTGAAAATTACGGTTTTTAGCAGTTCTAAATGCAACATCCTGCCAATCCGTTCCATTTCCGATACGGGCAATCCAAGCGGGATCCGAAAATTCTACAGGAACAGTTACATTAATTCCTCTTGTGGCCGATGGATTTGCGGCAACAATTGTCGCCCATGAATTATTTCTAGCCGCCGAGTTGAAGGCAATAAATTCTGAGGCATTCATCATATCAGTCTTACGGTTGACATGTGAAAAACCAGATTCAAAAGTCGCGTCAATTTTGGTTTTACCTGCCTTCCCTTGCTTGGTGGTGATGATAACAACACCATTTGCCCCCCTAGAACCATAAATGGCTGCAGAAGATGCGTCTTTCAATATATCAATCGACTCAATATCATTAGGGTTAATAAAATTCAGTGGATTTCGATTAAAACTCAAATTACTCCCTGTGGTTATTCCTGTATCTGTTGAATTTGTTGAACTATCTTCCAACGGGATTCCATCAATAACATAAAGCGGGCTAGTACCTGCATTTATGGAAGAAGCACCACGTACTTTTATTGTAGGAGCAATACCAGGAGCACCTTGAGACTGTGTAATTTGTACACCAGTTGCCTGTCCTGCAAGTGACTGAAGCACATTACTATTTGACCTCCCTTGTAGTTTTTCTGCGCCAACAGAAACCACAGATCCAGTCAAGTCTTTTTTCTTGATAGAACCGTAACCAACTACCACTACTTCATCTAGCGTAGCGGAGTCTTCTTCTAATTTAATCAAAAGATTAACTTGACCATTTAACAAAATTTCTTTTGTTTTAAAACCAATATAAGAAACCACCAATATTGCTTTTTCGCTATTTATCTTTATTGAAAAATTCCCATCAAAATCGCTTTGGATTCCATTTGTGGTTCCTTTTTCAATAATATTAACTCCTGGTATAGGTTGTCCAGATTCATCAGTGATTTTTCCGCTTATTATTTTCTGCTGTACTTTGTTAGGAACCATTACAGTCTTTTCTTTAATTAAGATGGTATTATCTTTCGTTAGCTCAAAATTTAGATTATTACTGGAAAGACATTGTCCTAATAATTTAGATACTGTGATTATACCTTTTTTTAATTCAACATTCGGAATGTCTTTAAAAACTTTTCTAGGATAAACAAAATTTAAATCAGTCTGTTGTTTTATAATTTTAAATACCTGATAAATTGTTGCTGATTGATCCTTTTCAATAATTACATTCACTTGTGCATATGTGTTGTGTACATTGAGACAAAAAACATTTGTACACCATAAAAAGATAAATGCTCTCATAACAGTTTTAATTAGCCGCTCTCTAGCGGGAATAAAGACATTAAGTACTTTAATAATTTTCATATTTTTTTGGTTGGTTGGTTATACAATAGGTTAATAGATTAAAATGGTGTGATGAAGTAAGCGTCACAGAGGAATGCATGCTTCCTTGCCGGTTTTTATTCCAGAACTACTTCTTTATCTTTTATTTCATAGTTTTTTATAATTTTAAAATATTTAATACTTCTCAAAATTTCATCTAAGGTTTGGGTTTTCCTTAGAACGCCATCAAAAATTTCGTTTTCAATTTCTTTATTTTTGAATATAAAATTAAAATCATACCAACGAGACAATACTTTCATCATATCCTTAAGTGTTATTTTTTCGAAACTAAAAACCCCTTCTTTCCATGATATGTCATTATAAACATCTACATTTTTTACAAATGAATTGCTTGTTGTAATGTTTAAATTTAATTGTTGATTTGGCATTAATCTTTGTTTTCTGTTTTCAATATTTACATCCACCTTCCCCTTCACTAATGTTGTATAGGTATTAGCTTCATCCTTATAAGCCTTGATATTAAATTCTGTACCAATAACATCTACTTCCTGTTGATTACTAAACACTTTGAAATGAGCCCCTTTATGTTTTGTACTAGGTGACACATCAAAATAGGCTTCTCCATAAACTAATTCTACTTGTCTGGTTTGTCCTTCAATAAAAGCTACTGGAAATTTTAATTTAGTTTCAGAATTTAACCATACTTGGGTACCATCAGATAATTTAATAAAGAATTTACCTCCTCTAGGGATTGTCAAATAATTATAAACTACTTCACCTGTATTTCTTTCTTTAGCTTCATAAATAATTTCCTCCCCATTACTTTTGGCATTTTGTGTTTTCAATGAAGTCCCATTTACTAAAGCTATTTGCGATCCGTTCCCTAGGGTAAGTGTCGCTTTATCAGTACCTGGTTCCAGGGCATTTACATCTTGCTGGACTATTACTGGAATAGCCTGAACTGGCTTGTTGAAAATAACATCCTTAAAAAAATAAGCGGTAGTTAAAATCCCTACGAAAACAGCGGCAGCTGTATAGTTCATAAAATGAGATTTCCTTTTTAACGATGTCTTTTGTTGTTTTTGAGGAATCGCTAGTATTTTGTTCCGAATGCGAATAGCATCAAGGGCCGTCATCATTGGCTTTTCGTCTAAAATTGCCAACACTTCTGCTACGCTTGGTAGTCCATTTGATTCAGTCAAGCCTTGAATATACTGTACAACTTCATCGACTTCCTCTTGAGAGCATTGATTCAGAATGAACTTTTTTAGTAATTTTTTGATATGGGTATCGTGTTGCATAATATACTTTCTTATATATAATACAGATGAGAAAAGGAAAAGTACTATTGACTATTATTATTTTTTTCGAAAAAAAATAATAAAACAGAAAAAATAATAAAACAGAAAAAATAATAAAACAGAAAAAATAATAAAACAGAAAAAATAAAAAGAAATAAAAAGAAAAGAAGAAAAAAAAACGATAATAATCAACGAATCATTATTCCAGCCAACGGGAGGAAAGAAGGCTAATAAGAAGTGTAACATCTCCATGAGTTTCCAAAAAATTTCTAATATCTGCTAAGGTTTT
This sequence comes from Flavobacterium esculini, assembly GCF_048284325.1. Classification (NCBI taxonomy): domain Bacteria; kingdom Pseudomonadati; phylum Bacteroidota; class Flavobacteriia; order Flavobacteriales; family Flavobacteriaceae; genus Flavobacterium; species Flavobacterium esculini. The sequence continues at coordinate 237,206 of NZ_JBLVPI010000002.1, read as the reverse complement.
GCTCATTTGACCTTTTACGGTACTTACAGAAATATTCAATTCCTTGCTTATTTCCTCGTAACTCATTTCTTTATTACGTGACATTTCAAAAATAATTCTACGCTTGGGAGACAATTGTTCAATAGCTTTATTCTTTATAATATCATAATCAGCTTCAGCAATGATGTCCTCAATTGGACTATATGACTTTTGACTTACGTAGAACACTTCTTTCTTAAGCTTATGGTTGTTTGCTAAGGTACTAATAAGATTAAATGTTAAGTTGCGTGTAATGGTAAACACATAGGACTTGAATGACAAATCAGTATTAAGTCTGTCTCTATGCAGCCAGATATTTAAGAATACATCTTGAACAATTTCTTCTGCAAGGACTTGATTTTTAAGCATACTTAAACTATACGCATAAACATCATTACAATAGGTATTAAAAAGTTCAGTGAAGGCTTTTTCATTACCCACCATAAGTGCTGTAACCAATAGTTTATTATTAATTGCTTTTGTTTCAGACATTGTGAATAGCTTCTATATACATATAAATTATTGATTTACTATAAAACAACTTGTTTTGCATCAAAATTCTCATTTAGAACCCTACTCAATACTAATATAGCAACTTGAATTACAATATTAATTAAATTAAACATATAAACAAACATACAATAGTAGAACTAACATAAAATCCTTTTTCATAATCTAAACTCGATTAATAATTTGGATTAAACCATTGTACAAAAAGCAAAATTTAGCATATTTAAGTTTATTGACAAATAGACACTTAAACCAACTTAACCTTATGATTTGTTTCGATAAGATTACTGATGTCTTTTTCTATTGTTGATGATTTATTCAAATTAAGAAAAAACACGTCCAACTTACTGTTGATGAAAAGCAACTTTTCTTGAGTAAAACCGAAACTCATCAGTACAATGAATTAACCATCCATTTTGTCGACCAAAAGTGAATCTAACAGAAACCATTTAATCTGATTTCTGAAAACTCAACTTAAAGCTTTCTGATAATTATAAGGTTTTGTTAATATTAGCACTGTAGCCCCATTTTGAAAAAAAACCAAAAGTTTAATCATTAGATTTGTAGAAATAGTAAATCTTAATGAAGTTATTAATAGTTGAAGACGAGCCCAATCTATCGTCAATTATACGTAAAGGGTTTTCAGAAAAAAATCATGATGTAAGTGTTGCACTTGATGGGACAACGGCATTAGAGTTACTTTCTAATCATGATTTTGATGTGGTACTATTAGATGTAATGTTACCCGATATTAATGGTATTGAAATTTGTAGGCGCTTGAGAGCTGCGAAAAATTTTGTTCCCATTTTATTATTAACCGCTTTAGGAAGTACTGAAAATATAATAAACGGATTGAATTCCGGCGCTGATGATTATTTAATAAAACCTTTTAAATTTTTAGAACTTGATGCTAGAGTCAATGCACTTTCCAGAAGAGCTGGTCAAGTCCAAAAACCGAATGAAAGTATCATTATTGCTGATCTTGAAATTAATTCGAGAACAAAATCGGTAACCAGAAATGGTGATATTATTCTATTAACAGCCAAAGAATTTAAACTTTTGCATTATCTGGCCATCAACTCTGAGACTATTTTATCCCGTGAACAGCTTTTAGATAATGTTTGGGATATTAATTTTGACATGAATACAAATGTAATTGATGTCTACATTAACTATTTGAGAAAAAAAATTGACAAACCATACGACACTAAACTAATTCATACCATGAAAGGCTTGGGTTATGTACTGAAACCATAAAAAATGCAGATTAAGAAAAAAATTACCTTTACCTATATTGCGCTTTCAACCCTTAGTACACTTCTGTTAAGTCTAGTAGTCTTCTTTTTGTTTAAACAAAATAACCAATATCACTTTTTGAAAAGATTACAAGATCGGGCTAAAATAGTGGCGTCGATTCATTATCAAAATGACCCTGTAAAAACCCGTTATTTCAAAGAATTCAAAGCAAATGGACTTGAAGAACTCATTGATGAACAAGATTTTGTTCTTAAAGTCAGTGGAAAAAACACATTTGAATACAATACCAATCTTGATTTACCGGCTGATTTTTATACAAAAGTGATGGCTAATGGTTCTAATTGGATTGAAAATAGCAATCGTTATTTTTACGCCCAGACTTTTACGGAATCCAATCAAAAATACATCGTAATTATCACTGCAATAGACCGAAGGGGAAATGTAAGCAGCATTTATATTATTCAAATTCTCTTTTTTGGAGGGTTGGCTTTTATACTATTAGCTTATTTTCTTGGCAGATTTCTGGCGAGAAGAGTCATAGATCCAGTAGCTCGAATTACATACGAAGTAAAAAGAATAAGCGCATCAAACCTACACAACAGACTTCCCGAAAGCAAAAGCACCGATGAAATTGCCGATTTAATAAAGACATTTAACAATATGCTGGATCGACTGGAAACCTCATTTGAAATTCAAGCTAATTTTATAAATAATGCTTCACATGAACTAAAAACACCAGTAACAACCATAATTGCCGAAGCAGAGATCATGCTCTTAAAAGAAAGAAGCGTTACGGAATATATTTCCTCTTTAGAAAATATTCACAGTCAGGCCTCAAGACTGGGAGATCTTACGGAAAGTCTTTTAAAACTGACACAAACCGGTTATGACGGAAAAAAACAATTATTAGATGTCGTGAGAATTGATGAACTTCTAATGGATGTAAAATCGGATATTGATAAAATCTATCCTAATAACAGAGTGAGGATAAAAATTAATAAAATCCCTAGTGATCCGAGTTTACTAGAAATCCCCTGTAACAGATCTTTATTGGAACTTTCATTGAATAATATTATAGCCAATGGTGTGAAATATTCCGATAACGAAACTGTTTTTGTTACTTTATCAGGAAACAATTCATCCATCAAAATTTCGATTACTGATATTGGAATTGGTATCCCCGCAGAAGACATCCCCCATCTTTACGAGCCTTTTTTCCGAGGCAAAAAAGCATCAAAATACAATGGCTATGGATTAGGACTTCCGCTTGCCATGAAAATAATCAGGATGCATAATGGAGAACTTAAAATACAATCTGAACCGGATCAAGGCACTATTGTAAACATTACGTTTAATACCGCCAACATTAGAGATTCTAATGTTAATTCTTAGAATATTCTAATGTTAATTTAAGATTGCTGTAAACTGGGTACTGTTATTTTGTATGTATAAATAAATCAAATTTAATACATATGAAAAATATTCTAATTCCTACGACATTACAAAGCGATACAATCAATGCAATTAAAACAGCCATAAAATCATCTAATGACGAGCAATGCCTGCTCATTTTGATGCTAATAGCTGACATTCCAGACACGTATTCATCTGCCAATTTATTAAGAAACATCAATCAGAATCTAAGCACTGCACAGGAAAATGTTTTACAAATGTGTAGAGAAATCATTTTGAAATCCAGCAATTGCAGCTTAAAAATTCACCATCAATACGGTATTTCTTCACCCCTTTTTAGAAATTTAATGGAGCATTTCGCTATTGAATTAACAATAATTACTCCTTCTTTTAAATCTTCTAAAAAGAAAATAAATATGTATTGTGTCCAAATCATTTCTAATAGCAAATGTCCCATTTTACACCTCAATACGAACTTTGAAGAAGAAGTATTTAGTCAGGCCTTGTATATTAGAAATTCAGATTCAATCCTTCAAGTAGAAGATTTACAAACCTATGTAAACACCCTTTTTTCTTTAAAAATCGTAAGTCAAACTAAAATAAATGACCAACAAAAAGCGAATGAAATAGAACCCTTTTTAACCGATACGATATCAAAAAACAACATAAATATTCTGATCGAAACACGAAAACCCAAGAAACTAAAACTCCTAAAAAAAGAAAAAACTGCTCTTAACGAGACATTAGGTTTACCCGTCCTTTCTTTATATGAAGAGGTTTATTAAAGATGATTGTTTAAAATTTTAATTCAAAATATATGTTACTAAAAAAGAAAATTCCCATGAAATATGTATTGGGAAAAATAAAAAATGAATTAGCATTAGTCATTTTCTTTTGCATTGCATTCGAAATTTTTCGCTATTTTTTCAAAACTGTATCTATCAATATTCCTATAGCAATCCCAACAATAATTGGCACAATTATTTCATTGCTACTGGCATTCAAATCCAATCAAGCTTATGACCGCTGGTGGGAAGCCCGAATAATCTGGGGTTCTATTGTTAACGATTCCCGAACACTATTGCGACAAATTATTGTTTTTTACAATGATCCCGATTTTTCAGTACAGGCAAACGATTTCAAAGAAAAATTTGCAAAAAGACAAGCTGCTTGGTGCTATAGCCTTGGACAAACACTGCGAGAAAAAGATGCAACAAAAACAATAAAGGATTTACTGGATGAAGATGATTTACGCTTTGTAAAAGGACACAAACATGTTCCTAATGCTATCTTAATGTTACACGCCAAAGATTTAAAAAAGGCACTTAGTCGCAATAAAATAAATGTTTACCAGCAAGTAGAAATTGACAATACATTAACGCGATTGTGTGATTCAATGGGGAAGTGTGAACGTATAAAAAACACTATTTTTCCAACAACATACAGTATGTACATCCGATTTGCGCTGTGTTTATTTATAATTCTCTTGCCATTTGGATTAATCAATACTATTGGCTGGCTTCAAATTCCATTAGTGACAACGATTGCTGCTGCTTTTTTCTTAATCGAAAAAATGGCAATTCATTTACAAGATCCATTTGAAAATAGACCAACTGACACCCCTGTAAATGCAATTTCAATTACAATTGAAAAAAATTTAATGCAAATGGTCAACGAATACAGAGATGAGTTTGACGAGGAAGTACATGCTTCTGAAGCAAAAGCACATCACATACAACCTTTAAATAATGCTTATTTTGTCCTTTAGCTTTTGGCTTTAGCCTAAATCCACTCCTTAATTTGAGTGGATTTTTTTTTGATTGAATCTTAATTATCTATAATAAGGGGTATACTTTCCAGTAACAAAACGAACCCAAACAGATAGTTTCAAATACCGTAAAAAATAGTATTTTTGCGTTCTGATTGAAACTAATTTTTCAATCTTTAAATTTTTAAATCTTTAAATTAGACAGATGAAAGCATACGTATTTCCGGGTCAGGGCGCACAATTTACAGGAATGGGCAAAGACTTATATGAAAACTCTCCATTAGCAAAGGAATTATTCGAGAAAGCCAATGAAATTTTAGGTTTCCGCATCACAGACATCATGTTTGAAGGAACCGCCGAAGAATTGAAAGAAACCAAAGTTACACAACCCGCAGTTTTTTTACATTCGGTGATTTTGGCAAAAACGCTGGGTGATGATTTCAAACCGGAAATGGTGGCGGGACATTCATTAGGTGAATTTTCAGCATTAGTGGCAAATGGCGCTTTATCTTTTGAAGACGGATTGCGATTGGTTTCACAACGTGCATTGGCTATGCAAAAAGCCTGCGAAATAAAACCTTCGACTATGGCTGCAGTTTTAGGATTGGCGGATACTATCGTGGAAGAAGTTTGTGCTTCTATTGATGGAATTGTGGTGGCTGCAAATTACAACTGTCCGGGACAATTAGTGATTTCTGGAGAAACATCGGCTGTAGAAAAAGCCTGCGAAGCAATGAAAGCTGCAGGGGCAAAACGTGCTTTGTTATTACCTGTTGGCGGTGCATTTCACTCACCAATGATGGAACCTGCAAGAGAAGAACTTGCTGCTGCTATTGAAGCAACCACGTTCTCAACTCCCATTTGTCCAGTATATCAAAATGTAACGGCAAGTGCTGTTTCAGATGCAAATGAAATTAAGAAAAACCTGATTATACAATTGACGGCTCCAGTAAAATGGACACAATCTGTACAACAAATGATTAAAGATGGAGCTACTTTGTTTACTGAAGTAGGACCCGGAAAAGTATTAGCAGGATTGATTGGAAAAATTGATAAAGAAGCGGTGACTGCGAATGCTTAAAAATAATGATCAGTGATCCGTTGTTGCCTATAAACAAAATCCTCATAAGCTTATGTTTGTGGGGATTTTGTTTATCTTTATGGGATGAGTTCACCAATTATTAATTTTTAAAATAAAAAAAAAAAATGAAAAAAATACTTTTAGGATTGGCAATAGTTGCAACTTTAATGACTTCTTGTAAAAAAGAAACAAAAGAAGAAGTAAAAGAGGCAACCGAAGCTGTTGGAAATGAAATGGATGAAGCAATAGATACGGCAGCTGTAAAAGTTGATGCTGCAGCTGATTCCACTAAGGTTAAAGCAGGGGAAGTTCTTGAAAAAGGGGCTGATAAAATGAATCAAGCGGCTGAAAAACTAAAAGAATCTGCTAAAAAATAATACAAAAAAAGCTGTCAATGCACTGCCCCCAAATAGTGTCTGCTTATTGGGGGCAAATGCAAAACACAGCTTTTTTATTTCCTGATTTTCTGTTCCCACTTCCAGGCACTTGCCATAGCTTCTTCTAAAGTGGATTGCGCTTTCCAACCTAAAATAGTATTCGCTTTATCAGTATTGGCATAAGCCTCTACAACATCACCTTCTCTACGGGCAACTATTTTGTAAGGTAATTTTTTACCGCTAACTTTTTCGAATGCATAAATGACTTCTAAAACGGAACTTCCAGTTCCCGTACCCAGATTGAAAGTCTCTACCTTAGCTGTATTTTTTTTATTTAACAATCTTTGTAAGGCAATAACGTGGGCTTTTGCCAAATCAACTACATGAATATAATCTCGAATACAAGTTCCATCAAGAGTTGTGTAATCACCACCATAAACGGATAGTTCATTTCTCAAACCCATTCCAGTTTGAGTAATAAATGGCACTAAATTTTGCGGTACTCCAATGGGTAATTCACCTATTTCAGCCGAGGGATGTGCTCCAATCGGGTTGAAATAACGCAATAAAATTGCATTAATATTGGTTACTTTGGCAGTGTCGTTGATAATTTCCTCCCCAATTTGTTTGGTATTCCCATAAGGAGATATTGCCGTTTGAATGGAAGCATCTTCAGTAATTGGCATTTTTTCAGCTTGACCATAAACGGTACAAGATGAACTAAAAATAAAACTAGCTTCTGGTTTTTGTTGCAATTCTTGAAGTAAGTAAACTAACGTATTAACATTATTTTCATAATACAACAATGGATTCCCAACACTTTCACCAACTGCTTTTGAAGCCGCAAAGTGTATCACCCCTGAAATATCGGGATGTCTTTTGAAAAAATCCTGTACTCTATCTTTGTCGCGCAAATCTAGCTTTTCGAAAGCAGGAACTTTTCCAGTAATATTCTGAATTCCGTCCAGTACTTTCAAAGAGGAATTTGAAAGATCATCGATAATGAGTACTTCAAAGCCCTGATTTTGTAATTCGACAACAGTGTGCGAACCGATAAAACCCAACCCTCCTGTTACTACTATTTTCATATTTTATTTTTTATCGCTTGGTGATGGTAATTTAAAAGCTTGTCTGGCAATTAACAACCATTTATTTTTTTGCTTGTGCCAAACAAGCATTATTCCAATTTTTATGTCCTTGTCAACTCCACTATCTCTGGTATGAGCTGCAAGAGTATGTCTTACTATAGCAACGTCGCCAACAACCCTAATGCTTTGATTTTGAAATTCGATTGTCACGAAATCAGACGCTCCACTAACAATATTCCCAATAAACACGGATTGATTTTCGAGATGCCCATCAGAATGTCCATAACTTAAAGCTGTAGATGTTACTGCTGTAAGATTATTTACATCCGCATCAATCATAGCTTGCCGCAAAGTTTCTACACGAGAAGCAACAGCTATTTCTTCTCTACTATTAGAGCTATTTTGGGCTAAACTTGAAAATTGAAATAAAACTACAGCAATGGTTGCAAAAAAACATTTCATTATGTAAAAGTTATTTTTTATTGGTCATAAGCGTATCGCTTTTTTATCTGTATTTGCATACGCAAACTTTTTGTTAGAGCGATTTCATATTATTTACTTAAAAAAATCTAAGACGCTATCGGTAATAAACTTGATTTGCTCATCATCCAGTTCAGTATGCATGGGCAAAGAAAGTACTTCTTTAACTAACTGATTGGTCACTGGAAAATCTTCTTCTTTATAACGCGAGTCCAAATAAGCTTTTTGAGAATGTAACGGAATTGGATAATAAATAGCACATGGAATACCTTTATCTAATAAATGTTGCATTAAACCATTCCTATCAGCATCAATAATACGTAACGTGTATTGATGAAAAACGTGGCAATCACAACTATCACAAATACTTGGCGCAATTATATTTTTATGCCCTTCAAAAGCAACAGAATATTTTCTCGCAGCATCTTGTCTTGCTTTGCTATATTCATCCAATAAAGGCAATTTAGCATTTAAAACTGCTGCCTGAATACTATCTAAACGAGAATTCACCCCCACTACATCATGATGATAACGTTCGTACATTCCGTGATTTACAATTCCACGAAGTTTGTGAGCCAATGCATCGTCATTAGTAAAAATCGCTCCACCGTCACCATAACAGCCTAGATTTTTTGAAGGAAAAAAAGAAGTTGCTCCTACATGTCCTATAGTCCCCGCTTTCTTTTTAGTCCCATCCGAAAATTTACAATTAGCTCCTATCGCTTGTGCATTATCTTCAATAACATATAAATTATGTTCTTTGGCAATAGCCATAATTGCTTCCATATTGGCAGCACGACCAAATAAATGCACGGGTACAATCGCTTTGGTTTTTGGCGTAATCGCTTTTTTAATTCCTTCGATAGAAATATTCATATTATACCTATCAACATCAACTAAAACAGGCGTTAATTGCAATAAAGCAATCACTTCCACTGTCGCTGCAAAAGTAAAATCGGCAGTAATAACCTCATCTCCAGGCTTTAAATCCAATCCCATCATAGCAATTTGCAAGGCATCAGTCCCATTTGCACAAGGAATTACATGCTTTACTGCTAAATAATCTTCCAAAGACTTTTGAAATTGATGAACTTGAGGTCCGTTGATATAAGTATTTGTGTCTAAAACTTCCTGAATAGAGGTATTTACAACGGCTGCAATTTTATCATATTGACTTTTTAGGTCAACCATTTGGATTTTTTTCATTGAAATTTTTGTTTAAAGTTCGAAAGTTTAGCGTTTCTGCAAACAACTGAGACTTTCTTAAAACGAAGAACAAAAATAGTTATTTAATGAGTTTAAACCAATGAAACCCAAATTAAAAAATAATCTTCCAATGAAATAAAAAAGTGGGTTCCTGATACCCAAAATTTAAATATTTCTTTCAGAAGAAATTAATATAAAGAAAACGTATTTTAGCCCCAAAATTTCAATGATGCTTTTTCTCTATAATCTTATTGTTCGGATTGCCGGGTTTTTATTAAAAATCGTAGCTTTCTTCATTCCAAAAATCAAACTTTTTATTGAAGGTCGGAAACTAGTTTTCCTTACTTTGGAACAAAAAATAAAACCTTCTGACAAAACAATTTGGTTTCACGCCGCCTCATTAGGTGAATACGAACAAGGCTTACCTGTAATTGAAAAGATCAAAGAAAAATTCCCTCAACATAAAATTGTAGTTACCTTTTTTTCGCCATCAGGTTATGAAGTACGTAAAAACAATACCGTTGCTGATGTCACGGTTTATTTGCCTTTAGACACTAAAAAAAATGCGAAGGAATTTTTAAAACTTGTTCATCCAGATTTAGTGTTTTTCATCAAATATGAATATTGGCTGAATTATTTAAACGAACTTAAAAAGCTAAACACTCCAACTTATTTGATTTCAGGGATTTTAAGAGAGACTCAAATGTTTTTTAAATGGTACGGCGGGTTTTACAGAAAAGCATTAGACACCTTCACTTATTTTTTTGTGCAAAATGAAAACTCGAAAAAATTATTGCTCCAATTAGGCAAAACCAATACAGCCGTTTCCGGAGACACCCGTTTTGACAGGGTTGCCGCAATTTTAGAAAAAGACAATACTTTGGATTTCATCGCCAATTTTAAAAATAATACCTTAACTATTGTGATTGGCAGTTCTTGGCCAAAAGATGAAAATTTATTAGTCGATTTTATAAAATCGAATAACTACAATGTTAAATTTATAATTGCGCCACATAACATAAAAAACGAACAGATTCTGCAGCTAAAAAACAGCATTACTAAAAAAACGATTCTTTATTCTGAAAAAGAAAATGCGGCTCTTGCTGAATATGATGTTTTAATCATTAATACCATTGGCATTCTGACCAAAATATACAGTTATGCTGATATTGCTTATGTTGGTGGTGGCTTTGGAAACCCTGGTGTGCATAACATCCTTGAACCTGCCACCTTTGGTATTCCAATAGTAATAGGGCCAAACTATTCCCATTTTGCCGAAGCAACAGCTTTAGTGAATATGGAAGGCTGCGTTTCTGTTTCCAATAAAAAAGAACTGAATGCTGCTTTCACAAACTTAATCCTAAACGAGATAGAACGACAGGAAAGAGGACATATTTGCAGCACTTTTGTGCAAATGAATAAAGGTGCTACAAATGTAATTATGAAAACTATTTAAATTTTTAGAATATCTTGACAATAAGTTCACCCAAAGATTTTCTTTTTTTGTACAAACAATCCATTTTTAAGGAAACGCTTCATACCTTTCTGCAGGAAGCATTGATAATCAACGAAATTGAATTATAAAAAATTTGTAAGAGTAGCATTCCTTAAATTAGTTATACTATATTTTACCCTTTAAGTCTTTTGGCATAATAGTTGTTAAAAATGAGGATATTGGTAAAAAGCATTATTTTTTAAAAAAAAAATAAAAAAATATTTTACATATTAAAAAATTTATATCTTTGCCACGAATTAATAATTAACCTTTTATAATAAAGTAAGATGAAAAAAGTATTTTTAAGTTTAGCTGTTGTTGCTGTTTTAACTGTTGTATCATGTAAAAAAGCTGACGCTCCTGCTGAAGACGCTGCTGCTGTAGTTGATTCTGCTGCTGCTGTTGTTGACTCTGCTGCTGCTGTAGTTGATTCTGCTGCTGTTGTTGTTGACTCTGCTGCTGCTGCTGCTACTGAAGCTGCTGCAACTGCTACTGAAGCTGCAAAAAAATAATTAGAACTCAAATTCTAAAAATTTTAAAGCCATCCGCCTAGCGAGATGGCTTTTTTAATTATTATCATTAATGTGTTTCCAAAGAAACCCAAATAAATAGTAAAAAAAGAGAGCATTGGTAAAGTTACCAATGCTCTCTTTTTTTTATAAATATAAATCTTAATCTAAAAAAACAAAATCATTCTCTGAGAAATCTAATATTTCTGACTGTGAACCGTAGCGTACAATTTCATCAATTCCTTTTTGAAGACGCAACGAAGTGGTATATTTTCTACTTGTTGCAAAATGATTGCCTTTCAACATCAATTTGAAGAAATACTTACCACTAGAGGATTTAAACTTTAAAAAATCAGCAGAAGTAATATCTTCTTTAAACTTTTCAATTTCTTCTTCACACTCAAACTTAAGTTCATAGCTTAAACTCGTAAAAATAATTTTTCCCTTTCTAGAAGTGAAAACAAATTTATACGCATCATTATTTCTTTTACTAATCACAAAAGCCCCCATAACATACTTTTAAACACACCTAATTACCAAAACCGAAGAATCGTTCAACAAATACACTTTCTCACTCTAGTGGCATTAAAATCACTGTAAGTAAAGCTCTCTTTAGGTCAACATCCTAAAATTAAATGGATTTGTTATAAAATAAAAAAAAGCTCCAAACATAGTTTGAAGCTTTTTTAGTACTCAGAGCGGCTCCGAAGCTTCGGAGTTGAACCCGTACATTATATTTTATTTTGAATATCTAATAAGATACTTGGATCAACCATCACTTTCTCCAAAAAAACTCTAGATTTCATTCTCTTCAAAAACTTCTCTAATCCATAAGCCTTCTCACTCGATTCACACTCAAAACTTAAACTCAATTCCCAAGGAATTCCTTTTGCAGTAAACGCTTCGTTATAAAATACTGAATTATGCTCATCCAATCTTTTTTTAACATCATCCGTAGTTCCTACGTAGTATCTGTCTAATTTTTCAGAATAAATTATATAAATAAAATACATTTAAAAAATTATTTAATAAAAAAAGCTCCAAACATAGTTTGAAGCTTTTTTAGTACTCAGAGCGGGACTTGAACCCGCACGAACATTGCTGTTCACTGGATTTTAAGTCCAGCGTGTCTACCAATTTCACCATCCGAGCATTATGTGGTGTTGGAGCGAAAAACGGGGCTCGAACCCGCGACCTCGACCTTGGCAAGGTCGCGCTCTACCAACTGAGCTATTTTCGCATTTTCAATTCTTAGAAAGAACCGCGATACTTGTTCTGTATTGCGGATGCAAATTTAGGACATTTATTGAATTAAACAAGCCTTTTAGATAAAAAAATAACAGATAAAAGTTAACTTTCTGATAACGTAAACTTTAAAACAAAATAAATTATTTTCTGGTCAACATTCTTTTAATTTCATTAAGTTTCATCAACGCTTCCATAGGCGTAATGGTATTTATATCTAAACTTATAATCTCTGCTTTGATTTCCTCTAATAAAGGATCGTCCAGATTAAAGAAACTCATTTGCATTTCGTCTTTTGCAGCTTTAATTCCGTTCAGCGCATCGCTTGAATGATTCTTTTCTAATTTTTTTAAAAGCTTCTGTGCTTTCAAAATAACGATTTGAGGCATTCCAGCCATTTTAGCCACATGTATTCCAAAACTATGCGCACTTCCTCCTTTTACTAATTTCCGAATAAAAAGCACGGTATCTTTCAATTCTTTGACAGCAACATTATAATTCTGAATCCTAGGCAGAGATTCACTCATTTCATTCAACTCGTGATAATGCGTTGCAAACAATGTTTTAGGCTTTGAAGGATGCTCATGTAAGAACTCTGCAATTGCCCAAGCAATAGAAATACCGTCATAGGTACTCGTTCCTCTCCCTATTTCATCCAACAGCACTAGGCTTCTATCTGAAATATTGTTCAAGATAGAGGCTGTTTCATTCATTTCAACCATAAAAGTAGATTCCCCCATCGAAATATTATCACTTGCCCCTACTCTGGTGAATATTTTATCCACAATTCCCATTCTCACGCTGTCCGCAGGAACAAAACTCCCCATTTGAGACAAAAGCACGATTAAAGCCGTTTGACGCAAAATAGCCGACTTTCCTGACATATTGGGACCTGTAATCATGATCAATTGCTGCATTTCTCTATCCAAGAAAACATCATTGGCAATATAAGGCATCCCTACCGGCAATTGTTTTTCGATAACGGGATGTCTTCCGTTTTTGATTTCCAGTTCGAATGTTTCGTCAAGTTCAGGACAAACATATTTATTTTCAATAGCCAATTGAGTAAAAGAACACAAACAATCCAATTGCGCTACCAGATTAGCATTCATCTGAACCGGTTTGATATAAGTGGCAATCCAACTCACCATTTGCTCAAATAACTCTACTTCTATCTTATGAATTTTTTCTTCGGCACCAAGTATTTTAGTTTCGTATTCTTTTAATTCCTCCGTAATATAGCGCTCCGCATTCACTAAAGTTTGCTTTCTAATCCATTCAACAGGAACTTTGTCCTTGTGTAAGTTTCTAACTTCGATATAATATCCAAAAACATTATTAAAGGAAATTTTCAATGAGGAGATTCCCGTCAATTGCGACTCTCGTTTTTCTATTCCTTCCAGAAATTCTTTCCCAGAAGTTGATATCGCCCGTAAATCATCTAATTCCGCATTGATTCCTTTAGCAATAGCATTTCCTTTGGCTATAGCCACAGGAGCATCTTGATTTAAAACAGTTTTAATTTTTTCTCGCAATAATTCGCAGCTGTGCAAACTGTCCCCAATTACTTTTACTGCTTCTTGCGGACTTTCTAATGCCAAGGTTTTTATTGGAATAATAGCGTCTAATGATTCCTTTAAATAAACCACTTCGCGAGGCGAAACTTTTCCGGCAGCAATTTTCGAAATCAAACGTTCCAGATCTGAGATTTGCTTAATTTGATTCTGAATATTTTTTAGAACATCTTGATTTTCTTTTAAATACGAGACAACCTGATGGCGGCTTTTTATTTTATTACTGTCTTTCAAAGGAAGCGCTAACCATCTTTTTAACAGCCGTCCACCCATTGGCGAAAGCGTTTTATCAATCACATCGAGAAGCGTCACCGCGTTAGGATTATAACTATGATACAATTCCAGATTTCGAATTGTAAATCGGTCCATCCAGACATAAGCATCTTCAGCGATACGCTGAATTGCTGTTATGTGTTGTACTCTATTATGTTGCGTTTCGGACAAATAATATAAAATTGCTCCCGAAGCAATAGTTCCTTCTTTCAGTTCTTCGATTCCAAATCCTTTCAAAGAAACAGTTTGAAAATGTTTGGTTAAGGTTTCGAATGCATAATCTTCTTTATAAATCCAATCTTCCAAGTAAAAACTATGGTAATCATCTCCGAAAATTTCTCGGAAGTCATTTTTATTATTTTTTGGAATTAAAACTTCGCTAGGATTGAAATTCTGCAATAACTTATCGATATATTCCGCATTTCCCTGTGCTGTAAGGAACTCCCCTGTAGAAACATCCAGAAATGAAATTCCTATTGATTTATTAGCAAAGAAAACAGAGGCTAAAAAATTATTCGTTTTAGATTGTAAAACCTCATCATTCATAGAAACACCAGGAGTCACAAGTTCAGTAACACCCCGTTTCACAATAGTTTTGGTCATTTTTGGATCCTCAAGCTGATCGCAAATAGCCACACGGAGTCCCGCTTTGACTAATTTTGGTAAATAGGTATTTATGGAATGATGCGGAAAACCTGCCAATGCAGTCTCCGTTTCTGAACCTGCCCCTCTTTTGGTTAATGTTATTCCGAGGATTCTTGAAGCACGAACGGCATCCTCTCCAAAAGTTTCATAAAAATCCCCTACTCTAAACAATAAACACGCATCCGGATATTTCCTTTTGATCTCATTATACTGCTTCATTAAAGGCGTTTCTTTAACTATTTTCTCTTTAGATGCCAAGTTATTTTATATTTAAAAAATGAAAAAAAATGTGTCAGCGAATTTAAATATTTTAATGCGAATAAGTAACACTTCAAAAAATTAATTTTTTTAAGGAAAAATTAGGCTAATGGCATGATTTTTTCTTTAAATTTGTTTAACTAATTAAAAAAATAAGAAAATGAAAAAAATAGTTACACTAGTGTTATTATTAGTATTAGGCGTTACAGCTTCTAATGCACAAGAAACATCAAAGGTTACAAAAAAAATAAAAGCTACAACTGCTAAAGTTTCAACTCCAAAAGTAGATGGCGCAGGAATGGTCTTTGTAACTGAAGTTATTGATTATGGAACAATTGCTCACAATGCAGATGGTAAACGTGAATTTGTTTTTACTAACAACGGTAACAAACCATTAATTATCACAAATACTCAAGGTTCATGCGGATGTACAGTTCCTACTACTCCAAAAGAGCCAATTGCTCCAGGAGCAAAAGGTATTATTGGTGTTAAATATGCTACTGACAGAGTTGGTGCATTTACAAAAACTGTAACTGTAACTTCAAATGCTGCAGGACAACCAACTAAAGTACTTACTATAAAAGGAACTGTTTTAGGAGATGATGCAAAAAGCTAAATTCTAAATTAATTTATAATAAAAAAAGCTTCCATAACTTCGCGGAAGCTTTTTTTATTGAAATAAACCCAAAAAAATATGAGAAAACTGGAAAACAGCGAACTCGAAAGAAAATCTATTGAAGCATTTAAACAATCTGAAAAAACACCTCTTATTTTAGTTTTGGACGACATTAGAAGTTTGCACAATATTGGTTCTGTATTTAGAACGGCGGATGCCTTTTTGATAGAAAAAATATATTTATGCGGTATTACTGCAACACCTCCAAACAAAGAAATTCATAAAACTGCACTTGGCGCTACCGAAACTGTGACTTGGGAACATAACGAAAGCGTTATTGAAGTTATTGAAAAATTAAAAGAAGAAAACATTACTACACTCGCTATTGAACAAGTTGAAAGTGCTATTTTTCTTCAAGATTTTGAAGTTAAAAAAAACAAAAAATACGCTTTAGTTTTTGGAAACGAAGTTTATGGTGTTTCTCAGGAAGCTGTGGCATTATGCGATGGATGTATCGAAATCCCACAATTAGGAACAAAACATTCTTTAAATATTTCGGTAAGTGCAGGGATTGTAGTTTGGGATTTATTCAAAAAAATGAGTTATAATTTGTAGATTTGTTAAAACATTTGTTTTATGCAAAACTACTCAATTAGCAGATTTATCGTACAATTTAACTGATTATTTTTTTGCGAATTAATTTGCTATGAAAAAACTATTCTTTCTTGTTTTACTATTTTCTAATTTTTTTGGGTATGCTCAATATACTGCAATACCAGATGTAAATTTTGAAAAAGCTTTGATAAACAAAGGTTTTGATGACATTATTGACAAGCGAGTGCTTACAGCAAATATTAGTACCATAAGCGCCATAAGTGTTCACGATTTGAATATTTTTGATTTAACTGGCATACAAGATTTCGTAAGTTTAACATATCTTTCTTGTGGTGGTAATCCCTTTACTTCATTAGACATTTCTAAGAATACTTTTTTAACAGAATTTGGATGTATAGGTAGCCTACTAACAACTATTGATTTTTCTAAAAACATTTCATTAACTAAAATATCCATTTATAACAGCAAATTAAAAGATATAGATATTTCCAAAAACATTGATTTACAAATTTTGCTTTGTAACAATAACAATTTGGCTATAGCCAACCTAAAAAACAGAAATAACACAAAACTTACCACCTTAGATTTAACACAAAACAAAAATTTAATTTGTATAGAAGTAGATAATAAAGCGTATTCCAACACTAATTGGTCTTCCAAAAAAGACCCTTCCGCCAGTTATTCTGAAAACTGCAGCAAAATAGCATCTAATGTCGCCCCAATAATTTCGGCAACCAATAATCTTAATCCAATATACTGCCCTCAAACCAATATAAAAATTGCAACTGATGTTATAATAACTGATCCTGATGACACCAGCACTGATGCCATTTACATTCAAATTTCATCAGGTTATATAACCGGACAAGATATACTTACTTTAACAGGCTCTTATCCTAATATCATATCCAATTGGATTCCTGCGGAAGGAAAACTAATATTATCCAGTTCAACAACTAGTTTAGTTCCCTACAGTGATTTTGAAACTGCAATAAAAAATGTTGAGTTTTATAATTCATCTCTTTCACCATCAGGAATTAGAAACTTTTCTATCAGTTTAGGCACAGGACAAGCGAATTATTTACCGAGAAATGGTCATTTCTATGAATATGTAGCCAATTTAGCCATCATGTGGTCAGCGGCAAAAGCATTGGCAGAAACAAAAACATACTATGGCCTAAAGGGCTATTTAGCCACAATTACTGCCGCAGATGAGGCACAATTAGCAGGAAAGCAAGCCCCAGGCGCGGGTTGGATTGGAGGTAGCGATGCTGAAACAGAAGGAGTCTGGAAATGGGTTACCGGACCAGAGAGCGGTACCGTATTTTGGAACGGAGTGGCCAATGGCTCTACCCCAAATTTTGCTTTTTGGAATGCCCCAAATGAACCTAATAATTCAGGCAACGAAGATTATGCCCACATTACAGCCCCCGGTGTTGGAATTGCTGGCTCTTGGAATGATTTACCTGATGCAGGTAGACCAAGTGGTAATTATCAACCCAAAGGTTATATTGTAGAATATGGCGGAATGCCAGGAGACCTTCCTATTGAAATCTCAACAAGTACTACAATTACAATCGCAAAAATTACAGCCACAACACCAAGTCCCATTTGTGCTTCAGCGACATGTACACTTCAAGCAGGGGCAACAACCGGAGAAATCAACTGGTATGATACTGCAACAAATGGAGTTTCTATTGGGACTGGCAATAGTTTTACGACTCCTCCACTGTATACGACCACAACCTATTATATTGATAACGGCTGTACTCCGAGAACTCCAATTATAGTAACTGTAAATCCATTGCCTATTGCAAATCCGGTAATAATTCCTAGACAATGTGATGACAATCAAGATGGAATATTCACTTTTACTACTGCTACTCTTGAATCTACTTTATTAGGAAATCAAACAAACATAACCGTTACTTATTTTGACCAAAACAATAATCCGCTAAAAGATTCAAACGGAAATTTGATAACCAGTCCGTTTCCTGTTAACTTCACAACAACATCGCAAACGATAAAAGCCGTTGCAAAAAATGCGCTATTCTGTTCTAACGAAACAAATATTCCATTAATAGTTGATGATTTACCCGAAGCTTTTGCCGTTCCAACATCCTTAACCACAACTTGTGATGACGAAACAAACCCATTAAATCAAGATGGTAAATTTGCTTTTAACACGGCTACATTCGAAACTTCAATTCTAAAAGGGCAAACCGGAATGACAGTTAAATATTTTGATAAAAATGGAAATTCATTATCAAGTCCGCTCCCAAATCCATTTGTAACTGCAACTCAAAATGTTTTAGTAACAGTTACAAATACCGCAAACACAAGGTGCACCACAACTGCAACTTTGAATTTTGTTGTAAATCCTTTGCCAATTGTCTATGATGTAACAATTATTCAATGCGATACTGATTTAATTTCTGATGGGAAAACTCTTTTTAATTTGACAGTAAATAACAATCTAATTTCCGCAAATTATACCAATGAAAACTTTACCTATTATACTTCACAATCAGGAGCTAATAACGGCCTTACAACCGATTTAATTTCAAATGATTTGACTTTCGAAAACACAACGCCATCAACAATGAATGTTTGGGTGAGAGTTGCCAATAAAATTAGCGGTTGTTATAGCGTTTCCAAATTAACATTAAAAGTTCCAGCTACTAATCTTCTTTCTTCCTATAAAATCACAGTTCCTCCTGTTTGTGATGATTTTTTAGACGCTATTAACAATAATAGAGACGGAATTGCAACTTTTGATTTCTCTTGGACGAAAGCCACAATACAAACTCAACTCCCCATAAATCAAGTTTACACTATAAACTATTACAGAAACCAAGCTGATGCCTTAGCCGAAATCAATGTAATTGCAGATATTTCAAATTACAGAAATATTGGTTATCGCGATTCTCAAGATATTTGGATACGGGTTGAAAGTAGTCTAAATAACGCTTGCGTTGGTTTAGGGCCTTACATTACTTTAAAAGTCGAAGCTTTACCTATTGCTAATTCAGTTATAATCCCAAGACAATGTGATGACAATCAAGATGGAATATTCACTTTTGATACCACTACCCTTGAATCGAAATTATTAAAAGGACAAATGCTTACTGATGTTATTGTTACTTATTTTGACCAAAACAATAATCCGTTACCAAGTCCGTTTCCGAATACTTTCACAACTGCTTCGCAAACTATAAAAGCCGTTATAACTAATAAAACAACTTCAAAATGTTATGATCAAACAAGCATTCCATTTATTGTAGACATTTCACCAAAATCATTTGCAGTCTCTTCTGCCTTAACTACAGCTTGTGATGATGAAGCAGATCCTTTGATTCAAGACGGAAAATTTGCATTCGACACTTCAACATTCGAAGCCACTATTCTAGGAGGACAAACTGGAATGACAGTGACATATTCTTCACAAAACGGAACTGTACTTTCAAATTTTTCACCCACTTTTATAACAGGAACTCAAAATATTACAGCAACAGTAATAAATCCACTGAATACCTCTTGTACTGCCACCATAACTTTAAACTTTGTTGTTAATCCAATTCCGAAAATTAACTTGAATACCAATGGTGGTGAAAATGAATTGGTTTGTTCTAATCTTCCAAGCTTTTTTGTAACACTTGCTGCTGGAATTCAAGACGGATCTCCAACAAGTAATTATACCTACATTTGGTCAAAAGACGAAACTATTTTGATTGGCAAAATAGCCCCAACGCTATCAGTAAACGCTGAAGGAAATTATGCTGTAGAAGTAACAAATAGTTCAGGTTGCAATACAATTCGAACCATAAAAGTTACCGCTTCGAATTTGGCACATATCGAAAGCATTGATATTATAGATTTGACCGATATAAATACAGTTACCCTAAACGTAACAGGAAAAGGAAAATATGAATATAGTTTAGACGAACCTAGTGGATTTTGGCAAGACTCCAATTTCTTTGATAAAGTACCCGCAGGAATTCACGAAGTTTTTATCAATGACAAAAATGGCTGCGGCGTAGTTAGCAAAACTATTGCCGTTATAGGTGCACCAAAATTCTTTACGCCAAACAATGACGGTTATAATGATTATTGGAGTGTAAAAGGAGTGAATGAAACTTTCAATTCAAAATCAATAATCTACATTTTTGATCGTTACGGAAAACTCATCAAACAATGGGTTCCAAATTTAAACCAAGGTTGGGATGGTACTTTCAATGGTATTCCTGCACCAGCAGATGATTATTGGTTTACCTTAAAATTAGAAGATGGCAGAGAAGCAAAAGATCATTTTTCGTTAAAAAGGTAAATTACTCACTAATCTTCTTTCGAATTTGGTCTAGAATATAAAGATAATCGGCTTGATTTTTAACAAAATCCCGATTAGAAACATCAATAATCAGAACATTCAGTTCCGTTTGTGATTTAATATAGTCCAGATATCCGTTATTAATTTTATCCAAATATTCTGCCGGGATTTTTTGTTCGTAGCTTCGGCCTCTCTTTTTAATATTTTGCAAAAGACGCTCCGAATTTTGATATAAATAAATATACAAATCTGGTTTTGGCATTTCTCGGTAAATAATATCAAATAGGTTTCGATACAAACGGTATTCATCTTCAGCCAGTGTTATTTTGGCAAAAATCAAAGACTTAAAAATATGATAATCGGCTACTAAAAAGTCTTTAAACAAATCAAATTGCGCTAAATCATCCGATAATTGTTGGTACCTGTCAGCGAGAAATGACATTTCGAGCGGAAAAGCGTATCGGTTTTGATCTTTATAAAATTTAGGTAAAAAAGGATTGTCTGCAAAACGTTCTAAAACTGTTTTTGCATTAAAATCCTCCGCAATTTTTGTAGCCAAAGTTGTTTTACCCGCCCCAATATTCCCTTCAAAAGCAACATAATTAAATTGCTCCAAAGCAATACTTTGCAAAGGACTTTCTAAATCTTGTACCACTTCACAAACGCTTTCATCTGGAGAAATTTCAAGTAACTCCGAAATTGTTTTTTTAAGAATAGGATGTTTCCAATCTAAATACAAATCCTGAATGGGTAACAAAACAAATTTTCTATTTTGCATTAATGGATGTGGAATCTGAAGTTTTTCGGTTTCAATAATTGCTGAATTGAAAGCAATCAAGTCAATGTCTATAATTCTGGATTGGTATCCCAATTCTTCACTACGAATACGGCCCAATCGTTTTTCAATTTTCAAAACCTGAGCCAGAATTTTATTTGCTGAGCTAAAAGTGTGAATTACCAATGCGCAATTATAGAATGCATCACTATCAAAACCCCAAGACGGTGTTTCATATAGCCTTGAAACTTTGATTACCGTTCCCACTTCCTGGTGTATCAATTGCAAGCACCACTCAATGTTTTCTAATCGGTTTCCTTGATTGCTTCCTATCGATAAAATAACTTGATGCTGTGATTTCATATTAAGCACAAATTAACTAAAAGAATTTTAGAATAGAAGTATCTTTGCAAAGAGTGTTGATAACTAATTCTGGAATTAAAAAACCTAAAATTTGTAACAATTCAACCTCTTTTTAGACTTATTAAAAAAATATAAATATGAAGTTTTTAGGAAATGTATTGGCTACCATCATAGGTATTTTCATCTTTTTTATGCTGTTCTTTTTTGGAATCCTAATTATAGGAGCCATTTTTGGAGGTGAATCAGAAGGAGTCAGTGTAAAAAGCAATTCAGTTATCGAATTAAATTTAGAAGATATAAAAAATGACTACGCCGGTAAATTCAAAGATCCATGGGTAACCATTTTTTCTGATGGGAAAAACATAGGTCTGACTGATATTATCAATGCAATAGAAGATGCCAAAACTGACGATGATATTAAAGGAATTTCTATTTTGAATTATGATTCTCAATTAGGCATGGCCCAAAGTAAAACTTTAAGAGACGCATTAGAAGATTTTAAAAAATCAGGCAAATTTGTAATGGCTTACGCTAACTCCTATTCGCAAAAAGAATATTATTTAAATTCAGTTGCCAAACCTATTTACCTAAACCCTGTTGGCGATATGGATTTTAAAGGACTGTCTGCGGAAATCTTATTTTTCAAAGATTTTCAGGAAAAATCAGGCGTTAAAATGGAAGTAATCCGTCATGGAAAATACAAAAGTGCTGTTGAACCTTTTCTAGAAAATAAAATGAGTGATGCTAACAGGGAGCAAACTTCCGCTTTATTGAATTCTATTTGGAATTCTGTGGTAACAGAAATTTCAAAAAGTAGAAATATATCAATCCCCAAATTGAATGAAATTGCAAACGGACTTTTGGCACGAACTCCTGAAATGGCAAAAACACAAGGATTGATTGATGTTGTAGCCTACGAAGATGTGTACCATAATGCTATTAAAAACCGATTGAAAGTAGACAAAGACGAAGATTACAATAAAGTAACAATCTTGGATTATGCAAAAAAAGTAGCTACAACTTCAAAAAACACTGATGCCAATGATAAAATTGCCATTATTTATGCCCAAGGCGAAATTCGTAGTGGGGAAGGTGATGTAGACGTTATAGGCGAAGGTTCGATGCGGCGTTCATTACAAGAAGCGAGAAAAGACAAGAACATAAAAGCCATTGTACTTAGAATTAATAGCCCTGGTGGAAGTGCTTTAACATCCGATTTGATTTGGAGAGAAGTGGAATTAACCAAAAAAGTGAAGCCCGTGGTAGTTTCGATGGGAAATTATGCGGCTTCAGGGGGGTATTATATTGCCTGTAACGCGAATAAAATTTTTGCCGAAAACAATACTATTACCGGTTCAATAGGTGTTTTTGGGATATTACCTAATTTCAGTCAATTGACAAAGAAAATCGGGATAAATGTAGAACAAGTAAAAACACATGAAAACGCTGCGAGATACAGTCCTTTTGTCCCATTGGATGAAAAACTAAAAGCAGTTACACTTGAAGAGATTGAACACATTTATAAAACTTTTGTTACGCATGTGGCACAAGGAAGAAAAATGACTTTTACGCAAGTGGATGCTATCGCACAAGGAAGAGTTTGGGCTGGTTCCGAAGCAGTCAAAATTGGACTTGTAGATAAAATTGGAGGTTTGAATGATGCTATACACGAAGCTGCTGCTTTGGCAAAAACAAACACTTACTCGACACAAAACTATCCTGAATACGAAAAAGACTTTAATGATCTTTTAGCTAATCTGCCATTTGGTAAGTCTAAAGAATCTTTTATCAAGGAAGAAATTGGTGAAGAAAACTATAAAATCATCGAAGAAATAAAAAGATTACAAGCTCAAAAAGGAGTTCAAGCCATGATGCCTTTTGAAATTAACATTAAATAAAATCCTTACAAAATCTGATAGAAAATCCGTTTAAGTGAACTTAAACGGATTTTTTTTCAAAGAAAAAAGGGTGCTTTTCGTTATTTATGAAAACATTACAAATGTCATAAACTATAATCGCTATTTTTGTAAGAAGTCAGGCAGGGTTTTTGCAAAACTTATAAATTCTTAAGAAAACAAATTATGCTAAAGAAAATTTTAAAAATCATTGGGATTCTAATTGTCCTACTTGCATTATCTTTATTTGCTATACCCTATTTTTTTAAAGATCAAATAAAAGCCAAAATTGCCGCAGCTATCAATGAAAAAGTAGATGCCAAAGTCACTTTTGCAGATGCCGATTTGAGTTTATTCAAAAATTTTCCAAACGCGAATGTGACGTTGGATAAGTTAGTTATCATCAACAAAGCCCCTTTTGAAGGCGACACTTTGATATCATTAGGCGAATTGAATTTAAAAATGTCCATAAAAGAACTTTTTAAGGGCAAAAACGAAGCAATGAATATTGACGGAATAACTTCAAAAAATGGGTTAATCAATATCCTATTCAATAAAGACGGAATCGGGAATTATGACATCGCTTTGAAAGACGACAAAACTAAAGATGACGGTAAAAGTAGTCCTTTGTCATTAAAAATTCAGAATTACAAAATCGAGAACTTCAAATTCAAATATTTTGACGAAAGTTCAAAAATAAAAATGGTAATTGATAGCTTAAACCATGAAGGAACCGGAGATTTTGCCGCAAAAAAATTGGATTTGATTACCACGTCAACAGCAAAAGTCACGCTAGACATGGATAAAGTCAATTATATGAAAGATGTCGCTTTGACTTTAGATGCTGTTCTGGGTATTGATTTAGAAAAAAGTAAATACACATTCAAACAAAACAAGGCCTTAATCAATCAATTACCGTTAGAATTTGATGGGTTTATTCAAATGGTTGAAGCGGGTCAACAATATGATTTGAAATTCAAAACGCCAACTTCTTCTTTCAAAAATTTCTTGGGAGTTATTCCGGCGGCTTATGCGGCAAGTTTGGACAATGTGAAAACAACTGGTGATTTTACAGTTATGGGTTTTGCAAAAGGATTATATTCTGATACAACTGTTCCGAAATTCAACATTAAAATTGCATCAAACAATGCTTCATTTAAATATCCAAATTTACCGAAATCGGTTCAAAATATAATTATTGACACTAAAATCATTAATGAAACAGGAATTCTGAACGATACGTATGTCAACCTTGACAAACTTTCTTTCAAAATAGATCAAGATGTTTTCAATGCTAAAGCCAATATCAAAAACATCACACAAAATGCAATTGTCGATGCGGCTTTAAAAGGAACCATCAACTTGGCAAATCTTTCCAAAGCATATCCTATAAAGTTAGACAAACCATTATCTGGAATTTTAAAAGCAGATGTAACTACAAAATTTGATATGCAATCTGTAGAGAAAAGTCAATATCAAAATATTAATAATGCAGGAACGATGAGTTTGTCTGGTTTCAACTATGTGGATGAAAACGGCAAAACAATGAACATTAGCAATGCCTTAGTTCAGTTTAACCCGAGTCAGGTCAATTTGAAAGAACTTAATGCGACAACTGGAAAAAGCGACATTAGCGTAACGGGAGTTTTAGAAAATTTTTACGGATTTGTTTTTAAAAACCAAGAATTGAAAGGAAACTTCAACATGAATTCCAAGCAATTAGCCGTAGATGATTTTATGACAACCGGTGAGAAAACTAAAACTGACCCAAGCGACAGCGAACAGGCGAAGCAAACAAAAAAAGCGGAAGCGATGAAGATTCCAGCTTTCTTAAATTGTACGCTTACCGCAAAAGCGACTACGGTTTTATATGATAATTTGACCTTGAAAGATGTTTCGGGAAAACTAATAGTGAAAGATGAAAAAGTAACTTTGGAAAACGTAAAAACTTCAATTTTTGGAGGAACAATTGGCGTAAATGGAGCTGTTTCCACAAAAGGAAAAACGCCAGTTTTCAATATGGATTTAAAATTAAATCAAGTCGATATTGCACAATCCTTTACGCAACTTGATATGTTGAAAAAAATTGCGCCAATTGCCGGAATCATCAACGGGAAGTTAAATTCAAACATCAAATTGAATGGAAATCTTGATGCTACAGAACTAACGCCTGATTTGAAAACACTGACCGGAGATTTATTGGGCCAGTTGCTTTCAACCACTATAAATTCGAGTAATTCAACTTTGCTAACTGCATTAGGATCTAATCTGAAGTTCATCGATGTAAGTAAAATTAATTTGAATGATTTGAAAGCTGCCATCACTTTCAAAGACGGAAAAGTGAATGTAAAACCATTTAACATCAAATACCAAGACATTAAAGCAACAATTGGCGGTTCTCATGGTTTTGACCAGAGTATGAATTACAATATCAAATTTGATGTTCCGGCTAAATATCTGGGTTCAGAAGCCAATGCATTAATTGCTAAATTGTCTCCAGCTGATGCTGCTAAATTGGAAAACCTCCCTATAAATGCCATTTTAACCGGAAACTTCACTAATCCAAAAATTTCAACTGATATAAAAAGTGCTGTAAACAATCTGACTTCTCAATTAGTAAAACAACAAAAAGAACGATTGGTAAAACAAGGGACTTCGGCTTTAACTGATTATATCAATAAAAATAAGAAACCAAGCGATACTACAAAAACAGCGACTCCTGCAACAAAGGCAGAAACTACCAATGCTGTCAAAACAAAAGCAACCGATTTATTAAATGGATTATTTAATAAAAAGAAAAAAACAGAAGAACCTAAGACAACACCTTAAGATTCCTTCTAAACTAAAAAAGTCTAAAAGGTTCAAATACTTTTAGGCTTTCTTTTTATACATTAATCGTCACCACATATCCTTCAGAACCGCGGATATTGAAAACTGTCCCATCGCCAAAAAGAAGGTATTGCCCTTTTATTCCGGTGAGTTTTCCTTGAAACTGAGGTGTTTTATCTAAACTCAGACTATTTACTTTATTTGGATATTGCAAAACAGGATAATCCATTTCGTATAAATCATTTTTTTGTGAATAAAAATACTCCTGAACTTCTGTTGGAATTAGATTTTCCACTTTCAATCTTTCAGCAATTAAATCGATTTGTTCGACATTATTAGTTAACATCTTTCTCCAATTAGTTTTATCGGCATAATGGTTTTTCAAAGCTACCTCAGTAATGCCTGCCAAATACCTATTTGGAACTTCCACAATCGAAATCGCTTGGGTTGCGCCCTGATCAATCCAACGGGTTGGCATTTGAGTTTTTCTTGTTACCCCTACTTTTACTTCGCTTGACAAAGCCAAATACACAATATGTGGTTGCAATTGTACTTTTTCTTCATACGCTAAATCCCTATCCTGAATCCCAAGATGAGCTGTACTTAACTCCGGTTTCATAATCCAATCTCCCACAGCAGCACTCGAATAAAAACAATCATAGCAAAATCCCTGACGGAATATCTTTTTCTTCTTTCTGCAATTCAAGCATTGGTGCCCCACAAAATTAATTTCGATGTTTTTATTCAACAACTGATTCACATTCAAAAAACTATTCTCAAAAACTAAATAATATTGAATTGGGTTTCCAAATTCAGTCTGCATTTTTGTAAGTACACCTTCGTAAGTCATTGCGATTTTAGATTGTTGATTAACGATTTATAATTTTAGATAACTCTGTCCATTTTAGAATTCTGATTACCAGAAGCCCATTTCTGAGTTAAAATCTTTACTATAATATAGAATTGTTTTTTATAAAAAAACACTATTTTTGATACTTTGACAAAGTTAGTATTTGTCAATCGATATTCAAATCTTAAATTTCAACCTTTTTCCAATAGAAAAAATCTGAAATTTAAAATCGTTAATCAACAATCTGAAATCTATATGCCACTAACCATAATCAATTCGTTTGCCTCTTGGGTTCTGAAACAACGCATCCATCAGATTGAACTTTTCTTGAAATACCCGAACGAGGTTCAGGAAGAATTGCTTATGAATTTAATTCAGTCCTCAAAAAACACTGTTTTAGGCAAAGAGTATGATTATGCTTCTATACATTCCTATGCCACTTTTGCTGATCGAATTCCTATTGCTACTTATGAAGAACTGCAACCACTGATTGAAAGAACTCGTAAAGGCGAACAAAATGTTTTTTGGGAAACCCCAATAAAATGGTTCGCGAAATCTAGCGGAACAACAAATGCCAAAAGTAAATTTATTCCGGTAAGTAACGAAGCGCTGGAAGATTGCCATTATAAAGGAAGTAAGGATTTGCTGTGTTTGTATTTAAACAACAACGAAGAATCAGAACTCTTTCTTGGAAAAAGTCTGCGCCTTGGCGGAAGCTCACAAATCTATGAAGACAACAATACGTTTTTTGGAGACTTGTCTGCGATATTAATCGAAAATATGCCTATTTGGGCTGAGTTTAGCAGCACGCCAAGCAGCAAAATTTCCCTAATGAGTGAATGGGAAACAAAAATCGCAGCGATTATAAACGAAACGAAAAACGAAAATGTAACCAGTTTTGCAGGAGTTCCTTCGTGGATGTTAGTTTTAATGAATAAAATGCTGGAAGAAACCGGGAAAGGAAATTTATTTGAAATCTGGCCCAATCTCGAAGTGTACTTTCACGGCGGTGTAAATTTTGAGCCCTATCGAGAACAGTATAAAAAAATACTGCCGAAAAAAGATTTTAAATATTACGAAATATACAATGCCTCCGAGGGATTTTTTGCCATTCAGGATTTAAATTATTCCAGTGATTTATTATTAATGCTGGATTACGGAATTTTCTATGAATTTATTCCAATGGATACTTTTGGCACACCAGATCAAAAAGTAATTCGTTTGGCTGATGTGGAACTTTTCAAAAACTATGCATTAGTGATTACTACCAATTCTGGTTTATGGCGCTATTTGATAGGCGACACCGTACGTTTCACCTCATTAAATCCCTATAGAATTCGGGTCACTGGTAGAACCAAACATCATATCAATGTTTTTGGCGAAGAATTGATGGTTGAAAATACGGATCAGGCTATTGCCAACGCCTGTAAAATAACGCAAATGGAAGTCGTTGAATATACCGTTGCTCCTGTATTTATGAATGGAAAAGAAAAAGGTGCCCATGAATGGATGATTGAATTTAAAGATAATCCTACTGATTTATCCCAATTTCAGAAAGCACTGGACGAATCTATTCAATCCTTAAATTCTGATTACGAAGCAAAACGCTACAATAACATGACTTTAAATCCGTTAGTAATTAATGTAGCCCGGAAAAATTTGTTTTACGACTGGCTAAAAGGAAAAAATAAACTGGGTGGACAACATAAAATTCCAAGATTATCAAACCAAAGAGATTATCTGGAGCAATTGAAAAGCATGCAGTTTCAAACAGCATAAAAACGGGAAGATGAAAAATACCTTCTACATCTTGATAACGCTACTTTTTCTAAATTCCTGCGGACCACACAGAATGCGTTGTGGAGCCAGAGGAATTTGTAAATCTCCCGAAAAGCAAACATTGGAAAAACCTGAAAAAATAACTACCATCAAGGCATAAAAAAGGCTGTCTAAAAAATTACTTTTTAGAAGCCTTTTTTGTATTATCATTGCACTATTTACTCCTCATCCATCATGTCAATATGCCTGTCGTGGTAGCCTAACAGGTATAAAACACCGTCGAGACCCAGGCTAGAGATTGAAGTAGCTGCATTTTCTTTGACCGTTGGTTTGGCATGAAAAGCAATCCCTAAACCGGCTAAGTTCAACATAGGTAAATCATTTGCACCATCACCCACAGCAATGGTTTGATTGATATTTATACCTTCTTTTTCCGCAATTGCTTTTAAATATTCGGCTTTCTTTTGTCCATCAACAATTTCACCTAAATATTTTCCCGTCAATTTACCGTCTTTAATCTCCAATTCATTGGCATGAACGTAATCAATCCCTAATTCCTTTTGTAAATAATGACCAAAGTAGGTGAATCCACCCGATAAAATAGCGGTTTTATATCCGTAATATTTTAAGGCTTTCATCAAGCGATGCGCTCCTTGTGTTATGGGTAGATTTATAGCGACTGTTTGCAGTACGTCTTCACTTAAGCCTTCTAACAAAGCCATACGTTGTTTAAAACTTTCACTAAAATCAATTTCGCCATTCATAGCCGATTCAGTAATGGCTCTAACTTGTTCGCCTACACCCGCTAATTCAGCTAATTCATCAATTACTTCCGTTTGAATTAAGGTAGAATCCATATCAAAACACACCAAACGTCTGTTTCTTCTATACATATTGTCTTCTTGAAAAGAGATATCCACATCTAAAGTTCTAGAAATTTCCATAAAACTAGCAGTCATCGACGTTTTATCGACAATATTACCCGTTACTGATAGTTGCACGCAGGAACGAGGATATTCTTCTTTTTCAACCACAGAAATTCTACCGGTTAATCTTATTATAGAATCTATATTCAAATTTTGGTCCGACATTATTTTGGTCACAGCCGCCAATTGTACAGCTGTCAATGTTTCTCCCAAAACATTGATGATGTAGCGTTGTTTGCGCTGTGCTTTAACCCAAATTTCGTAATCCGGAATAGAAATTGGAATAAAGTTAACTTTAATCCCCAATTCATAGGCTTTGAACAATAAATCTTTCAAAACAGGCGCCGAACTAGACCCTGCTTGTATTTCAAATAAAATACCCAAAGATAGCGTATCATGGATATCGGCTTGACCAATATCTAAAATAATGGCATCATAAGTCGCTAATATGGATGTTAAACCAGCTGTTACTCCAGGTTTATCCTGACCAGAAACTTTTAACAAAATAATCTCTTTATCTTCTATTGCCATTTTTATTACTATTGATTTACAATCGACAAAAATCGGCATTCTAATGGTGATAAAAAAGAATAATGTTTGTTTTTTTAAACAATAACAAATAGTTTAAATTCCCTATAAAAAAACCTGTCCAAATGAATGAACAGGTTTATATTTATAAGAAAAATGCAATCTTTACTATGCAATCTTCAAGCTTTTTAATGCTAATTATTTCTCGTTTTCATCAAAATTCACCATCCAACTGATTCCAAATTTATCTACAAACATTCCAAAATAAGCGCCCCAAAAGGTTTGATTCATTGGCATCGTTACCGTTCCTCCTGCCGAAAGTCCGTTAAACAATTTATCAGCTTCTTCTTTACTTTTAGCATTGATTGAAAGTGAAACGTTTTGTCCAAAAGCAACTTCCCCACTTGCTGAATTGCTGTCGCTTCCCATTAATACAGATCCATCACCTATTGGCAATGTAACATGCATGATTTTATTTCCATCTGCTTCAGAAAGTACGGGATTACCTTCTGCTGGCGGCATATCTTTAAACTTTCCAATATAAGGGAACTCCCCTCCAAATACAGATTGATAGAATAGGAATGCTTCTTCGCAATTTCCATTAAAAATTAAATACGGATTAATTGATGCCATAATGCTATTTTAAGATTAATATTTTATTTTTCTTCAGAAAGTTTCTTTACCAAATCTAACGCTTTTGGCCATGTCGTTTTGAAATAATCGATATACTTTTCGACTGAATCCATTTTAGCTTCTAAAACAGTAGTTCCTTTATCTTCGGTCAAACGATACATTTCCATAGCGCCGGCCCATTCTTGAGTCCCATCATCAACAGGCATTTCCTTAAAGTTTTTGATTTCACTCAAATGTTTAAAAGCGATGTATTCATTATCAATTTTCTTGTAAATAATGCTATTCATTCCGTCCCCATTTGGAGATAAAAAATGAATTTTACTGCCTTCTTTCCAATCGCTTACCGCATAACTCCCTTCACAAAAAACAGATGTCCATTGTTTGTATGTTTCTTCATTCCATAAAACGTCCCAAACTTTTTCTTTTGGAGCTTTTATCTCGATTTTAAATTCCAGTGTTGTCATTTTGTGTTTTTTTAGATTAACTTAAAACTATAGTTTTGGTACTTTACTAAAATCCATATATAACATATTCCAGCGATGTCCGTCTAGGTCTGCAAAACCACAACCATACATCCAACCTTGATTTTCGGCTGGTTTAGCGAAAACTGTACCTCCGGCTGCTTCTACTTTCTTCGCGAATTCATCCACTTCTTCTTTACTTTCTGCATCAATAGAAATTAGAATTTCTGAGCTTACAGTAGTATCTGTAACCTTATTTTGAATACAGCTTGCAAATTGATTTTCTTCAAAAAGCATGACCCCAAAATTAGTTTCTCCAACTAACAGGCATGTAGAATGCGACGTATCGTACTGCCCATTAAATGAAAAACCAATTTCAAGAAAGAATTTTTTCGAAATTTCAATATTTTTAACGGCTAGATTAAGCCAGACTTTTTTTATCATCTTTTTCTATATTTTAGATTTAAAACCTTAGACCTATTTTTTAAAAATTATCCAAAATTGCCTGCCAACCTTGTTGTTGCAATACTTCTGGATTTTCTATTTCGGAGCCAAATTTTCAACTATAAATTTACACATTATTTAAAATTAGATCTGTTTTATAATCGAAAATATCACTTTAAAAAATTAGCAGAAAATAATCCATAAAAAAACCTGTTCAATAAAATGAACAGGTTTAGTACTATCCTTTGTCAAGGTTTAAAACTTTGACAAAGTTATTTTTCTTAAAACTTTAAGATGCAATCTCCAAACGTTTCAATAAGTTTTTATTCAACGTTTCTTTTGCATAATCCACGTCAATTTCTAATATTTTATCATCAGAACTTGGCAATTCATACATTGCATCGGTTAAGATGGCTTCACATAAGGAACGCAATCCACGAGCACCTAATTTGTATTCCAAAGCTTTATCAACAATAAAATCCAAGGCTTCATTTGTAATGGTAAATTCAACATCATCCATCAAAAACAATTTCTCGTATTGCTTGATTAACGCATTTTTAGGTTGTGTCAAAATCGCACGCAAAGTTTCTCTGTCTAAAGGATCCATGTGTGTCAAAACTGGCAAACGACCAATAATTTCCGGAATCAATCCAAAATCTTTGATGTCTTTTGGAATAATGTATTGCAACAAATTGTCTTTGTCAATATTATCCACATTTTTAGAAGTAGAATAACCAACAGCTTGACGGTTTAATCGTTTCGAAATAATTCTTTCGATTCCATCAAAAGCACCACCGGCTATAAACAAAATGTTTTGTGTATTGACTTCAACAAATTTTTGGTCTGGGTGCTTACGTCCTCCTTTTGGTGGCACATTCACAACAGTTCCTTCCAATAATTTCAATAATGCTTGTTGCACACCTTCCCCAGAAACGTCACGCGTAATAGACGGATTATCACTTTTACGTGCAATTTTATCTATTTCGTCAATGAATACAATTCCACGTTCCGCTTTCGCAACATCATAATCAGCAGCTTGTAAAAGACGCGTCAAAATACTTTCGACATCTTCTCCAACATAACCTGCTTCTGTAAGAACGGTCGCATCAACAATAGCTAAAGGCACATCCAACATTTTTGCAATGGTTTTAGCAACCAATGTTTTTCCTGTTCCTGTTTGTCCTACCATGATGATGTTGCTTTTTTCAATCTCAACCTCATCGTCTAATTGCTGTTGCATCAAACGCTTGTAGTGATTGTAAACTGCAACCGACATTACTTTTTTAGTTTGGTCTTGTCCAATTACATATTGATCTAAGAACGCTCTGATTTCTTTTGGTTTTTTCAAAATCAAATCTCCAACCAGTTTTGAACTCCCGCTGGATTTTAATTCTTCTAAAACAATTCCATGTGCTTGTTCGATACATTTATCACAAATATGTGCATTGATACCAGCAATCAATAAATTGGTTTCTGGCTTCTTTCTTCCACAAAACGAACACTCTAATACTACTTTTGCCATTTTTTTTAGTTCTCAGTCGCAGTTTGCAGTCGAAGTTCCAATATTGTAAACTGCGACTGCAAACTGAATACTAAATTTATCCTCTTACTAAAACTTCATCAATCATTCCGTATGCTTTTGCTTCTTCGGCAATCATCCAATAATCACGCTCGCTGTCGTTGTGTACTTTCTCGAAAGTTTGTCCGGAATGGTGAGAGATAATTTTGTACAACTCATCTTTCAGTTTCAACATTTCACGTAAGTTGATTTCCATATCAGTTGCAACTCCTTGAGCTCCACCTGACGGTTGGTGAATCATTACTCTTGAATGTGGCAATGCCGAACGTTTTCCAGCTGCACCTGCACACAATAGCACCGCTCCCATAGAAGCTGCCATTCCGGTACAAATAGTTGCAACATCTGGCTTGATGTATTGCATCGTGTCATAAATCCCTAATCCTGCATAAACGCTTCCTCCAGGAGAATTCAAATAAATCTGAATGTCTTTTGAAGCATCAGCGCTTTCAAGGAACAATAACTGTGCCTGAACGATGTTTGCAATTTGGTCATCAATTCCTGTCCCCAAGAATATAATTCTGTCCATCATCAGCCTGGAGAAAACGTCTAATTGTGAAATATTCAACTGACGCTCTTCGATGATATAGGGAGTCATGTTTTTAGGAGTCATTGCGCCTACGATTTTATCGTAGTACATAGAGTTTACGCCGTGGTCCTTTGTCGCAAATTTTTTAAATTCTTTACCGTAGTTCATATTTATTTGTTCTAAGTTTTACTTTATTATCTTGAATTCCATTTAATGCAAAGGTCATACCTATTTCCAAATGATGTCAATATGTCTTATTTTTAGCCCAGATAGCAGTGAAAAGCTTTTGAAATGGCTGGCATTTTTTTGTTGGTAAAAAAAAGCGACCAAAGGAAGCTCTTTTTTTACCTTACAAAAAAGGCAGTAATGAAAAAACTTGTAACGTATAGCTGGATTGGCTCCTGAAATTAATTCAAATAAAAGAGCGCCAAAAAAATTATTCTTTTGACGCTCAAATATACTTATTTTTTTAGAAATTATTCTCCGTATGAAGCGGCAATAAATTCTTCGTAAGTTACTTCTTTAGTAGTAGGATTTGCTTTCTCTTTGAACAATTCCAATAATTTCTCCGCAACAACTTGATCAGAAAGTCTTTTTACTTCGTCTTGGTTAGACAAAACTCTTGCAACAATTCCTTGAACTTCTTCGTCAGTAGGATTTGTTTGCCCGAATTGCACCATTTGTTGTTTGATTGATCTTGTAGTAAATGATTTCAAGTCTTCAAAAGTAATTTTGATGT
The DNA here is from genome assembly GCF_048284325.1 of Flavobacterium esculini. Taxonomy (NCBI): domain Bacteria; kingdom Pseudomonadati; phylum Bacteroidota; class Flavobacteriia; order Flavobacteriales; family Flavobacteriaceae; genus Flavobacterium; species Flavobacterium esculini. The sequence continues at coordinate 202,124 of NZ_JBLVPI010000002.1, read as the reverse complement.
CGCTTGAAGCCATTGCTCTACCTTCGATCAACTGAAAACGCAATCCTCTTTCAGATCTTGCATATTCTACTTCAGCTTCTTCAGGAGACAATTTTTTCTCTCCAACAGTTTGCAACCATTTTTTCAAGAATTCAGATGGTAAGTCGAATTTTGTATTTTCGATCAAGAAATCCTGAACATCAGCCAATAATTTTTGGTCAGCTTGTTGTGCAAATTGATTTTCAGCATCTTCCTTGATTTTTGCTTTCAATTCTTCAAGTGAAGCAACAGTTCCTGCTCCAAAAAGTTTATCAAACAATTCTTGGTTCAATTCAGCCAATTCAGCTGTATTGATTGCTTCGATTGTGAAATCTACATCAACTTCTAATCCGTGAACATCATCATGATTTACTTTCATAACATCCATCAATTGATGATCGTCTTCAAATAAACCTTTAGTGTTTACAGTCACTACATCACCTACTTTTTTACCGATAAATTTATCAGCAGTCGCTTTGTCCTTGAAAAGATCCAAAGAAATAGTGGTGGCGTTATTAATTCCTTTTTCTTCGTTTGTGAAAGTTCCGGTAATATCTGAACCTGCTTCAACCACATCTTGAGGAATTGCTTTTCCAAATTGTTTTTGGATACGTTCTACTTGACCTTCGATCAATTTATCATCAGCAGAAACTACATATTTAACGATGTCGTTTTTAGCTTCTAAATCCAATTCGAAGTTTGGCACTAAACCAATTTCATATTCAAAAACCAATTCTTCAGTATCCCAAGAGAAATCTTCGTTTACTTTAGCAAGTGGCGTTCCAAGAAGGTTTAATCTTTCCGATTGTACGAAACGCTCTAAAGCTAAATCCACAACTTTCTGAACTTCTTCTTGCTTGATCCCTTTACCGTATTGTTTTTCAACAAGATCTTTAGGCACAGCCCCTTTTCTAAATCCTTTAACAGTTGCCAAAGGCATTTTTTCGTTTATTCTTTTTGCTACTTGCCCTTTGTAATCCATGTGAACAACTGTCATTACAATTGTCTCAGTTACAGCGTCTGTTGCTACTCTTTTAATATCCATCTTCTTCTTTAATTTACATAATAAAATTGGACTGCAAAATTATAAAATTTTTCCAACCCAAACAAGCTTTTTATTCACGATCCCAATCCCGAAGCTTCGGGACGGGACGGGATTGAATTTTAGGCGGTTATTTGAAAAAACCAGAGGTCTGAAAAGGAAAATAATTTGGGCGTGTCCCTCCGTAAAAACTGCGGGCCAGGCTGTACGTTCCCGCTTTTTATCACCTGCCAAAAAAAGGCAGCCCATAAAAGAGCTCCACTTCCATCCTTCACGCGGGTCGTGGTGTTCAACATTATAAAGTTGCTTTGAAAATTTGTAATAATTTATTTATATATTTGAAAACAGATAAAACGAAACAAAGTAGCGCAAAGCCATCCAAAATTAGGTGTATAAGCGCTACTTTGTAGCGGGTATATACAAGTTGGCAGTAATGTTACTGCAGAAGAGAGAAAAATAAGGAATTTACAACGATTTTAATTGTAAAAAATGAATTATATAGTTGAAAATGAAAAATTAGAAATTCAATATATTCCAGGAAATGGAGCGTGGACTTATCAACTCATAATACCAAATACTAAAGACATTAAGGGAAAATGGGGCGATTTAAAAGTCTCTGGGAAAATTGATGACTACCAAATAGAAAATAAGAATTTAGGACCTTTAAAAAATTCCGACAAAAAAATGTCCCTGAATTCTGAAATCAGAAATTTTATTGGAAAAAGCGGTGGCGAATTTGTAAACGTTACTCTCTATCTCGTAAATCCGAACCTTGAAAAAAAGAACGAAAACGAAATAATTTTTGAATGTTTTAAAGACGCAGAAGTGCTGAATATATTCGAAAAACTAAAAATTGAAGAGCAAAACGAAATAATTGAAAACATAAATTCAGTCGCAACAGAAAATCAGAAAGTTGAAAAAATTGTAAAATTTATTGCAAAACTTGAACAACAGAAATGAAAAACACTACTGCCAACAGTCCAGCTCCGCAAAGTGTTATTTTAAAGAATAAATTTATCGTATACGCTGCGCAAACGTCTCTGACTTTGCGCCTACAATAATGAGTAAATAATAAAGTGAGTATAAAGTGTTGCCTGCATATAGGATTTGGCACAAAGTCGGGAGACTTTGCGCAGCAGGGGAAATGCTTGAAAAAGAAATTGTTGGCAAAACTTATGGTTGTGATTACAAGGCTCATTTTCGACCAATGCTAATAAAAATAATTGGTTTGACTAATGTTGAGAGATTTGAAAATAGTTTGACTAATCTTGAAGTTTTTCAAATTTTGGTTTCACAACTTGGCTCACTTTCGACTTTGAGGAATCCTGCTGCACATACTTCAATAGTCGGTGTTATGCCAACTTTTAATGCACCATCAACAATGACCAATTATTTAAATTCATTGCATCCAATATTGACAACTGTCGAAGCCGAACTAAATGCCATATAAAAGAATAACTACTGCCAACAGTTACAAAACAATCAGCTACGCAAAGTGTTCTTTCAAAGAATAAATTTTCCGTATACGCTGCGCAAACGTCTCTGACTTTGCGCCCACAATAATGAGCAAATATATATTGAGTGTAAAGTGTTAACGGCATGTAGGATTTGGCACAAAGTCGGGAGACTTTGCGCAGCGTAGGAGTTTGGGTACTAAATTAGAATTAGAAATGGTTCTTGAAAAAGAAAAATGAAATGTTCAAATTACTTGAAAAATAACGAAATTGATTGATTGATTGATTGATTGATTGATTGATTGATTGATTGATTGATTGAGAATAAATTTTTCGTGTCTCTGACTTTTCTCTCCATAAAAATGCCTCCAAATAGCCGTTGACTTTTTTGGAGGTATTTCATTTTAACCAATAAAAAATAGCTTTTTTTTAAAGCGATTAGTTGAACTGTGCAGCAACATATTCAATTAAACTTTCATCATCCATTTTATTAGAAGTACTTTCTTTAGTCTCAACATTTTTATACTGTGGAGTCTCATTCAAATATTTAATAAATTGTTCTTGAGCAGTACCAGTTCCTGTCACATGCAATTCATCAACATTTTGCATATGAGCCGTAATGTTTTTGAATAGTTTATGAAGTAAATCTCTTTCAGCATTGTTTGCTGCGTTTTCGCTTGAATTACGACCTTGTCCATCAACTTTTTCGTGACCTAATATTACGAACTCACCTGAATCTACATTTTCTCTTCCTACAATAGTTGCATGATGTGAATCCATCCAAACACCAAATTGTTTTTTGTTTTTTTCTGACATTATTATATATTTTTTATATTAATACTTGTATTTAATTCTAAAAAGCCTGCCCTGAGAAGACAGATTAATTTACACTTTAAGCAATAATCTGTAAACCATTTAATTGTTGGGCTTTGTTTCTCATCCTAACATAATTTCTAATTATTTAAACTCCTTTTACAGTTGTTCCTACTGCCAAAACAAAGAAACCAACAAGCAATAGTGTGTAATTATGTTCTGTTAAAATTTGAACATGTGTGAAATGTCCAATAATTCCAAGTATACCACAAATCAACCCTATAATCCAGGTTATTTTCTTTGGTGCTGAGGGGTTATTCATATAAAATAATTTTAAATGATGGTTCAAATAATTTGTTACTGAGAAGCAAAAATAACCTTATACATTGGCAAAAATGTAATACAATTTTTGGCAATAATTGTATAATTCACACATTCCCAATAAACAAGCTGCGCAATCGTCTCTTTGCGCCCACAGTAATGAGCTAATAATAATGTGAATATAAAGTGCTAATGGCAGATAGAATTTGGCACAAAGTCGGGAGACTTTGCAAAGCATAAAAACCATGAAATCGGATTTGCAACTCGATAGCCGGATTTATACAATAGTCTTAATCCAAAATAAATGGTATTTTAGCCACAAAAATCTAGTGGCTTTGCACAAAATTGATAATTCAAATTAAATAGATTGACAAAGTATTTAAAATATCTCCTTTCACTCTTTCTGGCTTTTGGCCTGATGGTGAATGATGGTGTTTTAGATTTTCCATCAAATTCGGCAGATTATTATCAATTCTCGAACGTAATTCTAAGAAGAGAATTAAACAATAAGCGTTCGAAATCATTTGTGTTCCATCATGTAAATTCGTCTGAAAAAACGGCATTCCGCTTTCACTTAATTTATTTCCAATTTCAAGATAGTTATACTCTTCAAATTCCGGTTCTTCTAAAATTACAAACACTGCTTTATCAAAAAGTACGTTCATTTGCAACGCAACACCTTTTTGTAAATGAGATGATTAGTTCCCGAAATTCCTATAAAAGTTTATACACAGCCTAGAAAATTATTTCTGCGTATTTATGCAATTCCATGCATAAAGAGGATACCAAATGTCTAATCATTTATCATTTACAAAATGTATAAACACAACAATAAAACCCGTTTAGAGCAATCTAAACGCCCTGTTCTTTGGGCAAAAAGAAAAATTATGTTAATTATTACCGCCTTTATGATTGGGATGTCAAACGGAATGAACGTGGGAGATCATACTATTAACCGAAATCAAAATCACACGGAACAACATAAAAAAGATTGATTTGATTGCTTGTAAATACATTATAATACAAGCTATAAACGAGAATACTATTAAAAGTCGGGTTGCGCTACGGCGTCTCCCGACTTTTTAGCTATTTCAATAAGCAAGAAATTTGAGTAAGAAGTCGAGAAACTTCATCAACGGATAAAACACTCGCGACGCGAAAACGAAATTTAAATAGAAATAAAAACAGCAATAGCATCACCAACAGTAACAAGACCAGTTCCAGAACCTATCAAATTTTGCCCAAACAAAACATTATTTCCTACTGTTCTGTATTTTGCCAAAGTCAGCAAAGGATCTTTTCCTGATTTTACACCCTTTTCTTGGTCTACTGTTGTCATTACGCATCTTCCGCAAGGCTTTACGCCAAAAAAAATCAGCTCACCAATTGTGAATTCTTTCCAAGATTCTTCTTCATAAGCGTCACCGCCTGTACAAACAAAATTAGGTCGAAACCGATTCATAGGCAATGCTTCCTTCATACGCGAATTCAAATCATCCAATGACGATTGACCAATCAGCAAAAAAGGATAGCCATCCGAAAAAGAATTAATATCAGCCTGCGTGACTGCATATTTAGCCTCTACTTTTCGATGACTTTCCTCGGGCATGTAGACCAAACGAGCCGAAAATCCCAATATTCGGGAAAACCAATCTGAAATAACCGAATCGACTTCATACGCCTGAATCGAGTCCTCCCAAACCATCACATCAATTTTAGTTTTGGTCTCCGAAAAAGAGTGCTGCAACGGAAATTGTATCGTTTCTAATTGTACGCGATGTGTAATATTCAGAAAATCCCCTGTAATTTCAGGTTGAAAAAGAGCTAATTCCGGATGTTCCCTTTGCGACAGAAACGATCCATTTTCATCAACCAACAACCAACGGCGGTCGTGCTCCAAACCACGATCGGTCACTTGAGCTTCTTGCAATTTAATTCCACCTAATGATTTTACAGGATAAATCCAGATTTCTGAAAGTTGTACCATAGCACTATATTTTTCCCAAAATTACAAAAACAAAGTATTCCGTTTTTAATAATTCAAACTCAATCCAAAACCAAATCCCATATCACTGTCATAATGCGTTGTGATTCCAAAATTTCTCTTGACAATATACCGCAAACCGGCCATGTATTCATTATCGGTATTCCACATTAAATTCATGCGCAATCTTTTGGAAACGGGAATATCCATACGTTCAAATTGCAATCTGAAATTCCCGTCGGTAAATACTTCGGCTTGTGCTTTGATGAGCATTGGTAAGGTATATTCGACTCCGGCACTGAAAACAGCACGATTATCTTTGGTATTGGCTTGACCAAAAAGATTTTCTTCCATTGCTCCCATTTCCATTTTTCGGTACCGCCAGTCAAAACCAATGAACGGCATCAGCCATTGCATTTTCCCAATGTATCGTCCTATATGTGTTTCAGTTTCATATCCGTGATGATCGGTATAACCCAAACGCCATTCGGTACCAATACTCCAACGCGTGTTTTGAATCATCAGCATTCCATCGTTTCCATTAGTGGCAAAATCATTTTCGGCCATCAAATGAAAAGCACGATCATCAGCAAACAATTTGCGTTGCGCTAATTTTGGATTTGGAATCAAAGGATTAGGCTCTTGATTTTCATAACTAAAAACTCTTCCCATTCCCGCCATCATGTGATAGAGAATGTGACAATGAAAAAACCAATCGCCTTTGACATTTGCATTAAACTCAATCGTATCAGTTTCCATCGGCATAATGTCAATTATGTTTTTCATGGGAGCAAACTCTTCCTGACCATTCAGGACTCTAAAATCATGTCCGTGTAAATGCATCGGGTGGCGCATCATGGAGCCATTGAAGAGTACAATTCGAACGTTCTCACCTTTTTTAATTAGAATTTTATTGGCTTCCGAAACTACTTTATTGTCCAGACTCCACACGTAGCGATTCATGTTTCCTGATAATTCAAATCGTAATTCTTTTACCGGTGCGTCTTTTGGCAATATTGTTTTCGTGGGTGATTTCAGCATCGCATAGTTCAAAGTAGTAATGTCAGATAATGCATTACTATTATAATCCTCCTCCGTCATTTTCATGCCATCCATCTTCGGTGCGGTTTCCTCCATTTTCATTTTTCCCATATCATGAGACGAATGATCCATTTCAACTTCTTGTTGTCCTTCTTCTTTAGAATCTATCGGCCCCGTGATTTCAGGATACATTACTACATTCATATCCATTTGATTCAGCGACATTTTCATCCCCATATCATCTAAATCGCCATTCATTTTCATCATGCCGTTCATCATTTTCATCCCTTCAAAATATTTTAATTTTGGCAAAGGCGAAATCAATTGTTTCACACCGTCCCCAACATACAAAGACGCGGATTTTGTTCGATCTTCAGAAGTTACTAAAAATTCAAAAGCGGTCTTCTCGGCAGGAATAGTCACAACAACATCATAGGTTTCGGATACAGCAACAATCAAACGATCCACTTCAACTGGTTCCACATCGTTTCCATCACTGGCCACCACAGTAATTTTCCCACCGGCATACGTTAGCCAAAAATAGGTAGAGGCGCCGCCATTGGCAATCCGCAATCGCACTTTATCTCCCGCTTTAAACTGCGAGAGTTGACTTTCATTTTTGCCGTTAATCAGAAACGTATTGTAATACACATCGCTTACATCCATCGCATTCATTCGTTTCCATTCGTTGGTGACTTTTGTCTTGAAATGTCCCGCTTTTATAGCTTCTGCATAACTTTGTGTAGTTCCTTTTTGAATCGCAAACCAGTCCGTCGCATTGTGCAACATCCGATGTACATTTTCCGGTTTCATATCCGTCCATTCGCTCAGAATAATTGGCACCGTTGGCAAATCATCAATTCCTTCTCTAAAAGTGGTATCTTCATTTCTTTTGTTCATAATAAACAAACCATACATTCCAATCTGTTCCTGCAAACCGGTATGACTGTGATACCAATGTGTTCCGTGTTGAATAATTGGGAACGTATATTTATGGGTAGTATGTGGTTTGATTGGCATTTGAGTCAAATTGGGTACACCATCTTCTTTATTAGGCAAAAACAATCCGTGCCAGTGCAACGAAGTATCTTCATTTAACTCATTATGCACATAAATTTCGGCAATATCGCCTTCGGTAAAGGTGAGCGTTGGCATCGGAATTTGTCCGTTTACCGCTATTGCTCTTTTAGGCGTATCGCCAAAAGTGACAATGGTATCGCGAACATATAAATCATACCGAACGGTTCTAGGCGGTGCATTTTTCGCTGTTCTTTTAACGGGCTCCGCTTTCACTGTGATGCTGTCTATAGGAGTAGCCACATGATTTTGATGCGCATCCGCACTTGCCGCTTTGTTTTGATTCACGCTGGTTCGCAACGGCATTTGCTTTTTAACAATTGCTTTTGGCACTTGTTTTTTGGCAACTGCTTTTTTTACTGGTTTAACTTTTTCTTTGATTAAATCCATCCCACATTTGGGACATTTCCCGGGTTTATTCGCATGAATTTCCGGGTGCATCACACAAGTGTATGTTACAGGCTGTGTTTGAAGAATGGATGCTTTTCTGGAAATGGTAATTCTATTTTTATTTTCTGCTTTTGCAAAAGGAGAAATAAACATCAGGAATACAATTAGTAGTACAGTACTTTTCATGTTTTTTAATTTTATAAGAAACTTTAAATATTTTTATTTAAAGTTTTAACCCACGCAATCGCAACGCATTAACAATTACGGAAACCGAACTGAAACTCATGGCCAAAGCCGCAATCATTGGCGAAAGCAACACCCCAAAAAAAGGATACAAAACACCTGCGGCAATTGGAATTCCCAACACATTATAGAAAAAGGCAAAGAATAAATTTTGTTTGATATTTCGCATCACGACATGACTTAAGTTTTTCGCTTTGACGATGCCTTGTAAATCACCTTTTACCAAAGTAATTTTAGCACTTTCAATAGCGACATCCGTTCCGGTTCCCATAGCAATTCCGATGTCGGCTTGCGCCAAAGCTGGAGCATCGTTGATTCCGTCACCAGCCATAGCCACAATTTTCCCTTCGGATTGCAATCGTTTTATTTCTTTCAGCTTGTCTTCGGGCAAGCAACTCGCTTTAAACGAACTTAAATTCAATTGTGTCGCCACTGCTTTTGCCGTGTTTTCATTATCTCCGGTAAGCATAATTACTTCAACTCCCTGACGTATCAATTCTTTGATCGCTTCGACACTTGTTGCTTTTATGGCATCGGTTATCGATACAAATCCCACCGCGATTCCGTCCACTGAAATATAAGAAACTGTTTTTCCTAGTTTTTGTTCGGCTGTGATTTTATTTTCTAATTCTTCAGAAACTGAAACATTCACTTGCTCCATCAATTTTTTATTTCCAAGAGCTACTTTTTTATTGGTAACTGTACCAATGACTCCTTTACCGGAAATCGCTTCAAAATCCTTTACTTCGATTAATGAAACTTCTTTCGCTTTCGCAAAATTGACTACGGCTTGCGCCAAAGGATGTTCGCTGTACTGATTTAAGGAAGCAATACTTTGCAATAAAGAATTCTCGTCATTATTTATTGCAAATACTTTTTCAACGGAAGGTTTTCCTTCGGTAATTGTTCCTGTTTTATCGGTAATCAGAACATTTACTTTGTTCATATTTTCCAATGCTTCTGCGTTTTTTATCAAAACACCTGATTGTGCGCCTTTCCCCACACCAACCATTACCGACATAGGCGTCGCTAATCCCAAAGCGCAAGGACACGCAATAATTAATACGGCAATCGCATTAATAAATCCATAAACCAATGCGGGTTCCGGTCCAAATCGTGCCCAAACAAAAAAGGTGATTACCGATACAAAAACAACAATTGGCACAAAATATTTAGCGATTTTATCCGCTAGTTTTTGGATTGGTGCTTTAGACCTACTGGCAGTATTCACCATTTGTACAATTTGCGAAAGCAAGGTTTCCGAACCTACTTTTTCGGCAATCATCACAAAGGATTTATTTCCGTTGATTGTTCCTGAACTAATGCTGTCGCCTATTTTTTTGTCAACGGGAATGGGTTCGCCTGTAATCATCGATTCATCAATCGTACTTTCTCCATCAGTAATTTTTCCATCCACCGGAATTTTATCTCCAGGTTTCACACGCAATAAATCTCCTTTTTTGATGTCGTGAATTGAAATTACTTTATCAGCTCCGTCGATAACCAAAGTGGCTTCGGTAGGTGCTAATTTCAACAATTCTTTTATCGCGCCACTGGTTCGACTGTGCGCTCTGGCTTCTAATAACTGACCTAATAAAACCAAAGTTAATATGACTGTTGTTGCTTCAAAATAGAGTGAAACCGTTCCGTTATGGGTTTTAAATTCATTGGGGAAAATAGTTGGGAAAAACATTCCGATTAAACTAAATAAAAACGCCACTCCTGTACTAATTCCGATAAGGGTAAACATATTGAGATTCCAAGTAATGATGGATTTCCAAGCGCGCTCAAAAAACATCCAGCACGCATAAAAAACTACAGGAAGCGATAAAATGAGTTGTACCCAATTCCACTTTGAAGCATCCATCATTTTCATTAATGGATTATTCGGAATCATCTCTGACATGGCAATTAAGAACACTGGAACTGTAAAAACTACTGCAATTTTCATTTTACGCACCAAGTCATTATATACCTTATTTTCTTCAGAATCGGTAGGTTCCATTGGCACTAAATCCATTCCACAAATAGGGCAAGAACCTGGACCTTCTTTGATTACTTCGGGATGCATGGGACAAGTGTACAACGTTTTACTATTTGCCAACGCTGCTTCTTTGACCAAATCCATTCCGCAAACGGGGCAACTTCCGGGCTTATCATAGACTTTTTCACCCTCACAATGCATCGGACAATAGTATTTGCCTTGCGCATTACTGGGTAAAATCACTGTTGGTTTCTCTTGTTGTTTATTCGAACTGCAACATGATTTCTCGATTGGCTTTTCAGTTGTTTCATGAAAATCAACCCCATTATTCATTGCTATTGTATAGTTTCCGGCAGCTGTCAATGCCTCTTGCAATTGAGTTGTAGGAATGTGTTTATCCATTGCTATCGTTGCCATTGGCGGATCCAAAGTAACTGTCGCTTGGATTCCATCGATAGCATTCAATGTTTTTTCGACTTTGGAACGACAACCGTCGCAAGACATTCCGGTGACTATATAGGTATGTTTCATAATATTGAATTAAAAAAAATCGGTTCTATAAAAAATTACAGAACCGATTTGAAAAAACTTTAATGTTGATGATTCTCTTCTTTTTTATCACTTTCTGTGGGAGTCATTTGCATTCCACATTTGGGACATTTTCCAGATTTATCACTCATTTCTTTCGGATGCATTGGACAAGAATAGACTAATTTTTCAACTTTTTCATGAGTCATTATCATTCCACATTTAGAACATTTCCCTGGTTTATCAGAAGTTGTACCATCCATTTTGCAAACGTAATTTGATACTATTGCTGTTTTTTTCCCTTTACCCGAGGTATCGTGTTTTAATGTTTTTACCAATTTCATTCCACACTTACTGCACTCTCCTTCTTTATTGCTCATTTCATCCGGATGCATTGGACACGTATACATTTCTTTATGCATTTCCTTTTGAGAAGATTTCACAGCTTCTTGAGCTGATGCTATTGAATTCACTGCTAAGAATACGCTTAGTACGATAATTAATTTTTTCATTTTTTCTATTATTAAAATATTAAACTAAAGATTCATTTCTACAAATCAAAGGTACAAGACCTATTATTTTGACTCGTTGTAGAATTTTGGAAATGATTTGTAAATTTTACAAACCATCAATTTGTACTCTGTTATTTTCTTTTAATTGTTTAAAATGAGTTGGCGTAACGCCCGTAATTTTTTTAAACTGATTACTCAAATGCGCTACATCGCTATAATTCAATTTAATTGCAATTTCACTTAAAGTTAATTCTTTATACATTAATAATTCCTTCACTTTTTCAATCTTTTGAGCAATAAAATAATGCTCAATAGTTGTCCCTTGAACTTCCGAAAATAAATTACTCAATGTATTATAATCTTGCTCTAATTGCTCTGACAAATAGCTTGACAAATTAGTTTTCAATTCATTATTTTGATGATGAACCAAATTAACAATTAGGCATTTAACCTTCTCAATAGTTATCGTTGTTTTATCCTCTAATAATTCAAATCCAAGTGACAGCAACTTTTTTTCTAAATCATGCTTCTGATTGCCTATGAAATCGCCTAAAAATTCAACTTCACCTAATTCCACCGAAACAGGGAAAATTTCAATTTTTTCGAGTTCTGATTTCACAACCATTTTACAGCGATCGCATACCATATTTTTGATATAGAGCTTCATAATTATTGAATCGCTTTTTCTATTCTACCACAGCTTAACATTTCGGAACCATAATACGGATTTCTAATTTCTTTGGTCTCACTTATCCAATAACCACTTTTCCCTTCGTCATACATTGGACAATAATCCTGATATAATTTTTGTTTTGTTCCAAAGGTTTTTATCAAATCATTTATGTCTTTACTCAACATTGCAAAATGCGCTCTTTGTTGATCGATTTTCCCTACATTGTTACCAATAAGTCCAGCATGTTCTTTAGCATCAGCCGCAATATCATTGTATTTCTTTTTTAGTTTTGCATCCAATGTATTTGTGCCAGCCTCATTTAAAGTGGCTACAATTGATTTACTCGTATTGGCCGCAGCTTTAGAATCGTCTTTTATCAATGCATTTTTAAGTTTTAAATAGCCGCTCACAATTCCATCAATAGTAAACGAAGAGGATATAACTGGCTTCGTTTCAGATGCAACTATAGTGGTTTTTATTTCCGTTTTTGGAGTTTCAGCAACAGGTTCTGTCAATTCCATTCCGCACTTGGAACATGCTTCTCCTTTTTTCCCTGTAATTTCAGGATGCATGGAACAGGCATATAACTCCGAAGAGCTCTTAGCTGTTTCAGGATTTATTGTTTCGGCTTGCTTACTTTTTTGATTACATGCCGTAAATAAGAATGCGCATGCAATCGAAAGGATTATATTTTTCATATTTTATGTTTACTGATTAGTTCTATTTTAAAGACACTGCTGTAATTTACTACTGCAAGTTACTTAATTGTTTCGACCGTTTTACCACAACTCAACATTTGTGAACCATAATAAGGGTTTTTAATCGTATCCTCTTTGCTCAACCAATTGGCGCCTTTTCCATCATTAAACATTGGACAATTATTATAATAAATTGTCTCGCTCATTTTTGATACTTTTATTAAAGCATACATGTTTTTTGAAAGAGTAGCAAAATGATCCCGTTGGTGTTTTATATCTTGCGTTCCCGAAATATGTTCGGCATCTTCTTTCAACTCATTTATCACTTTCATCCAAACCAAGTGAGCATCCATCGCCAGTTCATCCATTTTTACCCCATTCAATGAGGCTAATAAATCTTTCGCTATCAAAGAAACCGCTTTACCATCGGTTTTAACTAAGGCATCTTTCAACAAAAAGTAATTATCAAAAACTGGTTTCAATTGATTATTCGTTTTTTGTTCTTGATTTAGAGTCCCTGAATTTTTATCGTGACTTTCATGATTTGTCATAGTTCCCATTTGCTTCGCCTGCTCGCTATCGCTCGGATGAGTTTTAGTTTCGGATGCAACAGCCACTTTAGCTTCTCTGTCGTATTGACAGCATCCGGGAAGATTATTGTAAGCGGCTTCTGGAGCAAGAAAGCTGTTGTTGTCATAACCTGCCAAAGCAATGCGTTTTAAGATTTCCTCTTGGTTTGTTTTTTGCGAATCATAGGTCAGCACAGCCATTTTGGTGTCTTTATTCCAATCTACTTGGACTACCTTTTTCAAATTTCCGGCTTTCTCTATTGTTGTTTTACACATTGCGCAATTCCCATAAATTTTCACCGTCTCGGTTTTGGCGTTTTTAATTTGTGCGTTAGCGATTGTGACTGAAAGCAATACTATAATTGCCATCATTATTTTTTTTATTGAGTTCATTGTTTAAATAATTTGAAGTGAGTTTGTCACAAACAACATCAAAGCAATGGTTTGCATTGCTAAAAATTGAATTTGACTATAAATTTAATGATTTTAAAGCATTAACGCTTTGAATTAAACCCATCTATGGCTGTCTAAAAAGGAATTTAGCTTATTTTGGGTGGAAGCCAAACGGATCGGAAATCAGAAGAAATAAAGATTTCTGAATAATAGTAATTTTGTTTTTCTGAAGAAAAACTAACGTTTTTATTGTTTAAATCGGTGTGAAATAACGAAGTTAATCCCAAATGAACTGTCGAACCATTGCAAGAAATATTCTTACAGGCTCCATTACAACCCTCATGTGATTTCTTTTTTGAAGAATGCTCTTTGTTACAACAGTCAGCCTTTTTCGTTTTTGAAGAAATTTCTTTTTTGCAACACGCTTTCTCCGATTTAGTTCCACATGCAAAAGCTATGCTTGGCGTCATAAAGAAACCAAACACAACAAATAGCACTATGTAAAACTTTTTCGACATTTATCAAGCGATTTATAGTACAAAGGTATTAAATCAACAATCATTGGGAATTTATTCACTCATAAATAGCTGTTAAATAATTGATTATTTCCCTTCGCCTAATATCCCGTTCATGATGGATTGTGAAAGAGACAAGATGATACTAAAAATAAAGGCGGTCCAAAACGAATCAACACTAAATCCACCTACAATATTAGTGCACAACAAGATAATCAATGCATTGATAACCAATAAAAACAATCCTAATGTAACAATGGTAACCGGTAAAGTTAGTATTACCAATATTGGTTTAATAAAGATATTAAGTAAACCCAAAACAACCGCTACAATTAAGGCTGTAGTAAATCCAGCCACATGTACACCTGGCATAAAATTAGCGATTAGCAACACTAATCCTGAAGTAACAAGAATTCTGATCAATAAATTCATGGTTTTTTTATTTAAAAATTTTAATAAATGTAAGAAAAATTTAAATTCAATAACTTTATTTTAGAAATGAGCTAACCATTTGATAAAAACCGGCAGGATTTTCGGCGTGAAGCCAATGTCCTACATTCGGAATTGTTTCGATGTTTGAATTTGGAAAATGGCGTTTTATATTTTCGAAATCGCTGTCCAAAATATAATTAGAATTTCCACCACGGATGAACAAAGTTGGTTTCTCGAAAATTAAATTTTCTGGTAAAGGAACTCCTATTTCGTCCATTTTAGTATTGAATACGGCCAAATTAAATCGGAAAGCGAGTTGTCCCGGCTCTTGCCAATACAAATTTTTCATCAGGAATTGTCGAGTTCCAAAATCAGTTATGTATTTTGCCATGATTTCTTCGACTTCGTTTCGGCTTGGTTTTATTGAAAAATCAACGGCGTTCAATCCTGCCAAAATATCCTGATGGTGTTGCGGATAGAATTTTGGTCCAATGTCTGCAACGATTAATTTATCGACTAATTCGGGATGTTTTGTTGCCAAAAGCATAGCTACTTTCCCGCCCATGGAATGCCCGATGACATTTATGTTTTCTAAAGTATGGGCTTGACAATATTCGAAAACATCCTGAACCATTATTTCATAACTGAATTCTTCGGAATGCAGGCTTCGTCCGTGATTGCGTAAATCGAGAATGTGAACTTGAAAATCCGCAGCAAATTGAGCCGCTAATGTTTTCCAATTGTCAGACATTCCAAGAAATCCGTGAAGAATTAAAAGTGGTTGGCCAGCGCCTTCTATTTTTGAGTAGAGCATCGTAAGGGATTTGGTGAGTGCGTGAGATTTGAGATTAAGAGGTGAACATCCGGTGGCTGTTAGGCACCCTGTTGATCGCGTGAGGGATTAAAGCGATATCCTCGTAGTGAAACGGAGAGATAAAGCTGAAAGCCCGACCCGCTTTTTCAGCGGGTCACGCCCCAATTATTTTATTTTAGTTTTTGCAAATACATATTGATTACATTCTCCAATCCCAGATAAATGGCTTCGGAAATTAAAGCATGACCAATAGAAACTTCGAGTAATCCCGGAATATTTTCCTTGAAAAACTGAATGTTATCCAAACTTAAATCATGACCTGCGTTGACCCCCAATCCGATTTGATTGGCCAGAATCGCTGATTCCATATACGGCTGTATTCCTCTTTGGTTACCCAAACTGTATTCGTGTGCGAATGCTTCGGTGTATAATTCGATTCTTTCGGTTCCAATTTTTTTCGCTCCTTCGATCATTTCGAGAACCGGGTCAACAAAAATGGACGTTCTGATTCCGTTGCGTTGAAATTCCTGAACCACTTCTTTGAGATAATCGGCATGTTTTATCGTATCCCAACCTGCATTTGAAGTTATCGCATCAATAGCATCCGGAACCAAAGTAACCTGAGTCGGTTTTATTTCGAGAACGAGATCGATAAAGGTTTTCTCAGGATTTCCTTCAATATTATATTCGGTATAAACAATGGATTTCAAATCGCGGGCGTCTTGATAACGAATGTGACGCTCATCCGGACGTGGATGTATGGTGATTCCTTCGGCTCCAAACTTTTGAATGTCGGTTGCGACTTTTAATAAATCTGGAACATTTCCACCACGAGCATTTCGTAAAGTAGCTATTTTATTGATGTTTACACTTAACTTTGTCATTGGAACACTTTTTGATTGTGATAATACTATTTAATGAAGCAAAAATACAAAGTAAAAGGTAGGAGTTTTTGCTTATTTTTGATTATTTTGCGTAAAATATTGCCGATTGATTTATGACAGAAATTACAAACTATATTACCAATGATTTTAAAGCGATTGACAGCCAAGATACAATTGCGGTTGTTCAAGACTTTTTTGATGAATTGCACTTTTCACACTTTCCAGTGATTGAAGAGGGAATTTATATTGGCAGTATCGCATCCGATGATCTAGAAACCTTTGAGAGTGATAAAAAAGTAATTGATTATAGATTTACACTTGAAGGTTTTTTTACCAGAACCAATACTATTTGGCTCGATGTTTTAGAAATTTTCGCAAAAAACCACACTAATTTAGTACCTGTTTTAGATGAAAACAACAAATATGTTGGCTATTATGAAATAGAGGACATCATGAAATTTTTCCATGAAACTCCATTTTTAAAAGAACCAGGCGGAATTATTGTTGTCAAAAAACCGATTTTGGATTATTCAATGAGTCAGATAACCCAAATTGTTGAAAGCAATAACGGGAAGCTTTTGGGTTTATTTATATCTGATGCTGATGTTGAAAGCGTTCAAGTAACCATGAAAATAAGTTTGGGAGCCATGAATGAAATTATCCAAACTTTCAGAAGGTATAACTATGAAATCATATCAGAGCATCAAGAAGACAATTACATCAACAACTTAAAGGAACGCTCTGATTATTTAGACAAATACCTTAATATATAGCTTAGCAGTTTGTTTAAAAAAATAAACATTTAAGCCGTACTCAATAAACATATCAGCGATTAAACGATTAAAAAGATGAAAGTAGCCATATACGGACAATATTATCAAAATAGTACAGAACCTATTATAAATGACATCTTTAATTTTTTTAACAAGAATAACGTTGAGATGATCATCGAATCTAATTTTTTGTCGATGGTTAACGAGAAAAAAATTGTAGAAACAAAACACAAAACTTTTTCTTCCCACACTGAATTAGACCAAAGCTTTGATCTGCTCATCAGCATCGGCGGTGACGGAACTATTTTGAGAGCTGCTACATTGGTCCGGGATTCAGGGATTCCAATATTAGGCATAAATGCAGGGAGATTAGGATTTCTAGCCACCGTTCAGAAAGAAAACATCGCAGAATTTATGCAATTTGTTATTGAGAGAAAGTACACGCTTTCCAAGAGAACTTTACTCAGTTTAACCTGTACTACCGAAAACGAATCGATTCAGGAAATTAATTTTGCAATGAATGAAATTACGGTAAGCCGAAAAGACACCACTGCGATGATTACCATTGACACCTATCTGGACGATGAATATTTAAACTCATACTGGGCTGACGGTCTGATTATTTCTACACCAACTGGATCTACCGGATATTCCTTAAGTTGTGGCGGTCCCATTTTGACCCCAACTGTAAAAAGCTTAGTTATTACTCCAATAGCGCCTCACAATCTTACCGCAAGACCACTTGTTGTTCCGGATGAAACCGAAATTAAATTAAAAGTTTCCGGTAGAGAGGAAAATTATTTAGTTTCATTGGACTCCAGGGTAACCACCATAAAAAATGAATCTATCCTAACCATTAAGAAAACCCCTTTTCAAATCAATATGGTTGAAATTCCCGATGAAACATTTTTAAAAACACTTCGCAGCAAATTACTTTGGGGAGAAGACAAAAGGAATTAAATCATTTTAGTTAAACACTATACGATTCTATCTATTTTTCACGTTTGGATTTATCTAACGCCTATTTGTTGTTAATTATTTAAAATAAAAGACAATTAACAAGATGGGTATTGAATCGTATCGATAATTCTTATATTTGCACGCAATTTTAACTAAATGAACAAAGTTTTTAATTTATTGTTATGCCTATTTCCCTTCTTGGCAATCCAAGCTCAAATTCATGAGATTGGTGTTTTTGTGGGAGGTAGTAACTACGTGGGAGATGTAGGTTCCACGACCTATATTTCTCCAAACGAGCCTGCTTTAGGACTTCTTTACAAATGGAATAAAAGCCCAAGACATTCCTACAGGTTTTCCTACACACAATCAAAAATCTCTTCAAACGATTTGGATTCTGAAGAAGCTGGCAGAAACCAAAGAGGATATCGTTTTGAAAATAGTATAAAAGAAGTATCTTTAGGCCTTGAATTCAATTTCTTCGATTTTAATCTTCATGAATTGAGGAATAAAATCTCTCCTTATGTATATTCCGGAATAAGCTATTTTAGATATGATGAATTATATATTTTAGCAGGTGAAACTAGGAAAGACAAAGGTTCAGGCTCTTTTGCCATTCCAATTAATTTAGGAATAAAATCAAATATTACACCTAATTTTATATTGGCCGCGGAGGTTGGAGCACGATATACACTTTCAGACAATTTGGACGGGAGCAATCCAAAGAATGAGAATTTAGAAATGTTGAGATTTGGAAATTTAAATAATAATGATTGGTATGTTTTTTCGGGATTGACCCTTACTTATACCTTTGGAAACAAACCTTGTTACTGTGCAGATTAAAGAAATGGATTTACTACCTACAATAGACGCTACAAATTTACCCACACATTTAGCCATTATAATGGATGGCAATGGTCGCTGGGCGAAACAAAAAGGACTTTTAAGAGCTTTAGGGCATGAAAGTGGAACAAAATCAGTTAAAAAAATAATAGAAGCCAGTGCTTCATTAGGTATAGAATATCTTACGCTTTATGCTTTTTCTACTGAAAACTGGAACAGACCTAAACTGGAAGTAGAAACTTTAATGAGAGTGCTGATCAATTCACTAAAAAAAGAACTGGTAACACTACAAAAGAACAACATCAAACTGAATGCTATTGGTAATCTGGAAAAATTACCAAAATCGGCACAAAAGGAACTTCTGGATGTAATAAATAAAACAAAAGACAACACGCAAATGACATTGACTCTGGCGTTAAGCTATGGTTCCAGAGAGGAATTAGTCAATGCGGTTAAAAACATTTGTAGTAAAGTTAAAAATAATATAATTTCAATAGACACTATTGACGATTCAATTATAAATGAGCATCTTTACACGCAAAATTTACCTGATGTAGATTTATTAATACGAACCAGCGGAGAACATAGAATAAGTAATTTTTTGTTGTGGCAGATAGCCTATTCAGAATTATATTTTACTGATATCCTTTGGCCAGACTTTAAAGAACAAGATTTATATGAGGCTATTATTAGTTATCAAAAAAGAGAACGTAGATTTGGAAAAACAAGTGAACAAATTAAATAATTTTTTAGTGTTACATAAAAGCATAAAAACAGTCCTTACAATTTTAATTTTTGGAAGTTTTACTCAAATTAAAGCTCAAGAAAGAGTTCCTTTTGACCAAGGAAAAAAATACATTCTAGCCGATGTAACAGTTGTTGGAAAAATAAGTTTCAATTCTCAGACCGTGGTAACTTTTGCAGGACTTCAAAAAGGACAGGAAATAACTATTCCGGGTGAAGAAATAAGCAGCGCAATCAAAAAACTTGGAAAACTAGGACTTTTTGATGAGATATCCTTTTACGTTAATAAAATCCAAAATGACAGTATTTATCTTGACTTAAACATTGCAGAATTACCTAAGTTAAATGAGGTGAAATTTGTTGGTATTAAGAAAAACAAAACTGAAGGCTTAATTAAAGATAATGGCCTTACTAAAAATAAAATCGTCAACGAAAATTTAATTACAACCACCAAAAATTATATTGAAAATAAATACAAAAAAGACGGTTACTACAATACCAAAGTAACTATAAATACCATTAAAGACACTACAACAATAAATCAAGTAAACATGCTTGTAAATATTGATAAAGGGCAAAAAATAAAAATACAATCTATTGATTTTGTTGGTAATACAAAATTATCAGATAAAATTTTGCGTAAAGCAATGAAAGATACGAAACAGAAAAATCCTATTCGAGTCTTGAAGGCATCTAAATTTATACAAGCAAAATACAAAACCGATTTAGAAAAAGTAATTGCCGCTTATAAAGAAAAAGGATATCGTGATGCCCGAATACTTTCTGATTCTGTTACTTACAACAAAGACAAAAATGCATTATCAATTAAAATAAATGTAGAAGAGGGAAACAAATACTATTTTGGAAATATTAAATTTTTAGGAAACACGGTCTATTCAGATCAATTATTGGGTAGAATCTTAGGTGTTAAAAGAGGAGAAACCTATAACGGTGTGCTTCTCGAAAAAAGAATTGCAGATAAATCTAAACCAGATGGAGAAGATATTACCAATTTATATCAAAACAACGGGTATTTATTTTCAAATATAAATGCGGTAGAGGTAAAAACTGCAAACGATACTATCGATTTCGAGGTACGAGTTACTGAAGGACCATTGGCCTATTTTAATAAAATTACGGTTGTAGGAAACGACAAAACAAATGACCGTGTAATTTATAGAGAACTACGAACTAAGCCTGGAGAAAAATACAGTAAGGAAGAATTAGTAAGAACCATTCGTGAAATCGGGCAATTAGGATTTTTTGATCCGGAAGCGATTGATCCAAAATTCAAAAATGTAGATTCAAGTGCAGGAACTGTTGATATTGAATACAATCTTGTTGAAAAAGGCTCTAGCCAAATAGAACTGCAAGGTGGTTACGGCGGAGGTGGTTTCATAGGTACTTTGGGATTATCATTTAACAATTTCTCAGCCAGAAATCTTTTGAATAAAGATGCTTACAAACCATTACCTATGGGAGATGGTCAAAAAGTTTCGCTGAGATTACAAGGAAGTACGTACTTTCAAACCTATAGTATGTCATTTTCTGAACCTTGGTTTGGACAAAAAAAACCAGTACAATTTAGCACATCCTTATCGTATAGCAAACAGTTTTTAAATAATTACGTAACACAAAGAGTTGATAAAACTAAAAGTTTTAACATCCTTACTTTATCAGTTGGTTTAGCTAAAAGATTAACGGTGCCGGATGATTTCTTTGTCTTGTCACAATCTATAAGTTACCAACATTATGATTTACATAATTACAACACAGGATTATTTACATTTGGAAATGGAACTTCAAGAAACTTAGCCTACACTATAGGTTTAACCAGAAGCAATAAAGGGGTAAATCCAATTTTCCCAACATATGGTTCAGAGTTTAGTATTTCTGCAAAAGTGACTCCCCCATACTCTTTGATAAATGGAACTGATTATGCAACATTAGGGGACCAACAAGAATATAAATACAAGTATACTGGAGCAACGTATACCGGTTCAAACGGAATACAAGTAAATGAAGGAGATTATGTTGAAGCTATTCCTAGTTCAACAAATGTTACTCCAAATAAAGTGACTAATTACCAAGATGCTGCTGCTGACCCAGCTAAAGTGGATCAGAAGAAATTTAATTGGTTAGAATATTATAAAATTAAGTTTAAAGCGGATTGGTACACAAAAATTTATGGTAAATTAGTACTCCGAACTTTAACTGAATTTGGATTCCTTGGAGCATACAACCAAGACAGAGGTGTTGTACCGTTCGAAAGATTCTATGTAGGTGGTGATGGTTTAGCAAATTACTCTATGGATGGTAGAGAAACCATTCAGTTGAGAGGATATCCAAACAACTCATTAACTCCGGTAAACAGTGCTGGTGAGCAAATTGGAGCAACAGTTTATAATAAATTTTCATTGGAAATGCGTTATCCTATAACACTAAAATCGTCAGCATCAATATATGCATTAACGTTTTTAGAAGCAGGTTCATCTTATGCTAATTTCAAAAGTTATAACCCTTTTGCATTAAGTCGTTCCGCAGGAGCTGGTTTACGTGTATTCATGCCTGCATTTGGATTATTAGGAATAGATTTCGGATATGGTTTTGATGCCTTACCTGGAACAGCCAAGCCAAACGGATGGGAAACCCATTTTATCATTGGACAACAATTTTAAAAAAATTAGTTAAAAATTTTTCTAATACATTAAAGTTATGAGAAAACAATTTTTATTTATATTTTTAGCGCTGACAGTAGTAAATTCAGTCCATGCGCAAACTAAGGGGACCAAAGTAGGTTATATTGACATGGAGTATATTCTTCAGAATGTACCGGATTATACCGAAGCAACAATCCAATTAGAGCAAAAAGCCCAAAAATGGAAACAAGAGATTGAAATTAAAAAAAATGAAATTGATAAGTTGAAAAATGCATTAAGGGCTGAGCAAGCCTTATTGACAAAAGAACTTATTAACGAAAGAGAAACAGAAATTAAGTTCCTTGAAAACGAGAATTTAGATTACCAACAAAAAAGATTTGGAGCCAACGGAGATTTGATTCAGCAAAAATCAGTTCTGGCAAAGCCAATACAAGATCAAGTTTTTACTGCTGTACAGGATATCGCAGAAGCAAAAAAATATGATTTCATTTTTGACAAATCTTCTGATTTGACAATGCTTTTTGCAGCAAAGAGATTTGACATCAGCGATCAGGTTGTACGTGTATTGAATCGAACTGAGAAGAGAGAACAATTAAGCAAAAAACAACTTAAAGAAGAGGAAGCAAAAGAAAACAAAGAGGACGCCTTGGATGAAAATCCACTTTTGGCTGACAGACAAAAGGCATTGGATGAAAAAAAATCAGCTAGGGATAAAATTATAGCTGACAGGAAATTACTTCAAGAAGAAAAGAAAAAAGAATTTGAAGAAAGAAGACAACAACTTCTATCTGAGAGAGAAGCGAAAAAAACCGGAGTTGTGACCGATATTAAAACAACAAGTGATAAAGGTCAAAAAATTGAAGCTGCAAAAACAACTGCTGCCGAAGCAAAGCAAAAACAGGCGGAACTCCGAGAAAAAACACTGGAAGATCGTAAAAAACTGATTGAGGAGCGTAAAAAAACTTTAGAAGAGAAGAGAAAACAAATAGTAGCCGAGAGAGAAGCTAAAAAAAATGGCACGGTTTCTGCCTCTGCTAAAACAGAAGATTTAAAAACTAAAACGATAGTCCCTGATTCAACTGGAGTGCCTTCAACAACAACAGTAGAAGATGCTAAACTGAAACAAGAGGAGCTAAAAACAAAAATTTTAGAAGACCGTAAAAAAGTTTTAGAAGACCGTAAAAAAGCTTTAGAAGAAAAAAGAAAAAAAACTCTTGAAGAAAGGGAAGCACTTAAAAAAGCAGCCGCAGAAAAATTAAAAGAAAATACAAACAAAAATTAATACTAAATATTTTAAAAACGATGAAACAAATCAAAACTTTACTAATTGCCGGAATACTTTTTTTTGGTGCAAACCAAACTATTAATGCACAAGCAAAAACTGCTCATGTTGATGTAAGTGAGATTATGGCAAAAATGCCAGCAATGTTAGACGCTCAAAAACAATTGGAAAAATTGAGCGGAACATATGATGCAGATTACAAAAAAATGGTTGAAGAATACCAAACAAAATTAAAAAAATACGAAGCAGAATCTGCAACAGTAACTGAAGCTGTAAATGGAGAACGTTCTAAAGAAGTTCAAGATATGCAAAAAAGAATTGTTGATTTTAGAGACAATGCTCAAAAAGAATTGCAACAAAAAGAATCTGATATCGTAAAACCTTTAATGGAAAAAGTAAGAGCTTCTATCCAAAAAGTTGGTAAAGCAAAAGGATTTCAATATGTGTTAGATGGTTCTACTCTTTTACTTGCTGATGGTACAAACTTGACTATTGATGTAAAAAAAGATTTAGGTTTCTAAAAGACCGATACTAGTTCTAGAACTGCTCACCCAAATTTGGGATCGAGCAGTTTTTTTTGTTAAAATAATTTTTAGGATATTTAAATGGTACCACTTAACTTTGTTTCTATGAACAACAATAAACCAATCGGAATTTTTGACTCAGGCATTGGAGGCACTTCAATTTGGAGAGCAATTCATGGTTTACTCCCTAATGAAAAAACAATCTATTTAGCGGATAGCAAGAATGCTCCTTATGGTCAAAAGTCGAAAGATGAAATTGTTGCCTTAAGCATGAAAAACACTGATTTTCTTCTAAAAATGAACTGTAAATTGATTGTAGTAGCTTGTAATACCGCAACCACCAATGCCATTCGAGAATTACGAGAAAAATATGATGTCCCTTTCATAGGTATTGAACCAGCCATAAAACCTGCTGCGACTCATTCTAAAACTCAAATCATAGGAATACTTGCTACACAAGGCACATTAAACAGTGAGCTTTTTAATAAGACTACTGAAATGTATCAGGATACCAAAATAATTGAACAAGTAGGCCATGGATTAGTGCAACTGATTGAAAATGGCGACATCAATTCGCCGGAAATGACAAAACTACTTCACTCCTATCTCACTCCAATGATTGAAGCTAACATCGATTATTTAGTATTGGGATGTAGTCATTATCCGTATCTGATTCCTCAAATAAAAAAGATACTTCCAGAACATATTCACATCATCGATTCTGGTGAAGCTGTTGCCAAACAGACTCAAAAAATATTAAAAGAAAAAATAGGGCTTTCGTCAGCCGAAAAAAGCGAACCCATTTTCTATACCAATAATAATTCAAAGGTTTTAGCTGAAATTTTAGAAAACAAATATGCTGTTGAGGAAAACGATTTTTAATCTATTCAAATTTTCTTTTGACAAACCAAATCCCATCTATACCAATTAAGAGACAATAAGAGAATTTTCTTTAAAGCTAAAAAGTATTTTCGACAAGAAGTGAGATAGATTACTCTTCTTCCTTGAACCAATTGGAATACATTACGTAATTATTCGAAATACGCTCGATTTCCCCTGCAAAATCAGATTGATCGATGTCTTTTACCTTTTTAGCAGGAATACCAGCCCAAATCGAACCGGAACCAACAACCGTATTTTGAGTAATAACAGCTCCGGCCCCAATAATAGAATTACTTTCAATAACACAATTATCCATAACAATTGCGCCCATTCCAATCAATACATTGTCATGAACAGTACAACCATGGACAATGGCATTATGGCCAATAGAAACATTATTGCCTATAATTGTTGGGTGCTTTTTATACGTACAATGGATAATGGCACCATCCTGAATATTTACTTTATTTCCTATTTTGATGAAATTTACATCACCCCTTACTACAGCATTAAACCAAACACTACATGAAGTACCAAAACTAACATCACCAACAATAGTAGCATTTTCGGCTACATAACAATCCTCAGGTATGGAAGGTGTTTTTCCGTTAACAGATTTAATTAACATAAATAAAATAAATTAATTGATTGCCGGACATTTACATTCGTATTTTTCAGGCTTACAAAATAAGTTGATTCCCAAAGTAATTTGGTGAAAGCCACCATTATCAAATTTCACAGGACCTGACACATGTGAATACGTGTAAGCAAACATGAAATTATTGAAATTAACACCAACAATAGGAGTAATATATTGAAGTTTCTGCTTAGAAACTCCTGAACCATTAGTATATTCTGCTCCGTCTAAACTTCTACGGTAGGACAAACCTCCCCAAAGCTTACCGAAATCCATATTTTTATATGCCTTAATATTAAAGTCAATTGATTTTTCTTTTGTCTTATCCACCAGTTGAAATAAAAATGACGGTTCCCATAATATTCTATCCGCATCTCCAAAAACGTAACCGGCACTCAACAAATATTTCCTCAAATTATCGCTTTCATATTCCGTATAAATATCTCGTCTGGTCTCAACGGCATTTTTTACGGTACCATGAACATAAAAATCCAAATAATTATAGGATGCTCCAATATCAAAATTGAAATAAGAATCTTTTTGCACAACAGTTCCATCAACTATAGGATCAAAATCGCCTGATTGCAAAAACTCTGTTTCGTCCAGTTGGCTTTGAATCAATCCTGCACTAATACCAAAAGACAATTGATTTAAATCAATCTCATCTCTTGAAAACATAAGGTGATACGCATAAGTGAACTTAACTCCTTTTTGAGAATGATACCCATTTTTATCATTAAAAAGAATAATCCCAGCTCCTGCTTTTTCCCCTACTCGACCATTGAAACTAAGTGTTTGAAGTTCCGGAGCATCCTCCTGGCTAAACCATTGTTTACGTGCAGTAAGTCTAATTTTTGCACAGTTTGCAGCTCCAGCCATTGAAGGATGTAACAAATAATAATTATCCGACAGATAATCAGAATAGACAGCAACCCCTTCTTGTGAAAAAGAATATTGATATACAAAAAACAGGATTACAAAAAATTTAATTTTGTTATACATAGAAATACTATTATATAAAGGAATTGCTGACTCAATGAAAGGTATAAATACCTTGTTAATAACTAAAATATTGTTAATTTATTTTATTAAAATTCAAATATAGCTATTAGTGGAAAATAACTTTACTAAATTTGTAAAAATTTACTAAGATCATGACTAAAGTTAGCATAAAAGAAACACAAAACATAGCGATATTAAAATTTGAATTTGCAGATTTTATCACTCAAAATGAAAGTTTTGAATTCAAAAATATAGATGAGGCAAAATCTTCCCCTCTTGCCCAACAACTATTTTACTTACCATTTGTAAAAACAATTTACATCTCAGGAAACTTCATCGCTATCGAAAAATATAGCATTGTGGAATGGGAAGATGTAAAAGATGCTGTGGCAGAACAAATAGAAAAATTCGTAAACGATGGCGGAACAATCATTACCCCAGACGAAAACAAAACAAAAAAACAACCTATTACCGTTTATGGAGAAACAACTCCTAATCCTGCAGCTTTAAAATTTGTAGTGAGCCGAATGTTGACCAAAAATGCAATTGAATTCAAAAATATTGATCAAACTGCCGCTTCGCCATTGGCAAAAGAACTATTCAAATTTCCTTACGTAAAAGAAATTTTCATTGACGAAAACTACATCTCCGTAACCAAATATGAAATCAATGAATGGCAGGAAATCACCTTAGAAATAAGAAGTTTCATCAAGCAATATATTGAAAATGGAGGAACTGTTTTAGATGAAAATTTCATTGAAGCCGTAACAGCTGAAGAAAACACTAAAGCAAAAGAATTTGACAATCTGGATGTCACTTCACAACAAATCATCAATATATTAGAGGAATATGTAAAACCAGCCGTACAAGCTGACGGAGGTAATATTGCATTTGATTCTTATAACGAAGCTGACAAAACCGTAAAAGTAATCCTTCAAGGAGCTTGCAGCGGTTGCCCATCTTCAACATTTACTTTAAAAAGCGGTATCGAAAACATGTTGAAAAGCATGTTAAACGATGAAGAAATTAAAGTGGAAGCAATAAACGCATAAAATAAAAAAATACGTATATACAATTGATAATGTTATAGTTATATAAAATAATTGCCGTTTTAAATAGAAATTTTAAATTAAAATAGGTACATTTAATCCTTAACTTAACAAATAGAAATTATGTCAGTATTAAAAGTAATTGAAGTGCTTTCCAGTTCAGATATAAGTTGGGAAGATGCAGCTCGAAAAGGAGTTGCCAAGGCGGCTAAATCCGTAAAACACATCCGTTCTGTATACATTAAAGACCATAGTGCAGCCGTAAGTGGAGGAGAAATTACAGAATATAGAGTCAACTTAAAATTAACTTTCGAACTCGAATAGATTAATTTGACCCAATTAATTTAAGCGTTTCATTTGAGACGCTTTTTTTATTTATAATTTATTTTTAGGATTCCCGATATCCTTCCAATCTTTTCACTGCTACTATTTCCACAAAAATAAACAAACTTAAAATCCTCTCTTTTTAGCTTCCCAATATAAAAATAACGAAACGCCTTTTTCGTTTGTCATAACCAAACTTATTTAGCGCCAAACACTGATTTTCAGCAAATTATTAACGGTTTAATAAAGCGTTCTTAGAAAAAATTGCTTAATATTGTAAGTCTAATCAAATATAAACAACATGGGACTATCTTCATTTTTAAAAAATTTGTTTGGCTCAGCCAAAGAAACAGCCAGTGAATTAGCAGACAAAGCCGAAACAACTTTTGAACATGCTAAAGAAACCGCAGCACCTTACATTGAAAAGGCGGAAACATTCGCAGAAGAAAAATTTGATAAAGCAAAAGAAGCTGCCGCACCAATTTTAGAAAAAGTAGAGACATTTGCCGAGGACACTTTTGATAAAGTAAAAGAAACTGCTGCGCCAATTATAGCTAAAGTAGAAGATTTTACGGGTCATGCTAAAGATACAACAAGTGATGCTTTAGGAAAAGCAGCAGAAAGCATAAAAGAAAAAACTGAAGTAACCGCTGACAAAGTTGAAGATGCGGCCAGTAAAACCAAAGCAGTAGTTTCGGAAAATGCTGAAACTATTTCTAAAAAAACAAACGCATTGGCTAATGATGCCGATTCAGAAGCTACTGAAATTGCCAAAAAAACCATAAATAAGACAGAAGAAGACGCCGATTAATTTAAAGAAAAATAATTTATTTGTATTTTCGCGCTTCAAACCTAAACCTTCTCTTTTGAGAGGGTTTTTTATTATTTAAAAAATGATCCTTAATCCTAATCAATTAACTGGTTACGCAGACACTTTCATCAAAGAATTGATTGACTATTCCCCTAAAGTAATTTCAGCCTTTATTATTTTATTTGTCGGCCTTTACGCCATTCGGCTTATCAATAGAATCATTAGAAAAACAATGGTAAAAAGAGATTTGGATCCTACCTTGACCACCTTTTTGGCTGATGTTTTACTTTGGGTTTTAAGAGTATTATTATTTGTGGCTGTCATTTCAAAACTGGGAGTAGAAAGTTCCTCTTTTGTTGCCATTCTTGGTGCAATGGGACTAGCCGTTGGGTTATCGCTTCAAGGCTCCTTGTCAAATTTTGCAGGAGGAATGCTAATTATAATGTTCAAACCTTTTAAAGTAGGACATACCATTGAAGCACAGGGTAATATTGGAACCGTTAGCGAAATCCAAATATTTGTTACCAAATTAATCAACGGGAACAATCAAACTATTTTTATTCCAAACGGGGCTTTATCCAATGGGACAATTATCAATTATTCCTTGCAAGGATTTAGGAGAGCCGATTTAACGATTGCCATTTCTTACGATACCGATATTAAAAAGGCAAAAGACATTATTACCGCTGTTTTAAATAGTAACCCCAAAATACTAAAAACGCCAGTTGCCGAAGTTTCCGTAAAGAATTTGACTGACAATGCCATCCAACTTGCGGTTAGACCATGGGCAAATAATGAAGATTTTGGCGAAGTCTTCTCTCAAACTTTAGAAAGCTGTAAAGTAGCATTTGATGGTGCCGGTATTATAATTCAGCCTTATGTTAGAGAATCATCCAAGGCTAATTCTTAATAAACATATTATTTTTTTGAGGTAGTAATCATAAAATCTTTCAGATAATATGGTTCAAAATAAGCGACATTTACCGTGTCGTTTATTTTGAATTTTTCAAAACTTAACAAACTCATCTCTTTGGCTGAAGGGTATTTGATTGCGTCCAAGAAAACAAAATTATCTTTGGTTAAAACTGTTTTGCACTTCTCGGCACAATCTCCCACAAAATAAAGTGTCTCCAGTAAATCTTCAAATGAATTTTCAGTTATAATTTGGGCTAAAGTTCCTCTTTTATTTTCAAAATTAGGTGTAAAAATGGCACTGTACACTTCCATTCTTCTAGCATCAATCATTGGAATAATCAAGCCATTTGAAACTTTAACCTGAGAAGCTAACGTTTTCAGGGTATCAACAGCAATCAAAGGAATGTCTAAAGCGAAACACAGCCCTTTTGCGGCAGAAACTCCTATTCGTAATCCGGTATAAGATCCAGGGCCCTGACTTACCGCAACAGCAACTAAATCTTTGAACGTAATCCCGGCTTCCTGTATAATTTCTTCAATAAAAACATGTAATCGTTCGGCGTGAGAATACCCTTCTTCTGCTATTTCTTTGCACAGAATTGTTTTTCCTTCTTTTGCAAGAGCAACAGAACAGTTTTTTGTAGCGGTTTCAATATTAAGTATATAATCCAATTTTATTTTTATTTTAACGTGAAAATCACAATCATAAAATAAAATTAATGATTGTGATTTTCAAATATATGTACTTTATGTATTATTTCTTGCTTTCTTCTTTATCTTTTTCTGTTTTTAGTGTTACTTTATCTCCAGAATTAAGTTCTTTCGAAACTGTAGTGTACGGTCCTGTAATAACTACATCACCTTTTTTAAGTCCAGTCAAAACTTCAATGTTAGTATCATCCTGAATGCCAGTTTTAATGATTCTTATTTTGGCTTTATCACCTACTTTTACAAAAACACATTCCAATTTCTTATCACTTTTAGGTGCTGCTTTTTTCTCATCGGATTGAGGATCCTCAATTTTTATTTCCTTCACTGCAGTGGTATCTGATTTTACTACAACGGAACTAATTGGCACAGACAATACATTCTTTTTTGTTTTGGTAATAATATCAACTGTTGCCGTCATTCCTGGTCTGAAAGGAGAATATGTATCTGGTTTCCCTTCTAATAAATCTTGATAGGATTCTTTAAGTATTCTAACTTTTACTTTAAAATTAGTTACTTGATCCGCCGTCAAAGAAGAACTAGCCGAATTAGAAATGCTGGTAACAATTCCTTTAAACTGTTTTTTCAAATAAGCATCAACTTCAACTTTTGCCTCATCACCTACTTTTATTTTTACAATATCATTTTCATTTACATCAACTTCGACCTCCATATTATTCAAGTTGGCAACTCTCAACAATTCTGTTCCAGCCATTTGTTGCGTTCCCAAAACACGCTCGCCAAGTTCTACATTAAGCACCGAAATGGTTCCATCGGCAGGTGCATAAATAATTGTTCGTCCTAGGTTATCTTGAGCTTCATTTACCGAAGCGGAAGCACTTTTTACATTAAAATAGGCCGTTTGTTTGGTCGCTTTTGCAACTTCAAAAGAAGCAATTGATTTATCCCAATCTGATCTGGAAATAATTCCTTTATCGAATAACGTTTTATTTCTGTCATAACTTGCTTTAGCTTCTTTAAAAGAGGCATCCGCCTGACTCAAACCTGCTTTAGTTCCAGACAAATTAGCAACTGTTCTATTTAATCCCGAAGTATATAAATCCGGATTTATCTTTACTAATAAATCACCTTTTTTGACTACTTGCCCTTCTTTTACAGGTAATGAAATAATTTCTCCTGAAACCATTGAGGATATTTTTACTTCAATTTCAGGCTGAATTTTTCCCGTAGCAGAAACCGTTTCAACAATTGTAGTAGCATCAACTTTAGCAATTTCTACCTCTTTACCTTTATCTTTATTTCCAATAATTCCTTTTTTCGAAAGGACTATCAATACTGCAATAACAACTACTGCACTACCAATTAAGATATAAATCGTTTTTTTTGACATAATAATCTAGTTTTTAATGATTGGAATTCCAAAATAGAATTCTAAAATTTTAATTTTAAAAATGTAATCGTATTTTGTTCTAAGAACCTCTGATTGTGCATTAGTAAGTAACGTTTGTGATTGGTTGAAATCAAAAGAATTCATCAATCCCACTGCATATTTTTCTTTTGCATAATTATAAGCTTCCTGTCTTGATTCTAATGCTATAATGGAAGATTCATGAGCATTCAAAGCTCCTTTCGCATCTGTAAAGGCTGTAAAAACATTTCTTTGCAGGTCCAAATCCTGTTGTTCTAATGCAATTTTTGATTTTTCTAAACTTACTTTAGAACGCTCCACATTATTTCTTGCTGAAAACCCATTAAAAATTGGAACAGACAATTGCGCCCCAAAAGATTGTCCTTTGTTGTTACTAAATTGATCCCAAAATGGCAATGCATTTCCTAATACGGGAGAAAAATTATTTTGCAAAACATTTTGGTTTGTCCCTTGTACATACCCAACTACAGATGTAGGATTTGACGTATTGGGCTGAACACCTATAATTCTGTCACTGTAAGCAACTCTGGAACTAAAACTATAGAATCCTTGCAGCGTCGGTTGAAAAGCCCCTTTTGCAATAGCAACATTCTTCTCCGCTATCTCCAAATTGGTTTTGGCAATTTTCAATTCGATTTTATTTTCTTTTGCCTTATCGTAGATTACTGCTGGAGTTTGTGCTAAAATATTGTTTTCATCTTTAGCATTAGTATCATCAATGATATCAAAATGCTCAAATTCTTTTAATTGCAATAATTGAGCTAAACTCAATTTTGAAATTAATAAAGCATTCTCAGCTGCAATAACATTTTGATTATTCGATGCAACAGTCGCTTTTATATCCAATAAATCACCACGAGGAATTGATCCTGCATTGACTAATTCTTCTGAACGTGAATATTGTTTTTGATTGATCCCTAATTGTTCCTGTTGCACTTTTAAATTCTCTTTATTAAAAAGAATCTGTAAAAAGGCATTGGCAACATTTAGCGCTACATCTTCCTGCATTTTTTGTAATTGATATTTCGCTGCAACTATCGAAAGATTGGCTTTACGAAGTGTATTTTGATTTTGTAATCCTTTGTAAATATCAACCCCTATATTTGCTCCTGCAGAAGTAAACTGAGTCGTTTTATTCTGTAAAAGTCCTGTTGTAATATCCTGATTCAAACCAATATTCCAAGAGTGAGAAGCATTGGCATTTAAAGAAGGCAGAAAATTTCCTATTGCCCCTTTTTTATCAATTGCAGCCGTTTTGGAATCTAATTCGGTTTGCTTGATTGAAATATTGTTTTGTATCGCATATTTCACACATTCTTCCAAGGTCCACTTTTTAGATTGTGCCTGAATGGTAATGCTAAAAACTAACATTAGAATTAAACTAAGAAAACTTCTTTTTCCCATATATTTCGAATAAAAGTGCAGTATCACTGCTAAACAAATTTAAGTTTTTCTATTAAAGAACTTAGAAATATTATAAAATAATTCACAACAGAATCCGTTATAAAAACAATTAGACTTTGAAAATTAGCATTTGTTACAAAAAATACTAAAAATATATTTGTTTTGTTAATTTTGTCTTTTAAACTAAACTAAAATGCTGAAATTCTTTTCATTCTTATTCTCGATTGCACTTATCTTATTGATTTCCGGTTGTTCCACTTCTCAAAAAATAGCTACATTAAAACCGGAACCCGATGATGCTATTCCCTTAGTTTACGAAAACATTCCCTCTTTTATTAATTTGCCGATTAGCATAAAACTAAAAGACATTGAAAACCAAACAAACTCCATCTTAAATGGATTAATCTATGAGGATAACAATATTGATGATGACGGCATAGAAATGAAAGTTTGGAAACAAGCACCAATTACGATTACAAATGACAAAGGAGTTGCTGGAGATAAAATAAAAACTATTTTACCGCTGAAGGCTATTGTAAAATATAGAATTGGCACAAAAAAAATGGGTGTTGAATTTTATGACACACGAGAATTCAATCTGGACGGCGTGGTGACTTTAATAAGTGAAACCGGATTGATTAACTGGAAACTAAACACTAAAACCGAACTAAAATCATTAGACTGGAACGAAAGCCCAACGATGTCCATTTTTGGGAAAAATGTGCCTGTAACTTACCTGATTAATCCTGGAATCAAACTTTTTAAATCTAAAATTGAAAAAAAGATTGACGATGCTATAGCAAAAGCTATGGATTTCAAACCTAATGTTCTTTCCGCATTAGAAAAAATTTGCACCCCTTTTCAAATGAATGAAGAATATCAGAGCTGGCTTCGTATTGTTCCAATTGAAATCTATTCTACTACTGCCAAACTAAAAAACGATACTTTTTTGCTAGACATGGGTATGAAATGTACTATGGAAACATTGATAGGCAAGAAACCCGAATCAAAATTTGACAAAAACAAAATTGTTTTAAAACCCGTCATAAAAATTCCAGAAGAAATAACCGCAAATATTGTTGCCGTTTCTCCTTATGACGAAGCTTCAAAAATAATGACTACCAATTTCTCCGGACAGGAATTTGGTTCTGGAAGTAAGAAAGTTAAAGTTCAAAACGTAGCTATTTGGCACAAGAACGGCAAAATGATAATTGCCTTAGATGTATTGGGATCTGTAAACGGAACCATTTATCTGGCAGGTTTCCCACAATATAATGACAAAACGAAAGAAGTATTTTTTGACAAATTGGATTATGCCTTGGACACAAAGAACAAATTAATGCGTACCGCTAATTGGCTGGCTCAAGGATTGGTCTTAAGAAAAATTCAGCAAAGTTGTCGCTATTCGATTAAACCAAATTTAGACGAAGGCAAAAAAAGCATGATGAATTATTTGAAAAATTATTCACCAATGCCGGGTGTTTTTGTAAACGGGAAAATGGAGGATATTCAATTCCAAAAAATAGAACTAACCAATCAGGCTATAATTGCTTTTATAAAAGTAAAAGGAGCAGTAAATGTATCGGTGGATGGTTTAAAATAACTTGAATAAATCACTTTTATTTATTCTTTTTCATGCAATAAACAGTATAGCCTATTACACCGACCAAAATATACGGTATTATCATCAAGTAAACAATCCCATCATTAACTGCGGCAGCTTTATCTTTATTTCCTTCACCTGACAATGCCGCACGACACATAGCGCACTGAGCATTTACGGGTAAGTATAAGAAGAAAGAAACAAGAAAAAAGAAACTCGTCTTTACAAATCTTGAGAACCGTAGCATTACAATCTTTTTCATTTTATCTTTATTGAACATAATATGGTGAAATCATTAAGAAAACAACTACACCTGTAACTGCCACATATAACCAAATTGGGAATGTAATTTTGGCTATCTTTTTGTGTTTATCAAATTTAGTAGCCAAAGCTCTCACATAAGTAATCATAACAAGTGGAATAATCGCTATGGATAAGATAATGTGTGTTATCAAAATGAAGAAATACACATATCTAATAACTCCTTCACCACCAAATTTAGTAGAGTCAGCAGTCATATGATAAGCAACGTACATCACCAAAAAGGATACTGACAATGCAATTGCACTTGTCATTAACTGTTCGTGAAGTTTTCTTTTACCTTTTTTAATTGCAATTACGGCAAAAACCAAAATAGCAGCAGTTAATCCATTTGTAGTTGCATAAATAGGTGGTAAAAAAGAAAGTGGTTCCACATTGTAACCAAAATCTTTTAGTTTCACTCCAAATAAAATAGCCACTACTACAGGAATTACAATTGAAACAATTATAATAAATTTACTGAATTTTTGTTCAAGTGAATTCTCTTCCATGTTTAATCTTTTAATAAAATATTAATATCTTGTTGAATATCCCTAACGCCTTTTTTATCTAATCCGTCATAATATAAGATAGGATTACCAAAATCATCTTTTCTACAACGGATAAAACCATTTTTATCTATCAAAGCAAATAATCCTGAGTGCTCAAAACCCCCACTTACTTTACTATTTTCTCCAACATAAAGATTAAAACCTTTATTTGCAATATCAAAAATATAATCCTTATCACCTGTAAGGAAATTCCAATTAGATGATTTTACCCCTAATAATTTAGCGTGCTTTTTCAAAATGGCCGGCGTATCATGAATTGGATCAATAGTAATAGAAACAATTCCAAAATTAGGGTTTCCAAAGAAAGAGTTTTCAATAGCCAACATACTTAAATTCATCTTTGGACAAATTGAAGGACAGGTAGTAAAAAAAAATTCTAAAACGTAAACTTTTCCTTTATAGGTCTCATTCGTAATTTTTATATTATCCTGATTTACTAATTCAAATTTTGGAGCGGGACCAATTCTCACTAATTTACCATCATCCTTTTTTGTCTCACCAATTTTATCCAAACGATCTCCTTTTACAACATCGTCATTCTGTATCCTATCAATTATTTTTGGCACTGCATAAATCCCAAAAAGTAAAATAATAAAGGAAATCCCTATGTATGATTTATTTTTAAGCATAAATTCTAAGAATTAAAGTTCCTTTGTAGCGTTATGATTTTTTTTAAGTGCTGCACGATACTCATACAAAATTACTTTAAAATCATCTAGCATTTCATTACTCAAATCAGCAGGATGAAATGTATTATACCCTTCCTTATACTCTTTCTTTTCTTTTCTTCCTCTAAGATTTCTTTCTTTATCTACAATATAAACATTTGGAGTACCAAGATTTTTATCCAGCTTGCCTACAAGTTTAAGTTGATTGTAGTAAGCATTTATTTCCTTAGGAGAAGCAAAAACAAAATGCCATTGACTCACATCTGTAAAAGCACCTAATGCATCAACAACCTTTTTAGAATCCTCTTCA
Organism: Flavobacterium esculini; assembly: GCF_048284325.1. NCBI lineage: Bacteria > Pseudomonadati > Bacteroidota > Flavobacteriia > Flavobacteriales > Flavobacteriaceae > Flavobacterium > Flavobacterium esculini. Next base: position 165,381 of record NZ_JBLVPI010000002.1, on the reverse strand, counting down.
GTACCTAAAGGACAAACCACAACAAATTGCAAATCTTTGAAAGTATGGTATCGCTGGTATATTTTTTCATTTAAATTAAAAAAATTACCTCTGTTTTTTAAAATTTCAGAACCAGAAAATCCTAAGATGGTTATTTTATTATTTAAGCTAACTTTTTCACCTTTTAAAGATTTCCATTCTCCAAAATCAGCAACTTTAGGGGTAATAACAGGTAACCTCGTAAAACTATTTATACCCGATGCAAAAAAAAGATAGGCAACGATAGGCAAAATAAAAAGGACAAAAAGGACAATATTCTTTTTCATTACAATGATAAAATTTAAAGTACAAAAATAAAAAAAGGCACGCAATGCGTACCCTTTTTTTGAATTAATATCTTGTTAAAAATTCCATTTAATCGTAGAATTCTTAAAAACCTCATAAATATAATTCCCTTCAGTCAAAAGAATGAAAAGTAAATATAATATTAAAAAAATTACTGGTAAAACAACTGCATTTTTTAGTGTACTTTTCTCTCCTTCCATGTGCATGAAAGCCCATACAATATAATATGCTTTTACAAGTGTTAAGATTATAAACAACCAGTTTAGTAAACTCATTGCCATAAAGCTATTCATGTAAAGAAAGTCAGGTTTAATAATTCCAAAAATTACCTCAACAATCGTTATTACAGATAAGAGACCAAAAACTGTCCAAATCCTTTTTGTATTAGAAACATGTTCGTGTGACATAATGATAAATCTAAAATTAAACTAAGTAGAAAAACGTAAATACAAATACCCAAACCAAATCGACAAAGTGCCAGTATAACCCCACTTTTTCAACCATTTCATAACTACCTCTTTTCTCATAAGTTCCTACTAAAACATTAAAAAATATAATGATATTAATAATGATTCCTGAAAATACGTGAAATCCGTGAAACCCTGTGATAAAGAAAAAGAAATCAGCAAATAATTTACTTCCGTATTCATTGTGAGTTAAGTTAGCTCCTTCTATAACTAAACTAGCTTGACTTAATCTTAATTCAGAATCTTTTCTAGAAAGAACTGTTTTCTTTTTTTCAGCAGTTATGGTTTCTGTTCTAATCAAAAGATCAGGATGTGCTTTGAAACCTGCTTGAACTTCGGCAACTGAATAAGCTGGCAAAGAAGATTCATCCATGAACCATTTCCCTTTGTTTCGAGTCAATTGCTCTCTTTCTTCAGGCAAAGTTGCTGCAAAATCAGCAAGTGCTACACGATGTCCTTCTTTATCAACAAACTGAAGTAAACTACCTCCTTTTGTCTCAATGGCACCGTATTCACCTTTTATAAAATTCTTCCATTCCCATGCTTGTGAACCAACGAAGATTATACCTCCAATGATTGTTAAAAACATGTAAATAACCACTTTGTTTTTCTTCATTTGATGACCTGCATCAACAGCCAAAACCATTGTTACAGATGAAAAAATCAAAATAAATGTCATTAATGCTACATAATACATCGGAGCTGATACTCCGTGCATAAATGGAAAGTGAGTAAACACTTCATCGGCCAATGGCCATGTCTCAATAAATTTAAATCTAGAAAATCCATAAGCTGCTAGAAATCCAGAGAATGTTAAGGCATCTGATACGATAAAAAACCACATCATCAATTTGCCATAATCCGCTCCCATTGGCTCTGTTCCGCCTCCCCAAGTTTTTTCTTCACTATTTGCAGTAGTAACTGTCGCTTCCATATAAGTTATTCGTTAAAAAGTTCCCAAATTTACGTTTTTTTATTATTTAAAGAAATATAAAAATAAAAATAAATAAACCCATAAGAAATCAAGAAAGTGCCAATACATTGCACCTAGTTCAATTCCAAGAGTTTGAGTTGAATTGTATTTTTGTTTAAAATGATTATAAATTATAATTAGCAACGAAATTAGACCGCCAGCAAGGTGAGCCAAGTGCACAACGGTAACAATATATAAAAAAGTTGTCGTTATTGAACTCTCACTTCCTGTAAAATAATACCCATTTGATACTATTTGGCTAAAGCCTGCAAATTGCAAAATCACAAATAAAATCCCCAATGCTAAGGTAGACAAAAGAAATATAGTTGTCACCTTTTGATTGTCTTTTTGAATCGCTTTTTTTGCCAAATGAAAAGTAATACTGCATCCTATGATTGCAACAGTACTAAAGTAAAAAGCGGTTGGTAATTGAAAATCCTTCAACCAATCGGCTCTAGATTTACTTACCACAAAAGCACTTGTAAGCCCTGCAAACATCATGGTCATGCTAACCATTGCAAACAGCAGTATCAACTTGTATGACCGTGCTGTTCTGGATTTATGCTCGTCTGTTGTCATTGTAATTTCCATAACTATCTTAAAAATTTATCAAATATATAAACCAATTGTAATAATGTAATATAAGAAACACTCACCAGCATTAAAGTTCTCGCTGCTTTTGCTGTTCTCAATTTGTATAATTGTACTCCATAATAAAGCATCCAAAGCCCAAGCAAAAATACAATAACAGCCGCTATTGGTGTAATAAACAACTGGCCTGTATATCCCAAAACTGGTAAAAGCGAAGCTATAATAAGCCAAACTGTATACAGAATGATTTGCAAGGCGGTCGATTTATCTTTTTTCCCCGTAGGAAGCATAAAAAACCCTGCTTTTTCATAATCTTCATATAAAAACCATCCAATAGCCCAAAAATGTGGAAACTGCCAGAAAAATTGAATTAAAAATAAAGTTCCTGCTTCTATACCAAATTCTCCCGTTGCAGCAACCCATCCCAACATAAAAGGAATTGCACCAGGAAATGCCCCTACAAAAACTGATAACGACGTCATCGTTTTCAAAGGCGTGTAAACACTTGTATAAAGAAATATAGAAATTGCGCCAAACATGGCAGTTTTAGAATTGATTGTGTACAGCAGTACAATTCCAATAATAGTAAGAAGACTTGCAATAATCAAAGCTGTAGTAGAAGACATTCTGCCTGCCGGAACGGGACGATTTTTTGTGCGATCCATCAAAGCATCTAAATCTTTTTCAATAACCTGATTAAAAGCATTAGAAGCCCCTACCATACAATAGCCACCAATAGCCAGCTTCAACAATACCATCCAACTGAAAGAATGAATATCAGCAATCCCAAGCATAAATCCCGCAATGGACGAAAACACGACGCTAACAGCAAGACGTGCTTTGGTTATTTCGCGGAAATCAATATAAATAGATTTTAATGAAAGGGTGTTTTGTGTTGCGTTCAATACTAATGTTTATTTTCTTTGTAAAAACTTTTGCAAAAGTAGCGTATCAAAAAGGATTTGACAAAAAACAATTCATAAAAAAGTTCTTTTAAAAATAAAACTAAGGCTAATAATCAAAATACCAATTAAAAACATCGGAACGTATTCCTAAAGTAAACCAATTAGTGCTTTCCGTAAAAGTAGTTACCGTATTCTTTGTTGGATCAAAATTTCTATAAATATAGCTTCCGAAAAGTTTTAGATTAGTTGCTGGGTTTATCAAATATCCTGCTTGTATGTCAGCAATAAAAACAGCCGTTTTATTTCCTTGCCCTACTTTTACACCGCTATCCAAAGCTCTCTTTTCATCATAATCCTTATAGATATTTCCTCCGTAATTAAAACTATCTTGAGTTGTATCAAAATCCAATCCACGGGTACCCATTGTTATTTTTGCATCAGCAAAATACCTGTCTTTATGATAATGGGCAATTGCTATAAACTCTTTGAAATTTCCACCCCATTGATGTCCTACACTTTGATTGTTATGTGCATAATTGGTAATAGGATTACTATGAGAATAGACATAAGGACGTACGTGGTTGTATTCTAATTGCATTATTAAATTATCAACCTGAAAAGCATTATAATATTTAACGCCTAACTGATACCCAAATTTATTTTTCCAACTGTTATCGCCTCTTTTAACATCTCCAAGAGAGAATTCATCAAGAATAAATTGTCCATATGCATTTATTTGATTATTCCATTTGTATTTATAGGTTAATCCTAAAACTGCATTTCCGCTTCTAGCAGAAGAGGCAAACTCTACTGAACGATAGAAGATAATTGGATTTACAAAATTCACATCAAATCCTCTGTCATTCGTATTTGTCCAAATTACCGATTCAAATAAACCTAGATTAAATTTATTCGATACATTCCAACTCAAATAGTGATTTGCCATAAATTTTGTAGCATACGTTTTTTCAAGTGTAACTTCTGGCCGAACATCTTTAAGCCACATATAGGTATTGGTGTACTTTATTTTCCAGAAATTAGTATTAATTTTGAAATACGGATACGGACTCGCTCCATCACTTTCTAATAAAGAACGGTAGCCATCTCCAATAAAGTTTCTTCCATAACCCAATTGCAAATCAAAATATTTACTGGGTGCAAAAGTTATATTGGCTTCCGCCAAAGGAAAATCATAGGCATCCGTTTTGAAATCTTTAGCAATTCCCATACCTGGAATAATTGCAGGATTCCCTCCCGCTGGCCGTATAGACTCCGCATAACGATTGTAATAATCCGCAAAGCGCCCTTGGCTTTCAAAAACTGTAGTAGAGAAATTAATTTGTTTCCCCAAACCACCTCGAAAATTAATCCCTCGTGTGTTTACGTAAGTGTAACTCGCTTTGGTTTGTGATGCTTTACCAACTTGTAAATCCAATATAGGATTCAACGTGAACCAATAGTCCTCTCCTTGGATTTCAACCGTACTTTCATTCCATAATTTTCTTGCCCACCATCCAGAAACATTTTTCTTTAGTTTATCATTTACGGCTTTAAGATCATAATATTTTGAAACCTCTACATAAGTATACGGTTTTGATGCAGTGTGATTATTAATCCCAACTTGATTTAAAGAAGCATCAAACTGAGAATAATAACTATGCGAAAAAGGAATACTCAAATGACTTTCGAACTGTGGACTATTGAATTTTTTATAAACAATACTATCTAATTCTGTAAGCTGTTTTGTTTCTTTTGGTAAAATTTCAGCTCGAGCAATGGCTTCCGAAGCTAACTGTTCCGGACTTTTTATTGGAATAGCAATTACAATTGTAAATTTAGAATACGTTGGTTTCCCATTATAAGTTGATGGTTTAATCTTTGGAAATGCCCCAAAAACCCGTTTAGTTTCTTTTATCAAATCCTCATCAGTAGCATTTACATAAATCACTTTAAAAATACCATTACTGTCCACTTCGAAAAGTACTTCTACACTACCTTTGAAATTATTTTGTTTCAAATTTTCTGGAACTTTAAAATTTTGGAATACAAAATTTTGAACTTGATAATAAAAACATTTTTCCAACTCCTTAGATTGCAAGTTTTCACAATTCAAAAAAACAGGAAACCGTTCAGCTGAAATACCTGATTGAGTCTCTCTATAATCTTGGGAATAAATAAAAAACGAATAAAACGATAAGAGTAACGTTGACAAACCTTTTTTCATATTGGTTTTCTTTGTGAATTTAGTAATCAATTTGTGAATTTTGCCCATCAGCAATTGCTTTAGCTACTGAGGTTCCGATTCGTTTTACACCCAGTCGTATCATTTCAACAGCCTCTTTATAACTTCTTACACCGCCAGCTGCTTTTACTGGAAGTGGCGAAGCATTTTCCAACATCATAATAATGGATGGAATTGTGGCTCCATTTGGCAAATCACCTTCCGTTTTATAAAACCCTGTTGATGATTTTACAAAAACCGATTGGTACAATTCTTCTTTGAAATTTGAAATAACTACATTTTTTATCAAAGCAGACAATTGTATAATCTGTTTATCATTTAGTGCAGCCACTTCTATAATCCATTTTACAACCTTATTATTTTCCAGTCCCAATAACGTGCATTTTAGGACTTCATCCTTAACCAAATCAATGCTACCATTTTTAAACGCTTCGTAATTACAAACGAAATCCAAATCATCGGCTCCGTCTTCAATCGCTTGAATTGCCTCAGAAATTTTTTCATCTACACTAGACTTCCCTTCCGGAAAATCAATCACTGTACCAATTTGTAAATTTGAATTAGCATCAGTAATCTTTTTTTTTGCAATAGAAACGATATCTGGCCGAATCATAATAAGCTTAAAACACTCTTCGATGGCTTCTTGAATAAATTTTTCAGCAACAATAGTATTATCAGCTTCACTTAGACCTGCTTGTGATGCGGTTTTTAAATAAGTAGAATCTAAATATTGCTTAATATTCATTTTTCCTGTGATTTTACGATCTAATTAAAATCTAATTAGCAAAAATACATTTTAAATTCACATTTAAATTACTATTAATAACTACTTCGTAAAGATGCAATCTTATTTTAAAAATTTATTGAATGTATATAAAAATAAAATCATTTTTATATACAAAAAATCCCACCGAAGTGGGACCATAATATGCATCATGCTTTATTTAAGCTCGTGTACTTATTAAAAAACAAAATTACACAAACAGAGAGTATCCCTCCAGATAAATTTGCTAAAACATCAAAAAAATCTCCTTTTCTAGTTGTTGTAAAAAAGGCTTGTATAATTTCAATTGCTATCCCAAAAAAAATGGAAAATACAAATGATAATACTAAAGGCTTAAAGACATCTAAACTATTCATTTGCTTCTTAAAAAAGAAAAACCAAAGCAATGTAAACACAAAATGAAAAGAAAAATGAACAACTTTATCTAAATTCATAATCTGGATAGCAGGAATATCGCTTGATTTAATTAAACAAAAAAAGACTATCAATACTGTCCAAGATAAAGCCGCCCAAAAATAGAATTGCTTAAGCACCAATAAGTTCTTTGTAAGATTCACTTGAAAGCAACGAATCTATTTCAGCTTCGTTTGCAATCTTTATTTTTATCATCCATCCCGCTCCATAAGGGTCTGAATTAACACTTTCTGGTTTGTTTTCTAATGCATCATTAAACTCGACAATCTCACCTGACAATGGAAGAAACAAATCAGAAACAGTTTTAACTGCCTCAACAGTTCCAAAAACTTCATCTTTTTCTAAAGTCTGGTCTAAAGTTTCCACCTCAACATACACGATATCCCCTAATTCCTTTTGCGCAAAATCAGTAATTCCTATTGTTGCAATATCGCCTTCAATACTAACCCATTCGTGATCTTTAGTGTACTTTAAATTTTCTGGTATATTCATATAAATACTAATTGATAATTATTAATTTGATAATTGAATTTTAGGTGACAAATGTAACAATCTCAATTCAAATCTTGTTTAGATTTTAAAAAAATTAATTTCCAAAATTATAACGTAACGTAAATCCAGATCTAATATTTGTTAAGGGAAAAGAAGTTGATATTACCGCTTTCGAAAATGAATGGTCGTAATAGAAAATTGCTGTCAAATTTTTACTGAATGCATAGTCTGCAGTAATTTTTAAAGACCAAATATTTTGTCCTGCTGCCAACTGATTGTTATCATAATCCAAATACCGAACAATCGTTTGGTTGTTTCGATACGAAAGATCGCCTTTTAAGTTAATATCACTTTTTATAATTCCTGTTGGGTTGTCCGCTAATCTGGAGGAGAAAATCACATCTTTAAATCGGTAACCAAGTCCTACAACATATTCAATTCCTTTTACTTCCGTCAATAAGTTATTATCAAAACTCATTGATAATGCTCTATCTTTTTTTATTTCGGTTAGCACTTTTAAGGAGCTTTTCAATTCAAAATCCATTCTGACAAGCGGACTAAATTGCTCCACTAAATTGATGTTTGACATAATTGTGCTGTTGAAAAAATTACCACTCGCATCCACTCCGTTTGGCGTTTTATCATATTCAAAATTAGATCTAAATGAATTAATAGTATAAGAAGCTCTATAACTATGCTGCATAGAAAAGCGTTTGAAATTCTTTTTAAAAAAAGCATAACGCATTAATCCATTGTATTTTACAGCCCAGTTTGGTATTGGGGAATTTCTAAAAATCCCAAGTGAAACATCCGTTGCATTAGTTCCTGAATACGCCGCTAAAAAAGCAGGCAACAATACCGCTTGATTATTTTTACCATACCCTATAGGATATCCTTCTGCATCTAGATTTGCTGGATTATTGATATCTATCCCGCGCTGCGTTGCCAATCGATTTGCTACTGCAAGTCTATTATTTCTAAAATCGTCAAACGCCGTAGATGAATTTTCATCACTTGTTGAGAAAGATGTTTTTATTAAGACTGTAGAAATTGAGAAAAGACCATAACTATAGGGAGATCTCGAATTATATTGTCCATCTGTAACATCATATTGCTCTGAAAAATTTTTAGAATATGCTCTGTCTAATGACAAATCGATTTTTAAATCAGGTAATAAATCTACATTTGCGGTAGCTTTAAATAACTTATTGGTTACTTGCGAGTAATTTTGATTAAAATCAGGATAATTGGTCAGCCATCCGTTCTTTGCTGCTTCATATCGCACATCATCCTGGCTTCCAAAAATAAATCCTAATGACGGTCTCGATGAACCAAGGAACCCCACACCTGGTGTATATCCTGGCAATATCGTCCCACTATTCTCTGTATAGTTCATCTGGATATTTTTAACACTCGTTAAAATACCCATCAAACCATCTAGAAATTTATTGCTCTTTGCAATTTGTTGTGTATTTGTATTCACCACTTTTTCTCCAGGTTTCGGTACAGTCACCTTAGGTTTAGCAGCTGCTTTATTTGTGTTTTTTGTTAGTCCCAAATACTTATAAAACGCATCCATATTGAATGTAGCATTCAAATTATTTGAGCTTGCATTTTGAACTGTATTTCCTAAATTATAGCTATTCCCTTCAATTTCTATTTGAGACAATGCATTGGACGCACGTTGCCAACTGTAATCACCTGTATAAGAATAGTTCGCTTTTATAAAACTAAATAGCGGAATTTTATTAATTGGCAACTCATAATTCACTACCAATTGCTGCATGTGCTGATTAGGATCTCCAATATCCCAATAACTATCCCAAATTGTAAAAGTATCAATTGGTTCATTATTTTCGTTTAAATAACTTTTGACAATATTACTGGAGGAAGCCGTATAATTTAATTTTAACGATTTTGTCAAATTAAAATTAAAACCATACTGATAATTGAAAGCAAAATTTCTTCTGTACAATGGATCAAGACCAATTCCTTCAACATCAACTTGTCTAAATTGCTGACGATTGTACTGTCTGATAATATTCGTATTGAAAGATATGTTTGAAGGCAGATAATTAAAGTTGAAATCACTCAGTAATTTCCAATAATTACTTTTCTTCATAAAAGCAGTTTTCTTGAAAGGCTCTACAGGCTTAGGCTGAAAACTGTAGGCATAATCGACAGATGAATTTGCATGCTGATCCACATAATCCTCGATTTCAAAATCATGACGTTCCACTTGATTAAAAGACTGCGAAAAAGTGAAGTTTTCCGGATCATAAACATGTTGTTTTTGCTCTGGTCTTCTTTCTTTTCTAACACCTATAAAATTGATGCTTTGACGTTTTGTATAATCCGTAGCTCGACTTTGAATATTATCTCGTTCCGCTTTATCTGTAGTATTATCTAATAACTGTTTTAATTTAATATCTTGATTAAAAGGGTCATATTCTGGAGTAATCATTTCTTCACCAATAGCATAGTTGAACGGTAAATTAATTCCCCATTTCGGAGGTAATAATTTGCCTAAATTAACATTCGTTACGATATTATATTGTTTTGTATCCTCACGATTTCTTTCATTCGGACCTTCTTCTAATGCTCCAAAACCTATGGTGCTTTTTTTACCTGTGGCAGAAACTGTAGCAAAATCAGCAAAATTTGAATCTACATTCAACACGGCTGCCATACCGCCCTGGTTATCCATATCAGCTAAACGAAGTTCATTAAACCAAACTTCTCCTTTAACATCTTGATGGGTTTCGTTACTTTTTACACCAATCATTAATGTTCGCGCTAATCCAAAATTAGGATTTCCTTTTATACCCAATCTCAGCTTATTGTTTTTGTTAGCCAAAGAAGGATCTAATTCTTCTTCATTTTGATAATAAATTCCGTCAAGCGGGAGCGTACTTGGATCGATACTCATTGCCTGAATCTTCAATTTAGTCAATAATGCTAAAGATAAATCAATCTCATTGTCTTCAGGCCAAACTGCTTCGGCACTTAAAGCCGAACAATCTGAACTGGAAGTCGAGGAAGGAACAGTAACTTTTAGAGGAATTTCTATTTGATAAAAATTCTGTGTAAAATCATTTCCAAAACGGATAAAACCTACCATTTGATTATCCCGAAGCGCAATTTCATTTGGTAAAGATTCCGCATGTAAGAACATCTTCAATTTCTTGAACTGACGCATGTCAATACTCACATTTTTAAAAACAGCTCTCGAATCTTCTGGCTCCAATCCATCACCAGATACTCTTAAAGATAATGATTGCTCATTCTGGTTGATAACAGTATTATTATTATACAATTGCTCTCTAACTACCCCCGGAGGAGTAATATAATTTACGGGACATCTTTCATTATTTTCTTGAACATTCACTGCTAAAACATCTAAAGTTGTTTTATCATCAACAACATTTGTATCATTAAAATCAAGTGTATTCGTATATCTTCTCCATTCTCCTCTCACTAAATCTAAAGCACCAAAGCGAACCGTTACCAGATCATTAAAACCGGTCATGAACATTCTCATGAAACGGATTGATCTAAAATCAGAGATATTACCGATTGTGTTTTCAGGTTGTGAAACAGGAATTTTAAATTGAATCCATCTGGCATCAGTTACAGAACCGTTTGGCAATGTAACTTGCGTACTTCGTATATCAGTAATGTAATTTTCCCCCACATTCATATTTGGCTTAACATCAATACTGTATTCATAATACGCATTGATAGTATTCATTGTATTGTCCCTATTTATATCTTCTACATCAGGAACTGTAGAAGAACCTCGATTAGGATCGTTAATATCAACTGCGGAGTTTCCATCTACGCCATTGTATTTTTTATATCTCTCTAAAACATTCCCTGAGGCATTTAAATAATAGGTATAATCATCTCCTGCAGGGTCAGAATCAGACGTATAATTATTGTAAATAGCACCTTCTTTAGCATTAGCCAAACCATCTAAACCAACATCTTGATTGGCTCTGTTAGCTGTATTTGTATCAAAAGCATAAATCAAAGATTGTGATGCAGGCACATCTCCCCAAATTGATCGTGGATTTGCCAATATCTGATCTGGTCCAAGTCCATTTTCATATTGTTTCCTTCCATCTTTTAATACATCCTCTGAAACTTCACCTAAATTGAAATAAACTTTACCTGTATTTGACTGCGGTATTTGACCGCTTCCTACGTATGGATCTAACACCCAAAATTGAATATATTCTACGTTTCCTTGTTCGAAATTAGTAGAATTTAATGATCTCATAATTCCCCCAAAATTACTTGCCGGGTTTGTAGAAACGTTTGAACTATTATTATACGGACCTCTATCAGAAGGATAATAACTTAAATCCAATGTGTTTACAACTTGGGATTGTCCCTGTGCAATGTCAGTTAAAGGGTACAGTTCCTCACTAAAAATTCTTCTGGTAGTGTTGAAAGATAATTCTTCATTTGTGATTCCGGACGGTTTTTGAGTATAAAATACCGGGTCTATTGAATACCAAGCCAACTTGGCTCTTTTAAAACCATAACTCAAATCGTTAGCATTGCCATTAAAATCATATGTGCTTCTCGCATTTTTCTCCGGGGTCGATGATAAACTCCAAGCATATGGGGAACGCATATCGATGGTCGATTGAGAACCTTCAAAATCATCCACATAAATAGTTGATTCTCCCTCAAAACGATCTGCTTTTGGCGAATCTGGTTTCAAAAATGCAATTTCTCCCCTTATGGAAAGGTTAGAAGGAACATCAGTATCTAAATTTGGCAATTTATTCACTAATCGGGTCAAAAGAGGAACTTCAGTAGAAAAATTAGTATTAAAACCAAAAATGGTATTATTTACAGATTCCTGACCAAAACTAGATTTTTGGGTAAATGGCTTCTCTGTCATTTTTAAAAAAGTCGCTCCGACTAAGAAATTGTCAGAAATTTTATGCTCTACATTTACGCCCATAAACCTTCTGGTTTGCTGACCAAAAATAGAATTGTTTTCTAAAGAAACTTCAATAGGTGTATTTGAAGCTTGAAGAGAAGGATCTAAAATTTGAACCCTACCCAATTGATAATTCACACTATAGTCAATTCCTTCAACCAGAACTCTTCCTCCAGCCGTTACTACAACCGAACCTCTGGGAACATTAAAAGCTCCAATTGGTATTCCGTCACCGCCTGAGGATTTATATTTTCCTCTTAATAAAAATTTATTTTTTTCACTGTCTTGTAAAGCCCCGGATTGTGTATTGCGATACATGTTTCTAAACACGTATTTCTTTTGATTAAGATTATATGTGTTGGTATCATTATAATTTTCTCCTGAACCCGTATTTGACAATTTAGAAAACAAGAGTTCTCCAAATGGCTCTTTGGTTGTGAATATTATCCTCCCGTTTTGAGCGTCAATCGTCAAGCCTTGCATAAAATCAAAAAAACCATCACCGCCAGCTTGTGGATCATTATTGTAATTCAGTTTATCTAAATTAAATACTTTCAACAAAGGAGTTTCTGCCACTTTATTTTCGGGCAATGGATTCGGCGGAAAAGGACTTCCCGGGACTTCTGTAATGTAGTTTAAGGCTGAAGGATCCGTATAAAGAATATTAAATCTAAAGTCTTCCTGTTTCACTTGGTATGCCCCCGGAATCTGATAAATATTTTTCATCATCAGGTTCCAAACAGGGTTTTTGACATTGGTCAAATTACTTTTCAGCATTTTCAAGATCAAACTTTGCGTAATAATTGCCTGAGTTGAATTATTACTATTTCCTGTAACAACTGTTGCATCTACTCCATCATTACCAAATTCACCCACTTGATAGACTTTATCCCCAATTGTATATTGATACGCCACGGCTAAGACCTCATCATTGGCTAGTCGTTGTTGCAATGAAATATATCCTAATTGTGCATTAAAAGTATATTCGTTAGGATTTAGTTTTCTGGCGTTTTCTAATTTAGAATAGTCCTGACCTTCACTTACAGTAACATTAAATCCAGAACTTGAAGTAACAATTTCTCGTATGTTATTATTCAACAAACCAGTTCCTGCATTTATTTGTGCAGGATCGTAATCATTATTTGAATTATCAGAAGGAGAATTGACAGGATTATTAAACATCCCGGTTGAAGGATCTAAAACTACTACTTCATTGTCTGCTAAACCAGTCAATTGGCCCTCTCCTAAATCCTGGAGTGCAATAATATTCCGCAGATTGTTATTTGTTGTGCTAACCCTGTTTTGCTTGTTGGTAACCCAAATTTCCAATCTTGAAATCTGAACCCTACTATCAATGAAAGGATAATTTTTTAGTGATGCATCGTATTTGTTTCTAAAATATTGAGACAAGAAAAAATGTCGGTCATTATCATAATCTAGCGCATACAAATCAAAGTCCTGAATCGTTCCGCCACCTTGAGCAATTAAACTTTTAGTTTGCGATTTTTGTTCCGAAAATATACCTGTAACTGTAGTTTTCCCAAATTGCAATTGTGTTTTTACACCAAATAAACTTTGCGCTCCTCTAATTAATGAGCTATTCAAAGGCATACTTACATTTCCAACTTCAATTTTTTGAATAATATCATCCTCCGAAGGTGCATATTCTAACTTGATTAGATTTTGAAAAGCAAAAGTAGACTGAGTATCGTAATTAGCGTTTACACTAAGTCGTGTCCCCACTTTTCCCATTAAACTCATGCTTATTCTTTGATTAAAATCAAAAGAAAGATTGGATCTGTTTCTAGGAGAAAATGAAGGATTATCTTGTTTTGTATACCGCATTCCTAAATCCATTTCTATTGATCCGGTAGGTTTTACGTCAATAGTATTACTTCCAAAAATAGATTCAAAAAGCCCTGATTTTACATAATACCTTGGCAATAAATCTTTTTTGGCAGCTTCACTGCCTTCTTTTTTTCCATCAATGGCATCTACTTTTTTCTTGAAATAATCTCGCATAGATTCTTTCAAAACCAAGTTTTCATACTCTTTTGGAGTTAAAATAATAGGATAGTTAATAGAAAACCCATCTACAGAATTGGTATAAATATACCTATCCGTAACAGGATCATATGTGTAAGCAGAGAGAACACTTTGAGGATCTTTTAACTGGACTTTTCCTGTAGAGAAACCCGTTTTAATTGTATCCTGAGCGGCCGGTGTTACCTGAGCTTGCGATACAAAACCACAAAATATGACTAGCAAAAAAATACAAATTTTATGCATATAATCCGTGTTTTGAGTACCTTTTATAAGTTCTTTAAAGCTTTCTTAATAATAGATTCAACAGAAGCATCTGGATCCTCTTTTACAATTTTTTCTACGATTCGTTCTGAAGTTTTTCGAACAAAACCTAATACCTCCAAAGCAGATAACGCTTCATCTCGATTTGTATTGCTTTGTGACATAGAAACTTCATCTAAATCATACAATTTCAATACTTTTTCTTTCAAATCAAGTATTACTCTTTGTGCCGTTTTACTACCAATTCCTTTTATAGATTGAATGGTAATTACATCACCTGATGCAATAGCATTTGTAATTTGTTTTGGGTCTAATGATGATAACATAGTTCTGGCAATACTGGCACCAATACCAGAAACTGACAATAATAATTTAAAAATCTCCCTTTCTGATTTTTCTACAAAACCAAATAAAGTATGCGCATCTTCTTTTATTTGAAGATGCGTATACAATTTTATAAAGTCAGTATTGGGGAGTAAAGAGTAGGTATGTAAGGATATATTTACATGATATCCTACGCCTCCACAATCAATAACTACCTGTGTTGGTGTCTTTTCTACTAATTTCCCTTGTATATGTGCAATCATTTTTTATAATATATGTCACCAAATATAATAAAATTAGCACATAATTTCGCTACATATATCTGTTTAAATGCTCTTTTTATCAAAGAACTATCCTATTACAAATTCTTTTTCTTTTCTTTTTCTTGGGCATCAATTACAGCTATAGCTGCCATATTTACCATTTCTTCTACGCTTGCGCCAAGTTGAAATATATGAACTGGTTTTCCCATTCCTAACATGATAGGTCCTATTGAATCCACCTTGTTCAATTCTTTCAAAAGTTTATAGGTAATATTAGCTGATTCCAAATTAGGAAAAATCAATGTATTAACTTTTTTACCTGCTAATTTAGAAAACGGAAACTTTGCCTTCAACATTTCCGGATTCAAAGCAAAATCAGCTTGAATTTCACCATCAATAACCATTTCAGGATGGTTTTTATGCAAATAATCCACGGCTTCTCTCACCTTAGTGGCACTTTCATTTGTAGAAGAACCAAAATTTGAATACGACACCATTGCAATTACCGGCTCTACTCCAAACATTTTGGCTGTTTTTGCAGTCATAATGGCAATTTTAGCTAAATCATCTGCAGAAGGATTTATATTTATCGCCGTATCCGATAAAAACATCGGTCCACGACTGGTCATCATCATATTTGTGGTGGCAACAAGAGAAGCACCATGAGCTTTCTCAATAAGTTGCAACATTGGTTTCACAACAGATGGATAACTTCTGGAATGTCCCGTAACAAGTGCATCTGCTTCACCTTCATTGACCATCATGGCTGCAAAATAATTTCTTTCACGCATTAATTTCTGAGCATCCAATAATGATATTCCACGCCTTTGTCTGGATGACCAATAGGTTTTGGCAAACTTATTTCTTCTAGGCTCTTCTTCTTTTATTTTTGGATCTATAATTTGAACATCGGCATCAAACCCTAGTTCTTCTTTTAATTCTAAAATTATCTCTTTGTTCCCTAATAAAATTGGAAAACCAATTCCTTCTTCTAATACAATTTGAGCCGCTTTAAGCACATCTAAATGATCTGCTTCCGCAAAAACGATTCTTTTTGGGTCCATTTTAGCTCTATTGGTAATCAATCGAACCATTTTATTGTCATTCCCTAAACGATCTAAAAGTTCTTCTTCATACTTTTTCCAATCCGTGATAGGATTTAACGCTACTCCTGAATCCATAGCTGCTTTTGCCACAGCAGGTGCCACAATAGTGATCAATCTTGGGTCAAATGGTTTAGGAATAATATATTCTTTTCCAAAAACCAATTTAGTTGCTCCATAAGCAACATTTACTTGTTCTGGAACTGATTCTTTTGTCAATAAAGCCAGTGCTTTTACAGCTGCCATTTTCATGGCTTCATTAATTTTGGTTGCACGAACATCAAGCGCTCCTCTAAAAATATAAGGAAATCCAAGAACGTTATTTACCTGATTAGGAAAATCAGAACGTCCAGTAGCCATGATAACGTCTTTTCTAGTTGCAACTGCCAGATTATAATCAATTTCAGGATCTGGATTTGCCATTGCAAAAACGATTGGATTTTCTGCCATACCCATCAACATCTGTGGAGACATAATTCCACCTGTTGACAAACCTAAAAAGATATCCGCACCAACTAATGCTTCCTCAAGACTCATTGGTTTTATGTCTCTGGCATATTTTTGTTGCAAAACAGAAAGAGAAGAATTGTCTTTAGTCAAAACTCCTTTACTGTTAAACATCAATATATTTTCAACTTTTACTCCTAATAAAACATATAAATCGGCACAAGCTAGAGCAGCAGAACCCGCTCCGGAAACCACCATTTTCACATCTTCTGATTTTTTATTAGCCAATTCTAATGCATTCAACAAAGCAGCCGATGATATAATAGCTGTTCCGTGTTGATCATCGTGCATTACCGGGATGTTCAGCTCTTCAACCAATCTTCTTTCTATTTCAAAAGACTCCGGAGCTTTAATATCTTCTAAATTAATTCCACCAAAAGTTGGTGCTATATTTTTAACGGTCTGGATAAATTCCTCAATATCTTTAGTTCCAATTTCGATATCAAATACATCAATATCAGCAAAAATTTTAAACAATAATCCTTTACCTTCCATTACCGGTTTAGACGCCTCAGGACCAATATCCCCTAGCCCTAATACCGCTGTACCATTGGTAATTACTGCTACTAAATTTCCTTTAGCTGTATATTTATAAACATTGTTAACATCTTTTGCAATTTCTAAACATGGCTCGGCTACACCGGGGGAATAGGCCAAAGATAAATCTCTTTGTGTTGCATATTTCTTAGTGGGAACTACCTGAATTTTACCAGGAGTAGGCTTTGCGTGGTATAATAATGCTTCTCTTCTTTTGCTGTTTTTGTCCATTGTTTTTAGATTTTATTCTATCATACAAAGATAGAAGACTTGGTTTAAAAAGTCAGCTTTTATCCTATTCTTTTATAAAAAACAAACTAATACAAGCAGGTACAAATAAAAATAGCTGCAAAAATTTGCAGCTATCATAGTATTGGACTATTTACTTCTATTGTGTAATGTAAGAGTTTAAATGTTGAATTGTATCTTTTTGGATTTCGATTATCGCTTTTACAACATCACTTATGGATATAATTCCTATGACCGTATCGTTTTCTAAAACAGGTAAATGCCTCACTCTTTTAGTACTCATTAATTCCATACAATAATCTAAATCATCTGATGGTTTTACTGTAACTACATCTGTCTCCATAATTTCATGAACCAAGGCTTTCTTTGAAGATTTAGCTTTCAAAACAATTTTTCGGGCATAATCTCTCTCAGACAAAACTCCTTTCAAAACTCCATCTTCGATGATAAGAATGGCTCCAATGTTTTTTTCGCTCATCACTGTCAAAGCTTCGTATACAGTGTTAGTGGAAAGTATGGAATAAACTTCCTTTCCTTTTGTGCTTAATATTTGATTAACAGTCATAATAGATAAGTTTAATTTATTATAAAGTTAAAAAAAATAGTATTCAAATGCTCAATTTATTTATTTATTTCACTTTAAAATAATTCATCGGGCGAAGTCAGCTTATTCAGTTCTTGTTTTAAAATGTCACTCAATATTTGCAAACCGTATTGATACGATGCATTTACCCAACCAAATCCTTCCTTGGCGATATAATCAAATTCAGTTCCCACATTACCATATTCAGCAAAAACTTTATGCGAACTGATTTCCAAATCAAATTTTTCAGGAATGGTTCCGTTATATTCAACTGCATTTTTAGTGATTAACCACAACCATCTGTAGACCATTTCTTGAGCCTTATTGAAGAATTTATAGTTAATTAAACCCTCCCACAATAACATTTGATGTGGCGCCCAGCCAAATGGATAATCCCATTGTCGTTGTGGCGCATCTTTTGAAAAACTATCACTACTTGCTTTGGTACTTCCAGTAATTCCACCTGTTTTTATAAATTGTGGCAAAGCTATTTCGACTAATTTTTTAGCTTGGTGTTCATTACACAACCCAGCCCATAAAGGAAAAAATGTAGTTGCCGCTTCAAATGGAAATTGTTTTTTATTTACAAAATCATAATCAAAATACATGCTTAATTCTTCATTCCAACACAATTCGTCAATTTTCTCTTTTCTGAAAAGTGCTTTCTGTTCCCATTCTTCCGAAGTATAAGTCACATCTCCAACTTGGAAAACATTATTGAAATACTCTTTTATCAAATACGCAATGTCCTTTTCGTATTTATAAAGAAAACTATTGATATCTACCGAGTTCAAATTGGCACACGTATTTATAAGTCTATCTGTTGTATCGTGACCGCTTTCTCTCAAACTACGATCATGAACAAAATAAACGTCAAGCTCCGCATCAACAAGAGTTCGGTTTAAATATTGTTTTTCAAACTCTCGGATTGGTAAATTGTATTTTTTAGCATACGGCTCTAAAACATCATCAAAATGCCCTGGTTCTACTTCAAATGGCATCCCTACCCCATCAGCTTTGTATCTATTTAAACCAGTTGGTGTCAACCGGTTTCCTTGAACCATCCAAACCGTATTATATTCCAAAATAACCGTTTCCAAATGACTTTTCAACCATTCTAAACTAGGCACTTTCTTTTTTACAATTTCAATTAACAATGAAGAATACAACGGCGGCTGGGTTCTTGTCAAATAATAGCTTCTATTCGCATTTAGAATTTTACCATAATGTATGATTTGATATTTAAAGTTTTCAGCAATTGACATTGCTTTTTCCAGTTGATTATCTATAATCAACCCAACTCCAATAAAATAACTATCCCATCCATACATTTCATTGAATCTTCCTCCGGGAACCACGAAAGGCACTCCTTGTAAACTGTATATTTTTTGCTCTAAAGCCAAAGCTAAAATACCTGGTTTTTTATTTAATGTATCTACATATTCCATCGAGAAATTTTCGGGCAAAAGACCTACTTTAAAATTCTGAAGTTCTTTTTCCAATTCCTGAAAATAGGCAACGCCTAGCTTGTCTTTTGCCGAAACATAAAGCGTAGGAACTTCATTAGTCGTTTTCTCATCCTGAAGAATTTGATCCAAACCTTTTTTATCAATAGTTCTGGTCAATTCATTCCAATAGTCATCTCTAATTTTTCTTGAAATTCGCTCTACAGGATTTTCTTGAATACGGCTCAAATCTATCACCCCTTTATCCACTTTATTTTCTTTTAACAAAGCTAATTCTTGCAGTAAATTTGACAAATGATACGTTCCCTCAATAACAATTTCTTGTTTTGTATTTTCATCAACTAAAGCAAACTTTTTAGGTCCATTATCATCTTTAGTGATTTTTTTATCTTTATCGGTATCTTCCTGAAGTAATAATTCATGAAACACCTTATCTATGTTAATTAAGAAATTCATATTTTAGAAGTAAGTTTTTTTAATATAAAAAAGGAGATAAGCAGTAATGACATTGGAATTAAAGTATAGAAAAATGCATTTTCAGGACCTTCGTTTTTGAACAGATAACCAATAGTTCTGGATCCAAGCGTACCTCCAAGAGCCGAGAAAACAACGATTAAACCTGTCATTGAACTGTGCAGTTTCTTTGGCAAAGCACTTAAGACCACCGAATTTAAAAGTGGATAAATAGGTGCAATAAAAAGTCCAACCAATGGAAATGCAAATCCTATTAATGGAATATCGCTAAGTGAATTAATTTCTTTCACCTCTAACCCTACTGTTTTTGGAAGAACAAAAACAACAATCAGCATGGCCATCACGATACAAAAACTGAGTACCCAAATCCAATCAATTCTTTTAGTAATCACACCCGCTAAAAGCCGTCCAACTGCTAAAGTAATTGCTAGAATGCTTGCCATCATAATACTGATATTTTGCGGCAGATGCAGCACTTTGCTATTAAACGTGGGCAGCCAAGACATTATTCCTTGCTCAATCATCACAAACAAAAAAGCACTTATTACAAATACGATAGTTAGAAGTTTGGCAAATAATTTGAACATTTGTGCGAAATCATCGGCCAAATTAACTCCAGGAATTTCCATTTGGTCTTCAAATTTGGTGAAAAATAAAAATAAAAATGACACTAATGAAATACCAGCCAACAACCAGTATACGTTTAACCATGAATCTGGATTTGTATCAGAATTAAAAGCGGGAAATAAAAAATACGCCAAGGCTATTCCTATCATAAACACTCCTTCAATACTACTCATCAAGCTATTGTGCTCTTTTTGGTTCTCTGTAATTGTGCCTATTAAGGAGTAAACAGAGACTTTTATCAAGGCAAATGAAACTCCCACGGTTGCAAAAAGTATTTTGGCGGTACCAAATGAATTTCCAAAATACATGTTTATACAGGCTACAGAAACCAATGTCAATCCAATAAGCATGGCTTTTTTGTATCCTATTCTTGGCAAAAATGACGCTATCAAAAAAGAAACTATCGCAATAGGCAGATCCTTGAACGCTTCTAAAATACTGGCTTGCAATTCATCTACCCCATAATTTGCTTGCGATTTTAGTATAACAATCCCAACACTATTTAATAATATTGCAAACACAAAATAATTGAGATACATCGCAATTTTGACAGCGTTTTTTTTCATATTTTATTTTTTTAATCCTTTAGACAATTGAGATTTTAAATCCCTTTCGGAGTGACTATCTTTATTTTTATATTTTAACACCCCCCTAATTTTTCGATTACAGTATGAAATTTAAAAACTCATAGTGGTTGTTATACCGTTTACCGAATGGTCAATTGTAAAACGATTGGTTTCAAGGTTTGCCTTTAGGTGAGCAACTGTAGTGCCATTTACCCATTTAACATCTATAATAGCGTCAACGGCATCATTTATTGCTGCATGACCTGAAAATGCATTTGAAGTATTTCTTAAGTGCATAATTTCTAGTTGTTTGTTTACAACTTCCGTTTTCAACCCTTGTGCGATATCGTGCATTGTCAATGAGGTACGGTTAATTTCTTTATGTCCTGCACTACCTCCATTATCTGCAGCTTCATAATTGTTTTTACCTGCAAAAATATCTAAATACCAAACCTGCGGTATTCCTGGCATAAACATTTGAATGACTCTTGCAAGAAGCAACTTTTGTTCGTCTTCACCTAGTGCACTAAAAAAGGTAGCATTTATTTGATAATAAGAAATTTTATTCCCTGAAGGATCGTAAAGATTCTTTACACGACCACCACGTTCCATGATTTTATTCATGATACTTTCAATCTCGGTATCTTCTAACAATCCTTTATTATAAACGCCATTTACCTCCTTGCCTTTCAAATCCAGAACAGGTATTCCATCATGGCAACCAAGCATGTTTACTGTTTTATACCCTTTGGCAATAATTTCCTTAGCCCAACTTAACAAGGCTTTACTAGTTTTATTTTCGATAGTATGTATCGTTAAACCAGGTAAGAAAAAGTCATAGATATAATATCCTTCATTGGCTACCTCATCATGTAAATGCAAACCATATTCTGCGTGAATTTCTGGCAATAGCATCAAATTATTTTGTTGCGCTATTTTCTTAATACGTTCTAAATATTCCCAAGTCCCCGGTTTATTAAAAAAATTGGACTCCCCTACTTGCTTATGCAAATAGGCAAAAGCGTCTAATCGAAGGATATTACAACCATAACCATTTAATTTCTTTAATGTCTCCTCATAAAAATCCCAGACTAAAGGCGATTCAGCATTGACATCCATTTGTCCTAAATAGGAACGTTTTTGTTCTACAATTTGTAAAATTTCTGATTTCAAAGGAGTACAATCTTCAAAATCAATGGACGTAAAATCTTGATTATCATTAATTGCAGTGTTAATTACGGCAACAACAAATAGACTTTGCTTTTCTGTTAGTCCTTTTACATTTTGTAAATCTGCTGCAGCAATCGGATTGTAGGTGATTTGCTGATAAAAAGTATTCCAATAAGGCTGTTCGGTGCCATCCGGAAAACGCACTTTCAAGATAGGCAAACCCGACTTTCTCATGAACAATTTATTGAGAAACTCTGGTTTTGGAATTACAATTCCATCTTCATTTTTCACCCCGTTTCCCTCCCAGAACTCATTCCAATTGATAAAAAAATCTTTAAATTTAGAATCCTTACCGTATTCCAGCATGTCTTTGAACTGAGGAGAAGCTACAGAAAGATGATTTAACACAATATCAAATTTCAGTTTTATCTGAAGCTCATTCAAGTCCTTTAAATCTTTTGCATCAACTAAATCTTTATTTATATCATAATCAATAATAGAAAAACCTCTATCTAAATCACTATTAAAAAAAGTAGGTAAAACGTATAGTAAAGAAAATACATCTTTAAACTCGCCCATTTTAAGCATAGCAATGGTATCACTAAATTTTTCTCCAATACTATCTGGATAAATATTGAGCATTACGCCATTACTGATTTTTGTATTATTTTGTTGCATAGTATTTTATAAAAGTTTAGAGAGGATATTGATGTTATCCGGCAATCGCCCTACATTTTGCAGTTTTAAAGCTGCTAATTTTAAAGCGATATCCAAACATTCATTAATTGGTTTCTCTTTTATATAAGCAAATAAAAATCCAGACCAAAAAGCATCACCCGCTCCAGTGGAGTCCATAACTTTGTCAATTTTTATTGCTGGCATTTGTATTACTTCTTCCCCTTTTTGAGATAATTTCACCCCTTTACTGCCTAAAGTTAAGCAAACAGTGTCTACTCCTTGATGGTGAAAAAATTCAAATATTTCTTCATGAGGAAGTTCCTTCTCAAAAAGACGCAGCATATCATCTTCACTAATTTTTATTAATGGATTGAACTGACAATAGGTTTTGATTACTTTAAAAGCCTTCTTTTGACTTTTCCAAAGTTTTCTTGCATAGTTAACATCGATACTTAGCTTACATCCTAAATCATGTGCCTCTTGTGCTTTCTTTAAGATAGTTTTCTGTGCAGGATTTCTACTTAATGCGAAACAGGTGGTATGAAATATCTTTGTACGAGATAGTATTTCCCTTGAAATCTGTTCTTCATAAATACAGCAATCTGCTGAACGATACGGAATAAAATCTGGGGTACCCTCGGATCTTGAAACAAAAATCACACTAGTAGATTTATCATCCAGAATGTTAAGATGGTTAGTATTCACACCAACACTCGCTAATCGTTCCGTAATATAGGATCCAAAACCATCGTTCCCAACAGTTGCAACCATAATAGTATTCAAACCCAATCGTGTTGAATTCATAGCAACATTAGTAGGCGAACCTCCTAAATACCTATGATAATCTCTAGTTTCATTAATAAACACTCCTTCTTGATGTCCAATAAAATCTACAAGAACTTCACCAACACAAAGGATATCTATTTCATCCATATTATTATTTATTGTATTATTCACTTAATTTTGTCTTTTTTATTTTAATTAATAATGTGCAGAAAGCAGCAATCACTAACAGTACTCCTGCAAAACTTATTGCTAATCGAGGGTCATTATGTAAGAAGTTTTTTAAAATATAACCAAATGACAGGTTTTGAATAATCATTGGGATCACAATCATCATATTGATAATACCCATGTAGACGCCATATCTTTCTTTTGAAATAACAGCAACAACCATCAAGTAAGGAATTCCCATCATACTTGCCCAAGCAATGCCGTAGCCAATAACCACAGCAAAAAACACATACTGATTTTGTACCATTGGAAAACATAAAAGAGAAACCGCTCCTAATAACAAACAGACGAAATGAATCATCTTGGCCCCATGCTTTTTTGCTAATTTGGCCAAATAGAAGGCTATTGAAAAAGTAACTATAAACCCAAATGCACCAATCAATCCATTCCATTCCACTGCTTTTTCATATCCTGCTGTATTCTTTGGCGTGACATTCCAAACGGACAAAGCAATACTTTTTGAATTGTTTTGCCAATAACACATCATGGCATACCATTGAAACAAATAGACCAAAAATAGTTGCCACATAACCGTTGGCATTTCTAAAACCGCTCTATAAATATCTATAAAAGGAGAAAAAACATTTAATGGCTCCGCTTTTAAAATTGCTAATTCTGCTTCAGTTGGTGGAATTTCTTTAGTCTTACTTATGCTCCACCAAATGGAAGTTACAGAAAGTACTGCTCCTAGAAAAAAGGAGGCATAAATCCAAGTAGGCAATGATCCCGTATAACCGACGAAAATTATTGGAAATAGAAAAAGAGAGATATAAGCCAAAAACTGCCCGAAACCAGTAAAAAAACTTTGCGCTTGAAAACCCATAGGTTGCTGGTCTTCGGTTAATGTATCCGCAATAAAGGCACGATAAGGTTCCATAGCGGTATTATTACCAACATCTAGAATCCAAAGCAAACCTGCAGCCATCCATAATGAACTACTAAATGGGAATAAAAATAAGGCAATACTACAAACTATTGCTCCAATAAAAAAGTAAGGTTTTCGCCTTCCCCATCTTGGATGCCAAGTTTTATCACTCATTGCACCAATTATAGGTTGTATCAACAAACCTGTTAACGGACCTGCAAGATTCAATATAGGAATTTGATCTGGGCTTGCATGCAAAAAATCATAAATAGGATTTACAGCACTTTGCTGTAATCCGAAGCTATATTGTATGCCAAAAAAACCAACATTCATATTGATTATCTGCCAAAAACTTAATTTTATTTTAATTCCCATTCTTTGGTAATGTATTGGTTTGTTAATTTTTTTTAAATTTAATTTTAAAATTCCCAATTCAATACATAATTAAAACAAAAACGTTTTCGGAATACCCGAAAACGTTTTCGAAATGTTAAAATAATCTAAATTTTTAACCTTTATTTTTTCGCAAATGGAATAATTATTTTAGTTTCCCATTCCAGTTCATCGCCCCCATTAAAAGGATTTGCAAGAAAATGCTCTAGTGGTTTATTTTCTAATTTAATGTCATTCTTCTTTGCATAATCCTGCAAAGCAAACCATGCTCTGTCCGAAGTTCTAAAATTCCCGTAATAGGTAGCTTCTAAACCTTTAAGAGCTGGCAATGTTTTGAATTTAATTATCTCATTTTCGATAATTTTGGTGCTTTTATCAATTGGAAAACAATAATTAAAGTTGATTGTTTCTTTATCAAGATCCCAACTTTGAATTTCTAAATAAGGACTTCCTATTATCTTAATATTATTTTGTTGCAAAAAACCAGTTATAATCGCATCATTTGCGATCATAGTTTGTGCTTTTTCCTGCAATATACTTTTCAAGCTTATATAAGCTACAAATGTTTCTTGAGAAGTACCTTCGCCATCAATTTTGACTTTAAAATTTTTTATATGATTATTTAAGCCGTTTTTAAAATCGGTTATTTTTTTAATTTGTTCTACCTTAAACTTAGTTCTATAAAAAGGCGCGGTAAGTCTATTGAACAAACTATTATCGAAATCTTTTATACCAACGGTTACAGCGGTTATTGAGTCATTAATGGATTTCATTTCCCAAGTATATTCCATATAGGAGTTCCCTTTTTTCATTTCTTGTTTGATGAAATCAAAATTTCTCTTTTCCAAAATAGTATAATTTTCTTTTTGATTTAGTAACTGAGTGGCTGACCACTCCTGAACACCTTGAAAAACAGTTCCTGTAGCAGTATTAACCTTAAATGAAATACAATAATCACTTTTTTTTATAAATAAATACCATGCTATAAACAATAAAAAAAATGCACTAAATCCTATTATATATTTTTTTCTGACTATCATTATTATTTAAGCATCTTTAATTTTTCATTCAAATAATTTCCAATATTATTACCTTGCACAACACCATTTTCGATTGCTGCTCTGTAATGAATACCTCCATACAGCCTACTAATTGCGGCTTCTGCTGCTGCTTGCTTGAACGATTTAAAAGGTCTTTTTGGTAATCCAAAAGGAACTTCAGAATCATCAATATAACTAAAATTATCTCCAAAAATTGAAGTTAAAATTAGTGACGAACAAGAAGAAATCACTGAATGTCCGCTCGTATATTCTGGGAAAGGAGGTGTTTGTAATTGCGGTCTCCAATTTTCATCAATATTTTGATTAATATAGGTTTCCGGTCTAATTACATTAGTTCTAAATTTCTCATTCCAACAACTAATAATACTTTCAAAAACTCCAATCGACGTTTTAGTGTAGGCAAAAACGCAAGTTTCAAAGTCAGATTTATTTTTTTTCAAGGCAATTTTAGTGATATTCATCCAATGTGCATCTGGCGAGTTTTTCTTCTTGGCAAACATCATGTGTCCCTGTGTTACTGTAGCATAGGGATTACAATCCCAAAAAGTAGCAATGTCAGATTCTTCTGGAATTACAGTACTTTTATTTTTCTCCATTGCGATTAATTTTTCGGAAATCATATTTCCTACATCATAGGTTTCTTTTGCTTCTTTGTAAAAAGCAGAATTTTTATCTGTAGAAAAAGGATGCGGTGCAATTGGTTTAAATTGAGAAGCTGAATCCATAACTAAAGTTCTTATTTCTCCCCAATGCGGTTCAACAGCATCCATATAAGCGGGCGGTGTTGGTTGCCATCTTCCGGGCTGGTTTGCATAAACCGAAAATTTAGAAAAAGTTCGGGTTTGCTTGTAATTGTCTTTTCCCATCCATTTTTTAATTCGATCCGCTACTTTTAAGCCATATTCTTTAGAAACCAAGAATTCCTCCGCATTCTCATTTTCCCATTTTTCATATAAACTGTCTCTGAATTTTTCTAGCGCTTCTTCAGAAAAAATTAATTGCTTACTCACTTCAATATGGGCGATTAGTGCCGCTAAATTTTTATTAACCCCACTTTTTGAATCTAGTTTAGGGATAGAATCTAATCCTTTTAACTGCCCTTGCAGACTTTGATATTTAGTATTGTTTTGAGCCATAATCTCATAAGCCGCAACATTAGGATAAACGTAAATTCTACTCGCAACCGGTGGTGAAAAAATATCATGAACCATAATTCCCGTTACTGTATCCACTGCAGCGCAGTAATCATTTGTTGTAACTTTAATTGAATGTTCTTTTTTACAAGAAATAAAAAAGAACATTATAAGTCCTAAAAGATAAATCTTAGATTTCATTTTATTGAGTTTAATTATTTATTTGTAATGTTTTTTTAAATTAATTTTTAACCATTGGCATTTCATAAACCTCAGCTTTATTATTATTGATAGTAATCAATAAATATTTTTTACCATTGAGATTAATAACATCTAAATGCTTAACTGCCTTCTGAGTTAAATCGATACCTATTTGACTTCCTAAATAGATTGTTTTTTCATTTTTTATTAAAGCTCCTGAAAACCCATCAAATCGGCTATGATAAGGTGACACACCAAAATAATTTCCTCCTACAAAAACTTCTTCTTTTGTATCAGAATCAAAATTTGACTTCACAAAACAGGTAATTGGGGCTACTTGCATTTTATTAGAAAAAGCAACAAAAGTAAATTTTCCTTTATCATTTCTTAAATATCCCGATTTCAAATTATGAACTTCATATAATTTTGCTTTTTCGAGCATTTTTGGATCAAAAACCTCTTCTAATGTTTTACCCGCAAATGATTTATAACTATTAAATTTCTTTTTAAGCATTCCACTAAACTGTTCGGCTAACTCGTCCAGCCCCATTGTGGTGTAATACTTCCCATTTTTCTCTTTAGCCACAATCGTTTCAAAAGAACCATTTCCGTCAAAATCATCGTAATACATTTTCATAGGAAACTCCTGTGAAGCTTTGAATTTAGAGTTCATTCCCCAATTTCCAACCAAATAATCTTGATCGCCATCATTATCAATATCAAAAGGAATTATAGCTTGCCACAATCCATTGCTTTTTTCAGAAAAAACAGTTTGAGTAACGTTTTTAAATTTCCCATTTGTATTGGCAAAGAAAGTAGGTTTCATCCATTCACCAATTGCGATAATATCTATTTTACCATCTTTATTAAAATCCGTAAAAATAGCATCCGTAACCATTCCAATTTTTGAAAACGTTCTGTTTTCAACACTAGTAAAAACGCCTTTATTGTTGTTCAATAAATAACAGTCCGGCATACTTCCAAATCTATTGTTCACAGAATTATTCCCAATAAAAACATCTAAATCACCATCTTTATCATAATCGAACGTTTTCACAACTGAAGCGTTTTGGGCTAAATCAGGTAAAATCGTTTTTACCAATTGCCCCTTATTAGCTAAATATAATCGGTCTTGTAAATTAGATGCATTTTCACCGCCACCGGAAGCTACAAACAAATCGTTAATTTTATCGTTGTTAAAATCGCCTATTACCGCTGAAGCATCTTCAAAAACAGAATCTTTTTCAATTTCAATATAAGATTTTTTAGTAAATCCTTTTGGATTTTGAATATAAATAGCTGCTTTGTTGTTTTTGGCTCCGCCAAAGAAAATATCATCTTTACCGTCTCCATTTAAATCACCTATTGCCATTGCCGGTCCCCGATCAGAACGTTGGTATGGAATTAATTTTTGGAAGACAAAATCGATATAATCATTTTCCTGATGCTTAAAGTCGATTCCTAAATTAGTCACTACCTTTTTGAAAATAGGTAGAACCGCAGGATGTAATTTACTATAATTAAATGCTTTTCGGTTGCTATTCGGTTTTATATTCAGCGTTTGACACGTTTTAACATTCTTCAATGTTTGATACGTTCTGTCTGGCCAAATAACCACTAATGAATCTATAGTTTTTGTTAGTCCATAACCAAAATGGATCATTGGCTCCGAAGAAGATTGAAATCCTCTCGTAGTTTGCAGTTCCTTGAATTGTTTTTTGCCTTTAGAATAAGAAATTACTTTGGTACCAATACCAAAAGTATTTTTCCCGCCAAACTGCAATCTCAATTTTAAATAATTAGAACTTTTATTCGTACTATTTACATAAACGGAAGCTACGCTATTTAAATTATTAGTAATTACGTCTAAATCCCCATCATTATCAATATCAGCATAACCACTGCCATTTGAAATTATGGAATCATTTTCAATCCAATCTTTAGATCTGTTTTTAAACATTAAATCTTTCGAACCTTGAAAAACGTAATTGGTCACATTGCCTTTTGGCATTTTTCTTAAAGCTTCTTTGTCCAACAATTTAGTCGTGCTGATTTTACTTTTTATCTGATCGTTTGAAAAGTATTTCACATAATCCAAATCGTTCGGACGTTTGGGAATTCCATTACATACAAATATATCTTGTTCTCCATCCTCATCATAATCAGCAAATAATGCGCTCCAACTCCAATCAGTAGCTGCGACACCACTGAGTAAAGCAGTTTCTGTAAAATGTTCTCCTGCTTGATTCAGTTGCAACATGTTTCTGGTATACTGGTAATGATACCCTAATTTCTCCGTTCTCATTTTCAGCATTTGAACATTGTCATCTCCTAATGAAGATTTCAAAACTTTTTCGTCCTCTGGAAGCATGTCCAATGTCATAATATCAGGAAATCCATCGTGATTTACATCCGCAACATCGACTCCCATT
Source organism: Flavobacterium esculini (assembly GCF_048284325.1). Classification (NCBI taxonomy): domain Bacteria; kingdom Pseudomonadati; phylum Bacteroidota; class Flavobacteriia; order Flavobacteriales; family Flavobacteriaceae; genus Flavobacterium; species Flavobacterium esculini. The sequence goes on along the minus strand of NZ_JBLVPI010000002.1, from coordinate 135,279 downwards.
GAAAATCTACTAGTATGCCCAAAATGCTTTTTCAAACTTTCCGTAAAAGTACCGTCACCGTTATTTAAGTAATAATAATCATCTTCATGAAAGTCATTACAAATATAAATATCAGGATAGCCGTCAAGATTAAAATCAGAAACCGCTATTCCTAAACCGTACCCATTCGCTCCGCCAAAAATTCCTGCTTGTACGCTTACATCAACAAATTTGTTATTATCATTTCTAAATAATTTATCTCCGCATTCGTAACTTCTCTTATTTCTAATTTCAGCATTGCCAAATGATAATTCAGAATGAACAGCATGATTTAATAAATACATATCTAAATCTCCATCACTATCATAATCAAAAAACGCAGCAGATGAGCTGTAATTATCTAAATCTAATCCGTATTCAGTTGCACTTTCAGTAAATGTATTGTCCCTATTATTGATGAACAACTCATTGTGCCCTTCAAAGCCATTGATTCCAACAACAGCACAAACGTAAATATCTAAATATCCATCCCCATTTACATCTGCCATTACAGTACCAGCATTCCAATCACTTTGCCCTTCAACCTCAGCTTTCGTTGTAATATCCTCAAACTTATTACCTCCTTTATTCAAATACAGTTTATTCTTTCCTTGATTTGAAGTAAAATAAATATCTACCAAACCATCATTATTGATATCTCCCAATGCAACTCCGCCACCATTATAATAATAGAGATAATCTAAAATAGAGATGTTCTTGGATTCTAATAATTGGTTATTGAATGTAATATTGCTTTTCTCTGACGATAGTTTTTCAAACAACTGATCTTGTTTTTTTGAACAACTAACAATCAGCAATGAAACTAAAACTATTCTAAAAAAATTATTCATTGCGTTTAAATATTTTAGGGGTATTATCATTAATAACAGCTATAACAGCAATAGTGTTATTCTTGTTTTTTATTATTTTAATATGTTTTGTTTCTCCTTTCATGAAGAAACCTGATTTATTATAAGGCAAAAAAGTAAAAGTTCCATTTCTACTTCCTAAAAGCACACTCCCATAATTAGCATCTAATCTGGTAAATTGAGGCTTAAACTCGTATTGATTTCCGCCCAAAATCAAATCTAAGATTCCATCTTTATTTACATCCAAAGTACAAATAGTATTTACACAAGAAAATTGAACTTCTTTTGGTAATGCTTTAACTTCAAATTTTCCATTTCCTTTATTAATAGCGATTATGCTTTCTTGAATCGTTGCTGTTTTTTGGATAGAATTATCAACTATATCTTGAGCAAATAGTTCCTGAAATGATTTCTTTGAATAATCAGCATAACTTAAATTCTTCTTTTTTATTGAAGGTATTTGTTTTGCTAATTCCTGCTTTAAATGAATTGGTATATCCTTATTATCGATATAACGGGTAGCAATTTGTTCGATAGTTCCATTACTGTCGAAATCATTGACAAATAATCGCATAGGGTTAGTACTTGATGCTTTATATGGAGTATTAGTTCCTTTATTTCCAAGCACTAAATCTTTTTTACCATCATTATTTAAATCTACACAACTAACTGCATTCCAAAAACCTTTTAGTTCCGTAACATTTGATTTGTAATCCACCAGACGTCTTCCCGTATTTTTGAATATTCGCGGTGCCATCCAATCACCTACAATAATTAAATCTTTTTTACCATCATTATCAATATCTTCCCAGACAGCATCAGTTATCATTCCTACTTCATTCAATTTGAAAGCTTTTTTATCCGTTACATTAGTAAAATTTCCTTTACCATCATTTTCTAATAATAATTGTTTAGGATCAATCCCATAAACCCCAGGAACACTTCGACTACCAATAAAAACATCAATATCGCCATCATTATCAAAATCATTAGCAGCTATTACAGATACGTTATTGTTTGTTGTTGGAATATTCATTTTACTTTTTGTAAAAATCCCTTTTCCATTATTTAAATACAATCTATTTTTATAATTTGTTTGATCCGTTTTTTCGTTTCCGCCAGAACCAACAAGTAAATCTTGATCGCCATCACCATCAGCATCAAAAAAACTGGCTGCAGTATCTTCATAACTAGCGTCACTATCTAAATCTTTTTGACCTGTAATAGTGTAATTATCATTTCCGCTATTCAAATAGATTTTTCCTGTTTGTCTTTTGGCTCCGCCAATAAAAAGATCTTCATTACCGTCACCATTAATATCTGCAACAGCTAGTGAAGGTCCTTCTTGTGAAAGTTCTTTTGAAATTAGACCTTCATAATCAAAATCAATATAATAATTTTCCTCATGTGCTAAAAGCTGATTTTGCTTTTCCAAAAACAATGGTTTTGGTTTATCATTTTTTGGAATGTAATTTAATTTCGCATTTGTAATATTCAAAGTGAGCGTACAATTATTTTTTATTTCTTTAATCGTTTGAAATTTACTGTTTGGCCAAATCACTTGTAAGGAATCTATTTTTTTACTTCCAATTCCAAAAGTCATAACATAATCAACCGATGATTGAAAACCTCTTGATGGGATTAACTCTTGTCTTAAAATCTCATTTCCTGAGAACAACTGAACAACACTTCCTACTCCAAATCTATTTTGGTTATCCCCTTTTAATTTAACTTTTACAAAATGGTTTCCTTTATTTTTATCAGAGTTATTTTTGTAAACAAAGGCTTCCATGTTGACATTATTGACTATCAAATCCAAGTCACCATCATTATCTAAATCCCCATAAGCAGCTCCATTTGAAAAACTTGGTTTATCCAATCCCCATTTTTTGGCTTCATTAGTAAACGTTAGGTTTTTATTATTTTTAAAAGCATAATTAGGTATTGGTGTACTCGGCATTTTATTGATAATTGTTTCTATTTCTTCTTTCTTACCAGTAACTATCATTTTTTGCATGAATTCATTTGCAAAAAAATCAACAAAATCCTGATTGGTCAAATCGTTATAAATCCCATTACAAACATAAATATCTTTGTAACCGTCATTATCCATATCAAACATTAAAGCACCCCAACTCCAATCCGTTTTAGAGACACCTGCATAATTCGCTATTTCAAGAAATTGATTGTTCCCATTATTAATTTGCAATGTATTTTGCATATACTGATTGAAAAAATCCATATTTAATTTTCTAAGATATAGATCATAGCTTTCAAAACTTGTAGTGGTTTTTAAACGCTCATCATTTTCAGGTAGCATGTCTGTTACAAATATATCGGCTTTGCCATCATTGTTCACGTCAGCCATATCAGCTCCCATAGAAGACTGACTTATATGAGATGTCCATCCTTGAATTTGTTCAGTAAAAGTTCCATTTTTATTATTGATATATAAATAATCTCTTTCATAAAAATCATTAGAGATATAAATATCTGGGTATAAATCTCCATTTACATCTCCTACAGTAACCCCTAAACCAAAACCTATAAGACTACCATATATTCCAGAAGCTTCGCTTACGTCTATAAATTTTCCGTTGTCGTTTCGCAATAATTTGTCTCCGCCCCCTTTAAGGATATCTGCTACATCCCAATCTTTATCTCGCAAATCTCTTTTATTTGAATAATTAAGACTGCTGACTGGAATAAAGCTATTATTTAATATGTAACAATCCAAATCGCCATCTTTATCATAATCAAAAAAAGCCGCATGAGTTGTTATACCTGTATCTGCAAGATTGTATTCATCAGCTTTTTCAGTAAAGGTACCATTGCCACTATTTATAAAAAGCTCGTTTTTTTGATTATTCCCTTTTGAATTTCCAGCATTACAAACATAAATATCGAGAAAACCATCGGCATTAATATCGACCATTACAACACCCGTCGACCACGATTTAGTACCTTCGATGCCCGCTTTTTTGGAAATATCCTGAAATTTAAAATTCCCTTTATTCAAATAAAGTTTATTGGCACCTAAATTAGATGTAAAATACACATCGGAAAGCCCATCATTATTTACATCTCCTATTGCGACACCCCCACCATTATAAAAATTTCTGTATTTGAATATATTCATATCAACACCATTCTTAACTTCATTTACAAAATTAATTCCGGTATTTGTAGAGTCTAATTGGGAAAATAAAGCATTCTCATTTACTGAATTTTCTTTGGAACAATTGGAAAAAATGAAAATAAAAAGTAGAAATAAAATAATACGATTAAACATATTTATAAACTATTTAATTAGGAAATTAGAATTGACCAATTTATATATTATTCATTATATAAAAAAATTAATAACAAAAATAAATAGGCAATTTACAAGTAAAAAAGAACTTCTTTTTCACAACTAATCCTATGAAAATTAACTGTTCTTTATCATTACAAAGGTTGAGTAAATGAAGTATAACTTTTTAAGTTACTATTATAAAACTGTGTAGTGTAAAAAAATAAAGAGGGTAATAAATACCCTCTTTATAACTAACTCAAAACATAATAAATTGTAACAAACCCTTAGTAACCAGGATTTTGTTTTAAATTCGCATTAAACAAAGCATCTGCTGGTATAGGAAACAAAGCATATCTTTTATCAGAAACGTATGGTTTTAGTTCTCTTGCTGCCAAGAATTTACCAAAACGAATCATATCATTTCTTCTCCATCCTTCATACCATAATTCTTTAGATCTTTCAAGATATACACCATCAAGAGTAGCAGGCGAAGCTGCTTGACCTGATCGTGCAGCAATAGCAGTCATGATAGTACCAACGCTCCCTGAACCACCTCTTAATACAGCTTCTGCTTTCATTAGTAAAGCATCAGAATAACGCATTAATTCATAGTCATTCTCCGGAGTACCTAAATTTTCAACATCAGGAATGTATTTTTGACTTCTGATACCAGCCGTTTCAAGTGTAGCGCCTCCAGTAATCAATGTCAAAGCTGCAGTATAAACTAATGGATTACCATTTCTATCTTTTAATGCTATTAACCCACCCGGTTTGTACATTTGCCCAACTTGAAAACCAACATTGTTACCAAAAGCAGCGATAATAGCCGGATCTGCATTTTTAATACGTCTGTCGTTCGGATTAAATTTGTTATAATATTCAGCTACAGTAGCAAAACCATTCCATCCATCAGGAGTTTGATTGTAGTGCATACCCATTCTCCATCTTGACTGAATACCTCCACCTGCACCACCTCTTAAATTTTTTGAAGAGAATAATATCTCAGGAGAAGTGTTATTATTTGGTTTAAAGTTATCCCAATAATCCGCAGCTAAAGAGCTGCTTATTGCATCAACATGGGACACCACTTTGGTCATATCAGCTGCATCAAAAACGTAAGGTCCAGCTGCATCAGCCGCATTGAAAACCCCTTTATTTAAATACAATTTAGCTAATAAAAAATGAGCAGCATCTTTGTTTGCAATACTGGCATCGCCAGCAACACGTGCAGGCAAACTTCCAACAACAGCTTCTAATTCACTAATTACAAAAGCAGTTGCTTCTTGTCTGGTCCATACTTTAGGATCCGCTTCTAATGAAGACCCCGCCTCTCTGTAAGGTGCTTGTCCGTATAAATCAACTACATTGTAATAATAAAATGCTCTTAAAAAACGAGCTTGAACTACCTCTGAAGCAGTACCGTTTTCCACAACTAAATTACAGTTGTATACTTGAGACAGTAATGAATTCCATGCATTTCTAATCTCATTGTTATCTGGCGCCCAAGTGTGAGTATGCAATTGTCTCCATTTTGCATTATCATCCCAGTCACCCCCACGAGTAGGACCTACTAAAGCATCAGTTGACATTTCATCTAAAGCGAACATTTTGTCCTGATCCTGAAAACCTCTTAATCCATTGTAGGCACTAGTCAATAAAGACGCTGTATTAACAGTACCGCCTGCAGTATTATTAATAACTACTCCGTCTAAAACTTCCTCATCTAGATTGGTACAACTTACTCCTAGCACAATTGTACTGGCAAATAAGATGCTTTTTATAATATTATTTCTTTTCATTGTTTTTTAATTAAAATGTTACGTTAAGTCCAACAGACACACTTTTTTCTCTTGGGTAAGATAAATATTCCATACCTGCAGAAGGCACTCCATTCAAAGATTTATCAGTATCTACCTCAGGATCTGAACCTGAATAACCAGTAATTATGAATAAATTAGAACCATTTACATAAAAACGAGCTGTTTTAATTTTATATTTCTCTAAAGCATCTCCCTTAATTGTATAACCAAAAGTTAAATTACCCATTCTTAAGAAATCACCTTTTTCTAGGTATTTAGTAGATGGGGAGTTTGGATCTCCCTGAGCTTGAGGTGAAGTAGCTGCCTCTTGAGTAACGTTTCTTCCTCCAAGGAAAGCTCCTTTAAAGAAATAAGCATTAGTAGTATTATTGTAGATATAGTGACCAAATGCACCATAGAAAGAAGCACTGGCGTCAAATCCTTTATAAGCAAGATTAGTAGAGAAACCAACATTTATTTTTGGTAAAGGTTGTTTGTCCAATAATTTTTTAGCTGCTGTTCCTAAACCAGTATCATTACCAGCCGCATCAGCATAGATAGAATTTCCACTTGCATCATACCCTCTCCACTCATACATATAGTATGTATATGCCGGTTTATTATTCGTAATTACCTGCGCATAAGCATCTGACAATCCTTGCCCATTCAATCCACCTGTAGAGATGAAACCAGCAAAGTTTTTAACCTCATTGTTTAAGAAAGATGCATTTCCTGAGATGTCCCAAGTCAAATCTTCCGTATCAATTACTTTATAACTCAAAGAAACCTCAACACCTTTATTGATTAAATTCCCAGGTAAGTTTTTGAAACGTGGAGATGGTGGTCCAGGTTGAGTAGCAGCTGCAGGTACAGGGAAAATTAAATCCTTAGTATCTCTTTGGAAATAATCCAATGAACCTGTCAATTTATTATTAAACAATTCAAAATCAGTTCCCACACCATACGATTTAGTAGTTTCCCATTTCAAATCTGCATTAGAGTTCGTATCTACATTTAAAGTACCATTGATACCATAAGATCCTCTTGAAATTGCAGAGTTTGGCGCAAATTCCTGATTTCCTGTAATACCATAATTTCCTCTAATTTTGAAGTTGTTTACGATACCCTCTTTGCTATCTACCACTTTATAAGCGATACCTGCAGACGGAAAGTAATCATATTTGTTATTTACTCCCAATTTAGTAGATCCATCAGAACGCAAGGTAGCAGTAAGAATTAATTTTTTGTACAAAGTAGCGTTAATCCTACCAAAATAAGATTGCAATTCCACTCTATTTCTATAAGAAAAAACTCTAAACTCATTTTGAAGTCCACCTTCAATATTATCAATCAAGTTAGTCTGAGCCATATCATATCCTTTACCACTTGAGAAATTCCCATCGGCATTATAATCATAATATGAATATCCTACTAACGCATCTAAATTAAAGTTATCACCGAAGTCATTATTATAATTCAACGTATGTTCAAACGTTTTATTGAATTTATTTTGACTGTTGATTGAAGCTTGACCATGTTTTACTTCAGTTCCACCAGGAACAGCTGCCTGAGCAACGTTCAAAATATCAATAGTTGGCAATAATTGACTTTTTCTGCTTGAATTAGACCCTTCAATACCAAATAAGAATTGATATTTTAAGTGGCTATTAATCTTCCAAGTTGTGTTAATACTTCCTAATACCTTATTAGTGTTAGTGTAATCTTTGTACGCATTTAATAATTGTACTGGATTCAAATACGTATTACTAACTACATTATAAGTACCATTCGCATTATAGATAGGTAATGTTGGATTCCAATACAGAGCAGTACCAATTAAATTTCCGATAAAACCTGCATTATTGGACAGCAATGTAGTCTCATCTTTTAACGATGCATAAATCAATCTTGATTCTACTTTTAAAGCACCCCCGAAAAAATCATTCGAATTGTAAACAGAAGCAGAATATTTATCCAAACCTGAATTTTTAACAATACCGTTCGTATTTGATGCACCAAAAGATACTCTAGTGTTAGAGTTTTCAGTTGTTTTACTAAAAGACAAATCATGATTCATAGAGAAACCTTTACGCAAAACGGCATCTTTCCAGTCATAAGTTCTTGATCCTTTATCAACTCCACCTGCAGCAACAAATTCATCTGCACCCATCACACCAAATTTACCAGACATCTTACTAAATTGCACTGAAGAACTATATGTTAATTGAGGCTCTTTAGACTTTCCTTTTTTAGTAGTAATCACGATCACACCATTAGCACCACGAGAACCATAGATAGCCGTAGAAGAAGCATCTTTCAACACGCTTATACTTTCTATATCATTTTGATTCACAAAATTCAATGGATTTCTAGCTGAAGAAGCACCTAATAAATCATCTCCACCACCAGAAACATTTCCACCATCCAATGGCACACCATCAATAACAATTAATGGACCGTTTCCTGAACGAATAGAAGAGTTTCCACGAACTCTAATAGCAACACCTGCTCCTGGCTCTCCACTTGACTGAGTTACTTGCACACCCGCTACCTTACCTCTCAATAATTGAGCTGGTGAAGGAGAAGCTACATTATCAAAATCTTTCGCTCCAATTTGATCAACTGCACCAGTTGCATCTTTCTTTTTAACAGAACCGTAGCCAATAACTACTACTTCTTTTAATTCAGCAGAATCTTCTTTTAAGATTACTTTCACTGAGCTTTTTCCTGCTACACTTACTTCTTGAGTTTTAAGACCAATGTAACTGAAAACCAAAACTGCGTTTGAGCCAACATTTTTGATAGTAAAATTTCCATCGAGATCTGTTTGTGCTCCATTTGTTGTTCCTTTAACTAATATAGAAGCCCCTGGAAGCGGACCGCTAGCATCAGATACTGTACCGGACACATCTTGCGAATAGGTCAAACTAGTACATAGCATCGTTAGAAACACCATCAAGCCTTTTAGTAGACTATTTTTCATACGTAATAAATAAGTTGGTTAATAATTTGTTTTAATGGTTTGTTTTAAAATATGTCGTAAACATAATACTAATTTTATGATAATATTAAGAAAATTACAAACTATAACGTTTTCGTTAAGCCGAAAACGTTTTCGATTTTAAAAATTAATACTTCAAAATATTAATACTAAAATTATATTAAACACAAAAAAAAACACTTAAAAAAAAACAAATATTTAATATTAAGTCCTTTATATCTAAATTTATCTACGCTATCATCAACACAATCCTGCTTTATCAAAAAAGCATTGCGAATAAATCATTTTTATTATTATTTTAATGTCAAATTGAAACAATGACCTTTTTTTGTTGATTCTCTTTAGAAATACTATTTTAATTACAATCAAAATAAACATCTCGTTTCTAAAAAGGAAACTTCAGCCTAATAATATCATTTTAAAAAAATTTAACTTTTTGAAAAATTAAAAAGGCACCTAAAAACAAGAAAAAACCACGAATACACTGCTTATTACAATCCTTTAGGAAAGATTAAAAAGTGTATTCGTGGCTAAAAATATTGTTTTGTGTTATTTATTCTATTGTGATAGTTTTGTTATCCATTCCCAAACCGATTATTTTTAAAGACTTCCATTTTTTTGGCAACAGCCCTTTATTATATTGCAATCCGTGGTCTGTTTGCTCCACTCCTCCAAAACCATAAATTACTGCTTGAAGCATCGCACCGGCTCCAGTTGCAAAATAAGGGTTATTACTATTTGCTGATTCTGAGAATACCCCAAAAGGAGGTCGACTATTTGGCAAATATGATTTCACAAAATAACTATATGCTTTCTCTCTATCTCCTAATCGAGCATACAAAACAGATAAAACTCCTGAAGCCATTGCAGGACCATCTTTTTTATCAATTTTTTCGGCATAGTATTCCAAATCTCTTTTTATTTGATCTTTATCCGTGATTACGTGTAAAGGATACGCTAGTAAATTAACATCCGCTTGTTTAATAATTTGCCCTTGATATCCTTTGTAATTTTGGGTAATACCATTTTCGACATGAATTGCTAACTTATCCGATACTGCTACCCATTTTGCATCAATTGGTTCGTTCAAAATTGTGGCTGCCTTGATGGTATTTTTTAGTGATTCAATAGCTGAGGCATTTGTGAATGCATTATCATCGACATGCTGTGCATATTCATCCGCACCAACAACATTTAAAATAGAATAACTTCCATCTTTATTTTTAACTACACGGCTTACCCAGAAATCAGCAGTTTCTTTTAATACGTTCCATTCTTTTCTTAACCAAGACTTATCTTGTGTATAAGCGTAATAATTCCAAAACGCAATCGAAACATCAGCCGTAATATGTTGTTCAAAGATTCCTGTCAAAGCCCAAGTTGGCGTTGCTTCTTCTCCCGTGTCATCTGACTCCCATGGATACATCGCACCTTTATAGCCATATATGGTAGCTTTTTGTTTTGCTTTTTGCAAACGGTCTGAACGATAATCTAAGCAAGATTTTGCCATATCTGGCTGTAAGGCTAAAAGTGTAGGATACATCCAGAGTTCGCTATCCCAAAAAATATGTCCATTATATCCCTGAGAAGACAATCCCATAGGCGCAACACTTTGTCTTGTTTCCGGACGAATAAAGGAATACAAATTATACAAAGCGAATCTTACCCGTTGTTGCGAATCTAAATCTCCTTCGATCTGAATGTCTCCTGTATTCCATAATTCCGCCCAAGCATCTTTATGACGATTTAACAAATTATCAATTCCTTGTTGCAATGCGTATATAGGTTGTCTTTCGGATTCGTTCAATGGATCGGTAATGTCTTTTGAAGTACAAATTCCACCGGCAATGGCAAATCGATATTTTTTTCCTTTCAATAATTTTTTTGAAAAACCAACTTCATTTCCTACTTGCTTCAATGTTTCACTTTGCCCGTCAAAAAGAAATGTAGTCGATGCTGAAACTATATACTTACCTGTTAATGTTTTTGCAGTTGTTCCAAAAACAGGCATCATGTATTGATTATCTTTTAAAACCCGATATTGACTTTTGGCTTCTTTCAATTCATCAGGGACAATCATATAATTATAAGCCTTTATCGCGATATCTTTATTAGGAGTAATTTCGACAATTGCCATAGCAGAATATGGAACCGCTCTATTTGCTAAAATTGTATAATTAATACTTGCAAAATCTTTAAACGTAAACGAAGTGGTACTTGTTCCTTCTTTCATAGAAATCACTTGACTCCAATTATCGATATTGTCCGATTTTATTTCTTGATTGTCTATAGTTAGGTGTAAGTTTAAAAATTCAATCCCTCTCACAATTCTGCTTATTCCATTTTCAGGACTACCATCGTAAACACCATTAAGAATTATTTCTTTTGTTTTTAAAGGAGTATCGTCTGTAACAATTCCTATTTGACCATTTGCCATAGCAACTCCATAATAATTTTCTCTGGAGTTTGCATATAAATGCCACTCATCTGATTTTGTTTGACCAAAAACAATTGGACTCAGGAAAAACAGGAATATCAGGCTTTTAAAATTTGAAATCATAATTGTAATTTTTTAATAATATATTCAAACTTATATAATTAATTTGTTAAAAAATTAAATAATCTCATATAGTACGTTGATTACAAATCGAAAACGTTTTCGACTTACCGAAAACGTTTTTGATTACAACAGATTGAATAATTTAAAAAAAGAATTCTATTTTTATAGAGATAATATAAAAATAAATCCTTTTTTAAATGAAGTTCGCAAGTATTAGTTTAATCATTTTATTTTTCTTTGGAGCTTTATTATCTATCTTTTCTTGTAAAAAAGAAGAAAATAACACCATCATTACTGTAAATTCTTCTGAAAAAATAGAAATTGACTCTTCAAAAAGATATAAAGAACCTTTTCGTCCGCAATTTCATTTTTCTCCAGAAAAAAACTGGATGAATGATCCTAATGGGATGGTGTATTATAAAGGTGTTTATCATTTGTTTTACCAATATTACCCAAATGATATTGTGTGGGGACCAATGCACTGGGGGCATGCAACTAGTACGGATTTAATTCATTGGAAACACAAGAATATTGCCTTATATCCTGATAAATTAGGACTCATCTTTTCAGGAAGCGCCGTTATGGACCTAAATAACTCTTCAGGATTAGGGACTAAAGCCAACCCACCAATGATTGCTATTTTCACCTATCATAATATGGATGGCGAAAAAACAGGAAAAACAAATTTTCAAACACAAGGATTGGCCTATAGTTTAGACGAAGGAGACACTTGGTCAAAATATGAAGGAAATCCAATCTTAGGAAATTCCGGTTTAAAAGATTTTAGAGATCCCAAAGTTTTCTGGAACACCGAAACTAATCTTTGGAATTTGGTTTTAGTAGCCGGTGACCATGCTCAATTTTATAGTTCAAAAAATCTAATTACTTGGATATTCGAAAGTGAATTTGGTAAAAACCATGGTGCTCATGGTGGCGTTTGGGAATGTCCTGATATTTTCAAATTAAAAGTAGCTAATTCAAATGAAGAAAAATGGGTGTTGCTTATAAGTATTAATCCAGGAGCCCCAAATGGCGGTTCAGGTACGCAATATTTCATTGGCAATTTTGACGGAAAAACTTTTTATACAACCCAAAAAGAAACTAAATGGATTGATTATGGAGCAGATAATTATGCAGGAGTTACTTATAATGATGCCCCAAATGACAAACGCATATTTATAGGTTGGATGAGCAATTGGCTTTATGCCCGAAATACCCCGACAAAAAATTGGAGAAGTGCCATGACACTGCCCAGAGAACTTTCACTTGAAAAATTAGGCGTGAATTATATTTTAAAAAGCATTCCTGTCGAACAGCTAAAAAAACAAATGATTTCTGAATTTTCAAAAGAGAAAATAGACATTACTGCAAATCAAACTGTCACTATAAAACACAACAACCTCAATCAATCAGAAATAAAATTTAAAGCACAGTCAAAGAATCTAAAACTGATATTTTCTAATAATACAAAAGATTCTTTAGTAATTGATTATGATGCTACACAAAAAACATTTTCCATAGACAGACGACATTCAGGGATAGTAAATTTTGAAGAAAATTTTGGAAAAAAAATTCATAAAACATCAATTCCAAATATTGTTTCAGAAACTATTGATTATCGAATTCTTCTAGATTGGTCTTCCATAGAAATTTTCTTAAATGAAGGGATTTACAGTTTTACAGAACAAATTTTCCCTAAAAAGCCCTATACCGTTTTACACATTCAATCGAATCAAGATCAAGAAATTAAAACCATTACTATAAATAAAATAAAAGAAATTTGGAAAAATTAACACCCGTCTAGCGAATAAAAAACCAAAAACTATTAACCAAAAACATAACAAATGAATAACGTTCGAAATTGGTCTCTCACCGTAGCTGTAGCGGGATTTTTATTTGGCTTTGACACTGTAGTAATATCCGGTGCAAATTTGCCAATCAAAGAATTATGGCACACCACCCCATTATTTCATGGCATTTTTATCATGTCGATGGCATTGTGGGGAACTGTTTTTGGTGCCTTATTCGGTGGAATACCATGTGATAAATTGGGTAGAAAAAAGACTCTTTTTTGGATTGGTATCTTATTTTTAGTATCAGCATTAGGTTCCGCATTAGCGCCAAATCCTTATCTCTTTTCATTATTCCGTTTTATAGGAGGAATCGGCGTTGGAGCTTCCTCTGTAGCTGCACCTATCTATATTTCTGAAATTTCCACAGCAAAAAACAGAGGTAAATTAGTTGCTTTATTCCAATTCAACATTGTATTTGGAATCTTAATTGCATTCTTTTCTAATTATTTGTTCGAAGGATTTGCTGGTGCAAATGACTGGCGATGGATGATTGGAATAGTCGCTTTACCTGCATTTATTTATAGCATTATTGTTTTGAAAATTCCAGACAGTCCACGCTGGTTAATTTTAAAAAAGAGAGACGATGCTGCTGGTTTGAAAGTATTGGAAATGATTTATACTAAAGAAGAAGCTTTAGAAAATTTTGAGGAAATTAAAAAAGATGTTATTGACTCCACAGTCAAAGAAACCATTTTTTCAAAAAAATATAAACTACCGGTAATTTTAGCTTTTCTGCTTGCTTTTTTCAACCAATTATCAGGAATCAATTTTATCTTATACTACGCGCCTGAAATATTAGAAATGGCAGGATTAGGCTCGAAAGAATCTTTAATGAACTCCATATTAATTGGATTAATAAATTTGATTTTTACTATTATTGGTATGCGATTAATAGATGTTCTGGGAAGAAAACAACTGATGATAATTGGCTCCATTGGATACATTGTGAGTTTAACTATGGTAGCTTTGGCTTTTCATAATAATTTAGGTTCGATTATTTTAATGGTATCCATCTTATTATTTATAGCCTCACATGCTATAGGACAAGGAGCTGTAATTTGGGTATTTATCTCCGAAATATTCCCAAATAATGTAAGGGCAAACGGACAATCGTTTGGGACTGGAATTCATTGGATTTTTGCAGCTTTAATCACTTTAGCCGGACCAGTTGTAATTGATTTATTTAAAGAAAACCCTTGGCCTATATTTGCCTTTTTTGCCTTTATGATGGTTCTGCAATTGGTATTTGTACTATTTATGATGCCCGAAACTAAAGGATTATCACTAGAAGAATTAGAACATAAAATGCTTAACAATGAATAATATCAAAAAAGAAATCAGCGTCGTTTGTTTTGGAGAAGTATTGTTTGATGTTTTCCCTTCACATAAAAAAATTGGCGGAGCACCCTTGAATGTGGCTCTTCGACTAGCTTCACTAGGAGTAAAAGCTCAAATAATAAGCCGTGTTGGAAATGATATGATAGGCAAAGAATTACTAGAATTTATCAAAGAGAATGGTGTATCAACAAACACTATTCAAATCGATGATTCCTTTTCAACTGGTGAGGTATTGGTCCAATTAGATAACAGAGGATCAGCATCCTATACAATCAATTATCCTGTTGCTTGGGATAAAATAGAATGCAATCCAGAAATTGAAAATGTGGTAAAAAAAGCTAATGCATTTGTTTACGGAAGCCTTGTTTGCAGGGATTTGATTTCGTTTACTACTTTGTTGGAACTTATTAATTATGCCAAATACAAAATATTTGACGTCAATTTACGGGCACCATTTTACACTAAAGAAGCACTTATTCGATTAATGCTACAATCTGATTTTATAAAATTTAATGATGATGAATTGTATGAAATAAGTAGTTTTCTTAAGTCTCCTTATCATTCATTGGAACAAAACATTCTTTTTATTGCGGAGCAAACAAATACAAAACATGTCTGCGTAACCAAAGGTAGCCACGGAGCCGTTTTATATTACAACGGAAAAATGTATTACAATAGTGGCTATAAAATTGATATTATTGATACTGTAGGCTCCGGCGATTCATTTTTAGCCGCATTACTTTGCAAATTATTAAACAATGACGAACCCCAAAATGCTATTGATTTTGCTTGTGCTATGGGTGCTTTAGTAGCAAAAAATGAAGGTGCAAACCCCAAAATAACAGACAAAACGATTCATGCATTTATGAACCCTACAAAAAAATAACACCAAATAATCCTGATACCATTAATAAAAACAACCATGAAACCTATTATCAAATCATGCTTATTTTCAGCTATGATGCTATTCGCGGCTGAAAGCACAATCGCACAAAACATGTCAGTAAAAACAACTCAAAAAAATGATCCCAAATGGTGGAAAGAAGCTGTTGTATATCAAATATATCCTAGAAGTTTCAAGGACAGTGATGGCGATGGGGTTGGCGATTTAAAAGGAATTATATCCAAGTTAGATTATGTTAAAAGCCTGGGAATAGATGCAGTTTGGCTTAATCCTATTTATACTTCTCCAAATGATGATAATGGCTATGATATTAGCAATTATCGTGAAATTATGAAGGATTTTGGAACTATGGAAGATTTTGACCTTTTATTAAAAGAAATGCACAAGCGAGATATCAAACTTGTCATGGATTTAGTGGTAAATCACAGTAGTGATGAGCATGAATGGTTCAAACAATCCAGAAGCTCCAGAGATAATAAATATAGAGATTATTACCATTGGTGGCCAGCCGAAAAAGGGAAACCACCTTACAGATGGAGCTTTTTTGACGTCAATAGTGATGCTTGGAAATATGATACGCAAACGGATTCCTATTATCTTCATTATTTTTCTCAAAAACAACCTGATTTAAATTGGGAGAACCCAAAAGTCAGGTATGAAGTCTATGATATCATGAAATTTTGGTTAGACAAAGGCATTGATGGTTTTAGAATGGATGCATTTCAATTTGCTTCAAAAGACACAACTTGGCCAGAATTACCAAAAGGATATGAAAAAAACATCATAAAATACTATGGAGTCGGTCCTCATTTACATGAATATTTACAGGAAATGAATAGAGAAGTTTTTAGTAAATACGACATTATGACCGTTGCTGAAGGTGCTGGTAGTTCTCCAGAAGATGCGATGCAATTTGTAGATCCAGACCGAAAAGAATTAAACATGGCATACCATTTTGAAAGTGTTGATATTGGTACACATTTAAAAGATTTTGGCCTTGTAAAATACAAAGAAATTTTTTCTCGTTATGATGAAGTCTTTAAAGACAAAGGTTGGCTTTCTATTTTTCTCGCTAATCATGATCAACCCAGAATGGTCAGCAAGTTTGGTAATGATACTCCTGAATTTCGAGAAATTTCATCAAAAATGCTTTCTACTTTTGTGATGACAATGCGAGGAACTCCTTACTATTATTATGGAGATGAATTAGGAATGGTCAACATTCGATTCAATTCAATTGATGATTACCACGATGTTGACACTCGCAACAAATACATTGGATTAAAAAATAAAGGGGGTGATTTGAATGCGTTTTTAGAAGGTCAAAAACAAACTTCTAGAGAAAATGGAAGAACGCCTTTTCAATGGAATGATACTCAAAACGCAGGTTTTACTAGTGGAACACCATGGCTGAAAGTAAATCCAAATTATAAAACCATAAATGCAGAAGCAGAAGAAAAAGATCCAAATTCAGTATTAAATTATTTTAGAAAATTAGTACAAATACGCAAAAAAGAACCAACGCTTGTTTATGGAAAATATACATTATTAGACAAAGAAAATCCAAATGTATATGCTTACACAAGAGAACTGGACGGTAAAAAATTATTGGTGTTATTGAATTTTACCGATAAAAATAGCACCTACAAAATAGGGATTTCAGTTGCTAAATCTAAAATTATTTTAGATAATTATGCTGGAACTAAAAAACTAAAAAATAACATCTTACGTCCTTACGAAGCCATCGTAATAGAGCTTAAATAATAATAAAAGATATAAAATTCATAATTTAAAATTAAACTGTTTCTTGAAAATTGAATTACAATAAATAAATTGTAAATTCGTTTTTCAAGAAGCAGTTTTTTATTCGGCTTTTATAGAGTATCGAAATATGAATAACACCACTCTCAAACAAATTGCCAATCAACTAGGAATTTCTATAACAACCGTTTCAAAGTCTTTGAAAGGTTACTCGGATGTAAGTGAAAAGACAAAAAATGCAGTTATTGAATTAGCAAATCAGCTAAACTATACTCCAAACAGTTTTGCAGTAAACTTAAGAACAAAAGAGTCTAAAACAATAGGTTTGATAATCCCTACGCTTGTTCATGACTTTTTTTCAAATGTTATTCAAGGAATTCTTGAAGAAGCTGAGAAGAGGGATTACCTGGTTATTATTTTACAATCAAATGAAAAGTTTGAGTTTGAAAAAAAACAGATTGACCTTTTATTGAATAAAAGAGTTGATGGAATTTTAATGTCTTTATCTAACGAAACTGGCGAATTTGAACATTTAAAGACAATCCTTTCTCATAATACTCCACTCGTACTTTTTGATAAAATTGCGAAACTTGTTAACTGTTCTAAAGTAACTATTAACGATAGAAAAGCAGCTTATGATGCCGTTAGTTATCTTATAAAAAAAGGATATAAAAAAATTGCTCATTTTAGAGGTTCCTATTTGCCACAAAATTCCATCGATCGATTTTTAGGATACAAAAAAGCATTAGAAGACAATAACATCATCTATGACTCGTCACTGGTTTATGTGTGTGATAACAACATGGATTTTGAAAATGGATATCAAAACGCAAAAAAAGTAGTCAATGAACATCCTGAAATCGATGCTATTTTTGCAGTTACTGATTTAGTTGCAGTTGGAATTATTAAATACTTGAATGAAATAGGCATTGCTATTCCAACACAGATTGCAGTTTTGGGTTTTAGTAATTGGTTTATGTCAAGTGTAATAAGTCCAAAACTTTCAACGATTGACCAACCTGGATTTGAAATTGGAAGAAAATCAGCATCAATTTTATTCGATGAAATTAATTTAAAAAAAAACAATTTACCTATAGTTTTTCAGTCAATTGAATTAGCAACAAGTATAATTGAAAGACAGTCTACTTAATAAATCTAACTGTTTAATAAAAACAACACACTACGTATTTCGCAATTTAACTAATCTGTATTAATTTGTTTATTTTGATAAAAAAAACAGAAATACGATAAAAATTAATATCTTGTAAAAGAATATATGAAAGTAAAGCCGTTTTTAATAAATATTAATTAAGACAAAGGCTTATCGAATTTCAAAGAAAACTGTTCCTAAAAAATATTTTTATAAAATTAAATACGTAGAAATCCAATTCATGAAAGATATCACTCTTAAGGAAATTGCAACAAAATTAGGAATTTCAATAACAACTGTTTCAAAAGCATTGAAAAACTATCCTGATGTTAGTGCAAAAACGAAACAAGCAGTAATTGATCTTGCTCAAAATCTACATTATACACCTAACAGCTTTGCCGTAAATTTAAGAACAAAAGAATCAAAAACTATTGGTTTAATTATTCCGGAAGTAGTGCATCACTTTTTTTCGAATGTGGTAAATGCTATTATTGATGAAGCGGAAAAAAATGGCTATTTAGTTATTATTCTACAATCAAATGAGTCATTAGAATTAGAAAAAAAACAAGTAGAACTTCTGATCAAGAAAAGAGTTGATGGAATTATTATTTCACTTTCTAACGAATCAAATAACGACGATCACTTAAAAGAAATAATCAACAGGAATATTCCTTTTGTAATGTTTGATAAAATAAACAAACTAATTTCTTGCTCAAAAGTAATTATAGATGACCAAAAAGCAGCATTTAACGCTGTTCAACACTTAATAGACAATGGCTGTAAAAAAATCGTCCATATCCGCGGCCCTTTAAACCCCCAAAATTCAATTGACCGTTATATAGGATATAAAAAAGCTTTAGAAAAAAATAATATCCTTTTTGATACCAAATTAGTTTATACCTGTGAAACCGTGTCTTTTCAGGAAGGAGTAGATTTCGCAAAACAAATAATAAAAGATCATCCTGATGTTGACGGAGTATTTGCAGTTACTGATTTGGTTGCAGTAGGTGTATTATCTCATTTTAATGACAACAAAATTAAAGTTCCTCAACAAGTTGCTGTAATTGGTTTTAGCAATTGGTTTATGTCACAAGTACTGACCCCTAAATTGAGCACTATAGATCAGCCAAGCCATGAAATGGGAATTGAGTCTTTTAATTTATTATTAGAAGAAATGAATTGTCATAAAGAAGGAATTCCTTTTACACCAAGAACTATTGAATTAGAAACAAGTGTTATTATTAGAGAATCTTCTATAAAGAATTAATTTGCTTAACTTAAATTAGCTGATCTAAAATATCAAATTACTCTAAAAATTCAATATTTCGTTTCATTCCTTGAAATTTTGCTCTTTTAAGTGGCGAATTTTTAAACACAACTCTAAATGTTTCTTCTGTAATTTCTTTCCAATCTTTTTTGGACATGGAAAGCAATTCAGGATTTGGCCTAAACAAAGGCTCGTTATGAGCTTTTGAAAACTTATTCCACGGACAAACGTCTTGACAAACATCACAACCAAAAGCCCAATCATCAAATTTTTCTTTCATCTCTTGAGGAATATTCTCTTTTAACTCTATTGTAAAATAAGAAATACATTTACTGCCATCTACAATATAGGGTCCTATAATCGCTTCAGTTGGACAAGCATCAATACAAGCAGTACAAGTCCCACAATGATCTGATGTAGCATTATCATGCTCTAAATCTAAGTCGATAATTAGTTCGGCAATAAAATAAAAAGAACCTACTTTTTGAGTCAGCAAATTACTGTTTTTACCAATCCAGCCCAAACCACTTTTGGCAGCCCAAGCCTTGTCTAGAACTGGTGCTGAATCAACAAAGGCACGCCCAGAAACTTCACCAATTGTTGACTGAATCGAAAATAAAAATTCTTTAAGCTTTTCCTTAATGACAAAATGATAATCTTGTCCATAAGCATATTTTGAAATTTTATAAGAATCCGGATTTTGAAGTTCCTCGGGATAATAATTTAATAAAAGAGAAACTACGCTTTTAGCATCATCGACAAGTAAGACTGGATTTAAACGTTTGTCAAAATGATTTTCCATGTATGCCATTTCACCATTTCTATTTCTATTTAACCAATTTTCTAAGCGTGGCGCTTCCTCTTCTAAAAACTGGGCTTTCGAAATACCACAAGCCAAAAAACCGAGGCGTTTAGCTTCCGATTTTATGAATTGTGTGTATTTAGATTTTTGAATTATGACGCAAAAGTTAAAAATTAATAGTTTATTCAAACTAGCCCTGATTACTTTACTTAGCTACTATTTTATGGAAGTTCAGTGAACTTCGTTTGAAGTGGCATCCTATCTTGTTTTTCACGAGATAGATATAGCGAATAGCAGGACAAGAGGTAACGAACTGACGAAGTAAATAGCTCACAAAATTAAAACAATCCGCCTTGAATATTCGTATTTAATTTACCCAAATGTTTATAGGCCTTGTCAGTAACTTCTCTACCCCTTGGGGTTCTCATGATAAATCCTTCTTGAATAAGAAACGGCTCGTAAACTTCCTCGATTGTTTCACTACTTTCGGACACGGCTGTCGCCAAAGTTGATAAACCAACAGGTCCGCCTTTGAACTTATCGATAATAGTAGTTAAAATTTTATTGTCCATTTCATCTAATCCATGAGCATCTACATTTAAAGCTTTCAGCGCATAACGAGCAATTTCGATGTCAATTTTACCATTCCCTTTTATTTGGGCAAAATCACGAACCCGACGCAATAATGCATTGGCAATACGGGGCGTTCCTCTACTTCTACCTGCAATTTCGATTGCAGCTTCCATAGTGATAGGCATTTTGAAAATAGCGGCGCTTCGTTCTACAATTGTAGTTAATAACTCCGTTGTATAATATTGCAGGCGTGAGGATATTCCAAAACGAGCTCTCATGGGCGCTGTCAATAGTCCAGAACGAGTTGTTGCACCAATTAAAGTAAATGGATTTAGATTAATTTGGACTGTTCTTGCATTTGGCCCAGATTCTATCATTATATCAATCTTGAAGTCTTCCATTGCTGAATACAAATACTCTTCAACTATGGGACTTAAACGATGGATTTCATCAATGAACAAGACATCCCTTTCTTCTAGATTGGTCAACAACCCAGCTAAATCACCTGGTTTGTCTAAAACAGGTCCTGAAGTAATTTTTATACCCACTTGCAACTCATTGGCAAGAATATTCGCCAAAGTTGTTTTTCCTAAACCTGGAGGACCATGAAAAAGGGTGTGATCAAGTGCTTCATTTCTTTGATTTGCTGCTTGAACAAAAACTTTTAAATTTTCTAATATTTGGTCTTGACCGGCAAAATCATCGAATGAAAGCGGTCTTAATTTTTTTTCAAGATCAAGCTCATCTGCATTATAACCGTTTGTCGTTGGATCTAAATTTTCATTCATTCAACAAAGATAAAGAAAGTATTTAGTTTGGCAGAATTCCCTTTGAAGACTTTATAAAAATTATTAATGAAAACAACTGTAAAACTAAATAGATAATTATCATACCGTTATAAAATAAAAAAGCCTCTACTTTCGCAGAGGCTATATATATTTCGATTAATGGTGTAAAACTTCTTCACCTTCTTTCATGGGAACATTTTGAGGCACAAAATCTTCATCATGAGCAGGGTTACTGTAATCATATGGCCAACGGTGAACTTCAGGAATTTCTCCTGGCCAGTTACCATGGATATGCTCCACTGGTGCAGTCCACTCTAGTGTATTTGATTTCCAAGGATTTTGAACTGTTCTTTTACCGTAGAAAATACTACTAAAAAAATTATATAAGAAAACCAATTGAAATGCTCCTCCAATTAATGCAAAAGTAGTAATAAGAACATTTACATTTTGTAAGTCGTCAAACAATGGAAAATTAGTGTTCGTGTAATAACGTCTTGGCAAACCAGCTAATCCAATAAAGTGCATTGGAAAAAACACACCATAAGCACAAATAGCAGTTACCCAAAAGTGAACATAACCTAAGTTTTTATTAAGCATTCTTCCAAACATTTTTGGAAACCAGTGATAAATACCGGCAAACATACCATAAAGAGCAGAAATACCCATCACTAAATGGAAGTGAGCCACTACAAAATAGGTATCGTGAACATTGATATCCAATGTACTATCTCCAAGGATAATACCTGTTAAACCACCTGTTATGAAAGTAGAAACTAAACCAATTGAAAACAACATCGCTGGGTTCAACTGTAAATTTCCTTTCCAAAGTGTTGTAATATAATTAAAAGCTTTCACGGCAGAAGGAATCGCAATTAACAAAGTCGTAAATGTAAATACAGATCCTAAAAATGGATTCATACCCGAGATAAACATATGATGACCCCAAACAATTGTTGATAAGAATGCGATTGCCAAAATTGACATAATCATCGCTCTATAACCAAAAATTGGTTTACGAGAATTAGTTGCAATAACTTCAGATGTGATTCCTAAAGCTGGTAATAATACAATATAAACTTCAGGATGTCCTAAGAACCAAAATAAGTGCTCAAACAAAACTGGAGAACCACCTTGATAATGTAAAACTTCACCTGCAATATAAATATCAGATAAGAAGAATGAAGTTCCAAAACTTCTGTCAAAAATCAACAATAAAGCAGCTGATAATAAAACTGGAAAAGAAACGATACCAATAATTGCAGTTACAAAGAAAGCCCAAATAGTAAGAGGCAATCTTGTCATTGACATTCCTTTAGTTCTAAGATTTATTACAGTAACAACATAATTTAATGACCCCATTAATGATGAAGCAATAAATATAGCCATAGAAACCAACCATAGAGTCATACCCATACCAGAACCAGGAATCGCTTGTGGAAGCGCACTCAATGGAGGATAAATAGTCCAACCAGCTGAAGCAGGTCCTGCCTCAACAAATAATGAACTAATCATGATTACACTTGATAAAAAGAATAACCAATACGAAATCATATTCATAAAACCTGATGCCATATCTCGAGCACCAATTTGAAGTGGTATTAGCAGGTTACTAAAAGTACCACTTAATCCGGCGGTAAGAACAAAGAAAACCATTATTGTTCCATGAATAGTAACTAATGCCAAATAAATATCATTTGCCATAACTCCGTCTGGAGCAAATTTATCACCCAATAATATATTGAATATTTTAAATGATTGTTCTGGCCATGCCAATTGCATTCTAAAAAGCATAGACATACCCACACCTATTACTCCCATAATAATACCTGTTATCAAGTATTGTTTGGCAATCATTTTGTGATCAATACTAAAGATATATTTAGTAATAAAAGTGTCTTTATGGTGATGTTCGTGTTCGTGATCGTGTGCTTGATCGTGACCTTCTGCTGACATATGTGTATACTTTAAATTTTCTTAATAATTATTTCATAGCTATTTTAGCAATAGCTGCGGTGTCTTTGGCACCAGTAGAATCTTTACCAGTTCTCCCTTCTACTGGAGCAGGTGCATTGGCAGCTTTAACCTCTTGAACTAATACTGCTTTATCACTTAACCATTTTTTGTACTCTTCCGGAGTATCAACAACAATTTTCATTTGCATATTGTAATGAGAAGCTCCACAAATTTTGTTACATAATAACAGATAATCAAAAGTGTAAGGATCCAAAGCTGTTTCACCATTAGCAACTAACTCTATACTTTTCTTAGATCTAAGATCATTAATATGGGCTACCTTTTCAATCATAAAAGGTAAATCTCTATATTCAGCTGTAGTATAAATTGGAGTAAAAGCAAATTCAGTAACCATTCCGGGAACACAATTCATTTGAGCTCTAAAATAAGGCATGTAAGCAGAGTGTAAAACATCCTGAGAACGCATTTTAAAATGTATTTTTTTTCCTTTAGGTATATGCAATTCGGAAACAACTATATCATCTTGAGAATAAGGATCCCCTAAATCAACACCAAGCGTGTTAACACCCTCAATATATCTAACGTTAGCTTTACCCAAAACATTATCATTTCCTGCATATCGTGCAGTCCATTTAAATTGTTGTGCATATAATTCAATTACAACGGTATCCTCTTCATCATCAATAAACATGATATTAGTCCAAGCATAAAGACCATAAAGAATTAAACCTGCAAGAACTACCGCCGGAATAACACTCCAAATCGCCTCTAGTTTATTATTATCAGCAAAGTACAATGCTTTTTGATCTTTTTTACCTCTGTATTTAAAGGCAAAATAATGCAACAAAACTTGCGTGATTGCCTGAACAATAAAAATCAAAACCCAAGTAATATTCATAAGACTATCTACAAGAGACCCATGCTCTGAAGCTGGAGTATGAAGTACGAGTGGACCCCATTTAAACAATCCATAGATTGTGAAAATGTAAATAAATGCTAAGAAGCCGAACATTAAATAACCCTGTACATTATTATCATTATCCGTAGCTACTTGAGAACTATCCGGATTTGATCCTACTTGAGTTAGGTCGAATATTTTAGTCAATTGCCATAAAGCAACAGCTAATAAAACTAAAACTATAATTACCAACAAACTTGTCATCTGTTTTTTTCTTTAAATATTAATAATGGAAATGTTTACTTTCTTCTATATATGGATTTCTTTTTGGTAACAAAGGAGATTTAGTTAATGCTGTAAAAACAACATATATAAATAATCCTAGGAAGAAAAGAACAGATGCAATTTCAGATACACCAATAAACCATCTATCCCCTACCGTTCCAGGCATAATCATATTAAAGAAATCAATGTAATGTCCTAATAAGATTACTATACCTGCCATAACTAAAATCCAAGTTATTCTTTTGAAGTCAGTATTTACTAAAATCAATATTGGAAACAAGAAGTTCATAACTACCGCACCAAAAAATGGAAGGTTATATAATTCTATTCTTGTTACAAAATAAGTTATCTCTTCAGGAATATTAGCATACCAAATCAACATGAATTGTGAAAACCATAAGTAAGTCCAAAATACACTGATTCCAAACATGAACTTAGCTAAATCATGAATATGACTTGTATTAACATGTTCTAAATAACCTCTAGACTTCAAATACAACGTTACCATTGCAATCATAGTAATTCCGCTTACGAAGAAACTAGCAAAAACATACCATCCAAATAAAGTACTAGACCAGTGTGGATCGATAGACATAATCCAATCCCAAGACATAATGGATTCAGTGACAATAAAGAAAACTAAAAAACCTGCTGAGATATTAAAATTCTTTTTGTACCAAAGATCATCATTAGCTTGATCTTGAGCTACACAGTTTTTAGCAGAAAAATAACGATATAAATTCCAACCTGCTAGGAAAATTGCAGCTCTTACTATCCAAAAAGGGAAATTAAGATACCCTGATTTATTAGCAATTATTTTATCATGGGCTACTACTTCAGGATCTAACCAAATAAATAAACTATTTGAAGGAAAAATATGTAATCCACAAATTATAAGAATTACAAAAAATATAATTGAACCCACAGGCAAATATGCCGTTATACCTTGCATAACTCTAAACAAAACTGGAGACCAGCCTGCTTGAGCAACTTGTTGTATTGCATAAAAAGCTAAGACTCCCATAGCAATAAGCATAAAGAAAATACAAGCAACATATAATGAAGCCCAAGGCTTATTTTGTAGTTGCTTCAAAACATGGATTGAATGTTCTTTATGTTCCGCTTCTTCTTTAACTTCGTCATCCTTACTAACTTCATGATGAGCTTCTGTAGCTGCAGTTGCAACTTCATGCTTTGCTTCACCATGACCTTCATGAGTTTCAGCAGCAAGTAGTTTTTCAACTTCTTGAATATCTTTTGGTGCAGTTAAAAAACCATATCCTATCCCTAAAAGGCCAACAGCCATTAAGACAAAAGAAAATGTTTTTAATTTACTTGAAAATGTATACATATCTATTACGATCAGTTTGTTCAACAATTATAATTTAGCTTTCAGTTTTAAAACATAAGATGCCACTAACCAACGTTCGTGTTGATTCAACTGGTTAGCATAAGCACCCATTGAATTTAAACCGTAAGTTTGAACATGAAAAACACTTCCTTCAGTTATCACCCTATCTTTATAACTTGGTACACCAAGAAATTTTCCTTGTGTAACTAATTTACCCTTACCATCACCTGCATTACCATGGCAAATACCACAATAAATTTCAAATAATTCTTTAGATTTCTCTTCATCTTTAACCGATATAGAATCAAGTGGTGATTTTAAATTTAATTTAGATAAATCATATCCGGCAGTTGAATTTTCATATTCATAAGGCTCAAACCCTCTATTTACTGTTCCTGCAGGAGGAAGTTGACCTTCTTTACCATTCTTGAATGCAGTTGACTCTTCGTAAGTTTCATAACTTACAGGCTCATACATATTAGGCATGTATTGGTAATTAGGCTTCGAATTATTATGACAAGACGAAACTAAAATAGTAATACAAATTACAAATGTTATTTTATATAGACTTTTCATATCGACAATTAATTCTTTACAATTACTTTAACTTCTACTGCTCCTGTACTTTCGAAAAAAGAAACTAATTCACTTTCATTGTCATTTACAGCAACTTCCATCAAAAAGTGGTCATCTGTTGTTCTCACATCTGGATTCTCCGCTTGTTTGAAAGGCCATAATTTACTTCTCATATAAAAGGTGATAACCATCAAGTGAGCTGCAAAGAAAACCGTTTCTTCAAACATAATTGGAACGAAAGAAGGCATGTTTTGAATATAACTAAAACTTGGTTTCCCACCTATATCCTGAGGCCAATCTTGAATCATAATGTAATTCATCATCCAAGTTCCAAATGACAGACCAATTAAACCGTATATGAAAGCACAAATTGCTAATCTTGTTGGAGCAAGCCCCATCGCTTTATCCAAACCGTGAACAGGAAATGGAGAAAAAACTTCTTCAATATGATGATGAGCTGCTCTGGTTTTCTTAACCGCATCCATCAAAATATCATCGTCATTATAAATGGCGTATATTACTTTATTACTCATGATGTAAATCTTTATTTGCTTCTCTTTGTCTTTTGTAATTATCTCCAGTTCCTTTTAATATCGTTTTTACTTCCGCTTGTGCTATAACAGGGAATGTTCTAGAATAGAGCAAAAATAACACAAAGAAGAAACCTATGGTTCCAATGAAAATTCCAATATCAACAAATGTAGGAGAGAACATTGTCCAAGAAGACGGTAAATAATCTCTGTGCAACGAAGTTACAATGATTACAAATCTTTCGAACCACATTCCAATATTTACTACAATTGAAATAATAAAAGAAAACATAATGCTTGTTCTTAATTTTTTAAACCACATGAATTGTGGAGAGAAAACATTACAAGTCATCATCGACCAATATGCCCACCAGTAAGGTCCGGTTGCTCTGTTTAAGAATGCATATTGCTCATATTCAACTCCTGAATACCAAGCGATAAAAAGCTCAGTGATATACGCAACACCCACAATAGAACCCGTAATCATAATTACGATGTTCATTAATTCTATATGTTGAATAGTAATGTAAGCCTCAAGATTAGAAACTTTTCTCATGATGATAAGCAAGGTGTTTACCATTGCAAATCCTGAGAAAACTGCTCCTGCAACAAAATAAGGAGGGAAAATTGTAGTATGCCAACCTGGAATTACCGAGGTAGCAAAGTCCATTGATACAATGGTATGTACCGAAAGTACTAAAGGAGTTGCCAAACCTGCAAGAACCAAAGAAACTTCTTCGAAACGTTGCCAGTCTTTTGCTCTACCACTCCATCCAAAACTCAATATAGAATACACACGTTTGTTAAAAGGCGTTATTGCTCTATCACGCAACATCGCAAAATCAGGTAATAAACCAGTCCACCAGAAAACTAATGAAACCGAAAGATACGTAGAAATTGCAAATACATCCCAAAGCAAAGGAGAGTTAAAATTCACCCATAATGAACCAAATTGATTCGGAATCGGCAGAACCCAATAGGCTAACCATGGGCGACCCATGTGAATGATTGGAAATAAACCTGCCTGAATTACAGAAAAAATGGTCATTGCTTCCGCTGAACGGTTAATAGCCATTCTCCATCGTTGACGGAAAAGTAATAATACGGCTGAAATCAAGGTTCCTGCGTGACCGATACCTACCCACCAAACGAAGTTAGTGATATCCCAAGCCCAACCTACAGTTTTATTTAATCCCCATGTTCCAATACCTGTAGATACAGTGTAAATGATACAACACATTCCCCAAAGAAATGCGGTTAATGCAATTGAAAATACAATCCACCAATGTTTGTTTGCTTTACCTTCTACAGGCGCAGCTACATCTACAGTTACATCGTGATAAGACTTATCACCTATAACTAAGGGTTTTCTAATGGTTGCTTCGTAGTGAGACGACATAATCCTTTATATTGATTCTTAATTAATTATTTTTTGTACTAGGTATTTCTAACTTTAACATGATAAATCACATTTGGTTTTGTTCCAACATGCTCTAATAAATGATACATTCTTTCATCTTCAGCCAGTTTAGTAACTTTAGATTCTTTATCATTTACATCTCCAAAAATCATTGCTCCGGTAGAACAAGCATTTGAACAAGCTGTTTGAAATTCACCATCAACGATTACTCTTCCTTCTCTTTTTGCATTTAAAATTGTTGCTTGCGTCATTTGAATACACATCGAACATTTTTCCATAACTCCACGAGAACGAACATTTACGTCTGGATTTAATACCATACGTCCTAAATCGTCATTCATATGATAATCGAATTCACTGTTTTTGTTATACAAGAACCAGTTAAAACGACGCACCTTATACGGACAGTTATTCGCACAGTAACGCGTACCAACACATCTGTTATAAGCCATTTGATTTTGCCCCTGACGACCATGCGATGTTGCAGCAACAGGACAAACAGTTTCACAAGGCGCATGATTACAGTGTTGACACATTACCGGTTGGAAAGAAACTTGAGGATTATCTCCTGCTTTTTCCATTTCATTAAATGTAGATAATGAACTTGACAAACCAGCAATATTTTCTTTTCTTTCATTATCGCCTGCAAATGTACTTTCAGAAGAATAATATCTGTCGATACGTAACCAGTGCATATCACGACTTCTTCTAATCTCCGCTTTACCAACAACAGGAACGTTGTTTTCAGCATGACAAGCAATTACACAAGCACCACAACCTGTACAAGCATTCAAATCGATAGAAAGATTGAAGTGATGTCCGGTAGAACGATCAAATGAATCCCATAAATCTACTTTTGTAGCCTCAACTTCCTTGTGATCCAAAGATACCATTGGTTGTTCATTCCAGAACTCAGCATCTTTAGTATTGAAAATTTCCAAAGAGGTTTCTTTAATAATATCCCCTCTTCCCATCAATGTTTTCTGACCTTGAACACAAGCAAATTCGTGTTCTCCGCCAGCTTTAACCAATGTTACCGATTGAACATCATTAAAACCTTTATATAATGGGTAAGCATTTAAACCTACTTGCATTTCTTCTTTCAAAGCCGCTTTACGACCATAACCTAAAGCTAAACCAATAGTTCCTACAGCTTGACCTGGCTGAACTATTACCGGCACATTTTCTAATTTTAAACCATCAGCCGTTGTAATTGTAGCATAACTACCATTCAAACCACCATTAGCCACAATTTCATTAGACAAAGCATATTTCTTAGCATCAGCATTCGAAACGGTAAGATAATTATCCCAAGAAACTCTTGTCATTGGATCTGGCAATTCTTGCAACCAAGGGTTGTTTGCTTGTTGACCATCACCCAATCCAGTTTTTGTATACAAAACCAATTCGAATCCTTCAGAAGCTTTTGATCGAGCCAAAGCATTAGCCGCGGCACTATAATCAGCAGACGATGCAGAAGAAGCTGGAATAGCTCCAACAAAAACACCATCATGCAACACTTTATTCCAAGTAGAACCCGAAACAATTCCTGAAGCATTTCCTTTTAAATAATCGTAAAAAGTTCCGCCAACACCATTCAATGACAATAAAACGTCTTGAAATTGTTTGGTATCAAATAATGGACGAATGGTTGGTTGAGTAATACTGTAAGTACCTTTTGTCAAACTTAAATCACCCCATGACTCTAAATAATGTGGAGCCGCAGCAGCTATTGTAGTAAGCAAAACAGTTTCATCTTCTTTTAAAGAAAAAGTGACTGAAGTTTTAACTTTTTTCAAACCTTCAACAAATGATTTACTATCTGCTAAAGTATAAACAGGATTAACACCACTCATAATCAAAGTATGAATGCTTCCTGCTTTCATTTCATTAACTAATTGAGTAACTTTTTCGTTTGATCCTTTTCTTATTTGTCTTGTTCCCGAAGTATTAAAAGCTTCACTTGCCAATACTTGATTGATAGCCAAAACTAATAATTGAGCATTTTTATCTTGAATACCTGAAACTAAAACTCCTTTTGAACCAGCAGCTTTTAATTGCTGAGCAGCTTTATTAACTTCAGATTTAAATTTATCATCTAAACTAACCGCTACAGAAGAGCCAGTTATAACATTATATATATGAACTAATGCTTGTTTTTGATTTGCAGTCGACATTGCCAAACGTCTATCGGCAGCAGCACCTGACAAAGTCATGTTTGATTCCAGTTGAAAATGACGAGACATTTTTCCGTTTTTTGGAATTCTGCCTTGAGCATAACCTGAATCATAACTTCCACCTTGCCAATCTCCAAGGAAATCTGCACCAACAGATACTATTAAAGAAGCTTTTGAGAAATCGTAATCAACCAAAGCTCTTTCACCATATACAACTTCAAAAGCATCTAAAGCTTCCGATGAAGACACAGCATCATAAACTACATGTTTAGCATTTGGGTTATTACCAATAAATTCAGAAATCAACTTTTCAGTTGATGGACTTGCCAATGTATTTGTTAAAAGAACGATTTGACCGCCTTTTGCTTTTGCATCAGCTAAACTTGACTTTATTTTAGACTCAACAGCAGACCAAGTTGAATTTTTACCTTCAATTTTTGGCTCTTTCAAACGCATACTGTCATATAGTGACAATATTGACGCGTGAATTCTAGCATTAGCAGAAAATTTTGCCCCAGCAATAGTATTATTATCTATTTTAATAGGACGCCCTTCACGTGTTTTTATCAAAAGATTCGCAAAATCGAAACCATCAAAAACTGAGGTTGCATAATAATCAGCAACTCCAGGAATGATTTGTTCTGGCTGAAGCACATAAGGTATTGACTTATTCACAGGACCTTCGCAAGCTGCAAGCGTAGCTGCTGCAGTACTAAACCCAACGTACTTTAAAAAATCGCGACGTGTTGTTGATGAAGATGATAAAGCATCACTATTTCCTAAAAATTCATCCGTAGGAATTTCTTCAACAAATTCGTTATTTCTAAGCGCCTCAACAATAGAACTATTTTCGTCTAGCTCTTCAACACTTTTCCAGTATTTTTTGTTTGATGACATATATAAATATTAAAATCTTAATAATTTGATTAATAATGGCATTTACCACATTCTAAACCGCCCATTTGCGCTGCAGTCAATTTGTCTACACCGTATTTCTTAGAAAGCTCTTCATGAATTTTTGTATAATAATCATTCCCTTCCATTTTTACTTCGGTTTTTCTATGACAATTAATACACCAACCCATAGTCAATGGAGCAAATTGTTTTTGAACCTCATATGTCTGAACCGGACCGTGACAAGTTTGACATTCAATACCGGCCACCGTAACGTGTTGTGAGTGATTAAAGTAAACAAAATCAGGAAGATTGTGTATGCGAACCCATTTAACCGGCTGCGTTTTGCCAGTATATTTTTGAGTTGCTTGATCCCAACCAACAGCGGTATATAATTTTTGGATTTCTCCATCATAGAATGCCTTAGAGTGATCTGGAGTAGCAGTAGTATCAGACACCTCAGAAATATTTTTATGGCAATTCATACACACATTCAAAGATGGTATACCAGCATTTTTACTCACCCTAGCCGAAGAGTGACAATATTTACAGCTAATTCCATTACTACCTGCATGTATTCTATGAGAATAATGAATTGGCTGAATTGGTTCATAATCTTGATCAACACCTACTTGCATTAAGAAACCATACACAAAATAAGCACCAGACAATAGTAAGAATATAGACGTTACCAATACCAAAAATTGATTTCTGGCAAATGCTTTCCAAATTGGAGTAGTTGGTGTTTTTGGAGCCACTTCAATTCCATTAGCTTTAGCTACCTTAGTTAGAACATTGTTTACCAAAAACAACATTACTACCAACATAACCATCACTAAAGCAAGAGCGCCTAGTATAACATTATTAGAAATACCACTATCATTACCTCCAGTACCTGGAACTGAAGCAGTACCCGCAGCAACAGGAGCTTCCGCTTTTGGCTCTGATGTATAAGCAATAATATCATTAATATCTGCTTCCGTCAATTGAGGAAAAGCAGTCATTACTGATTTATTGTTTTCTTCAAAAACTTTTACAGCAGCTGCATCTCCTGATTTAATCATATCAGAACTGTTATGAACCCACTTGTAAATCCAAGCCATGTCATGTTTTGCAGAAATACCTCTTAACATAGGACCAGTTGCTTTCGCATCTAGCTTATGACATGCAGCGCAATTCACATTAAAAAGCTCTTTTCCTTTTGCAGCATCACCACCTTGGGTCGCAACAGCAACAGCAGGCGTCGCAGCCGGAGCGTCTGCAGGAACTGCAGTTTGCGCAAATGAATTTAGGGAGAAAATCAACATTAGCCCTAAGCCTAGATATAATTTCCTTGAGATCGAATTATGGTTACCCACCTTTTTCATATTATAAATGATTATCTACTAAAATTGGTACGGTTTTTTCTATTAATAATTTTAGAAAAAAACAGTACATTTTTTAAAACTTGGACAAAAATACGACTTAAGAACTATTCTCAAAACCTTAAAATAGTCTTAAATTCAATTTATATTAATTCTAAATAATATTTATTATTTCGTTTCATTCTATAAATAGTACTTTTGCACAA
Source organism: Flavobacterium esculini (assembly GCF_048284325.1). Lineage (NCBI taxonomy): Bacteria > Pseudomonadati > Bacteroidota > Flavobacteriia > Flavobacteriales > Flavobacteriaceae > Flavobacterium > Flavobacterium esculini. The sequence continues at coordinate 101,626 of NZ_JBLVPI010000002.1, read as the reverse complement.
AAACTATCACATTATGAGAATTTTAACACCCAGAAAAGCCTTTTTTTACGCAGTCACATTATCCCTTACCTCAAATTATATTAACGCACAAGATCGAAATATCACGTTAAGTCAAGACCCTAAATTCGAACAATTGCTAAATGAGAAAAGAAAAACAAACGTTTTGAACGCTGCAAACGAATGGTATAAAGTTCAAATTTTTAGTGGCGACAGCGAAAAAGCAAAAAACACGTTAAATGAATTTAAACAAGAATTTAGTGATATTGACGGAACAATTGTATTCAATACTCCCAATTATAAGGTTTGGGTAGGGAATTTTAAAACTCGCATTGAAGCAGAACGAAATCTAATTGACATTAGAAAAAAATACAAAAATGTACTCTTGATAAAACCAAGTAAAGGGTAGATATATAAAATCAAATAATTACTTTTTTTTACATAATAAAGCCACTCTGTAAAGAAGTGGCTTTATTTGTTTTAACCGCGTTGCAAACGCTACGATTTGTATTCTAATTAAAGTTGGTACTCGACGCAGTCAAGCACCAGAGAAGGTGGACAAGCGAGCGCCAGTGGGGGTTTTTTTGGTTGATTCAGATTGTGAGTACGAAGTTAGGAGACATTCGCACAGCGCATCTGACTTCGTAAGTACGTTCGTTTTTTAAGGAACACTTCGAGCAGCAGTGAATAATCACTCAAAATAAAAATAAAGATAAATCATCATAATTATTAATGAGATTAATAAATGATACTTTTTTTCACTTCTCAACTTGTAAGCGCATATTAAAGAATGCAAAAGACCAACTATTAAAATCAAATAATACCAATTGCTATTAAATCCTGCTGAACCAGAACCCATAAAAAAAAATGATATTAGCAACAAGAATAACGCTAAAAAAGTAATGAATAAGTTAATGAATAAAACTTTTAGAAATTTTCCCATAATTTATTAGTTAACAGTTACATTAATATTGTATTTATCTTTCATTGTCTTGACAAAGTTGTTTATAACATCGTTACTACTACCTCCTTTTAAAAAAGATGAAGTAAAAGCTTTTAAATCTTTTCCAAAGGTACTTATGGAATGTGCTTTTTTATAACCTCCCTCATCTGTCGTAAATGCACCTTTAACCCCAGACATATCATTCCCAGACAAAGGGTCTTTTGTTCTGTCAAGACTATAAGAATCAACTCCATCTGGAGCAGTAATATAATTTGATTGATGTGGAGCCATATTAAAAACAAAATCTATAACATTATCTGCATCTGCGAATTTACTTGAGTTCTTTTTTATTAATTCTAATAATTTTTCTGTATAACCTGCCCCAAAAGCAGCTCCTCTGCTATGAGTATAAATCTGAATTTTTTCAATTATTTTACCTGTTTTAGGGTCTTTTTCTAATTTTGACAAAATAGTGTCCCAATCCATTTCTGCATCAGATTTCCCCATTTCTTTTCTATTACTTGGGTAACTTTCTGGATGAGCACCGCCACCATCGCCTCTATCACCATCTACAAACTGAATATCTCCTCCAGGATTTGCTATACCTGAACCTTTTATGGTATTTATTATTTCCTTTCCCCAATAACTCTCATCGGCTCTTTCACTATCAGACGCAACAAGACCATTTATCAAAATAGGCAATTCACCGTCTTTATCTAAATAAATTACTGGACAATTTAAAGCATATACATAAGGTGATGACATTTCTAACAATTCAGCTTTCGGGTCAATGTTCATCCATCTACCCAAAGCTGGGTCATAATTTCTAGCCCCATAGTCATACATGTTAAGTCCCAGCTCGTCTTGCAGTTCTTTTCCGTTGTATTTATACTTGTAAATATAGCCTTATAATAAGACAAATACCGTTCAACCTAAAATAAAAAAAATCCCGACGAATCGGGATTTTATATCAAAAGCTAATTTGCTAAATACTATTTCAATTTCTTTTTGATAGCTACTTCATGGTACGATTCAATAACATCTCTTTCTTCTATATCATTGTATCCTTTCACTTGAATACCACAATCGTATCCTTTAGCAACATCTCTAACATCATCTTTAAATCGTTTCAACGCTAATAACTCTCCAGTAAAGACAACCACACCATCTCTGATGATTCTCATTTTGGCGTTTTTAACAATTTTACCGTCCATAACCATACTTCCGGCAATAGAACCAACTTTAGAGATTTTGAATATCTCTCTAATCTCCGCAGTACCCAGAATCTCTTCTTTCATTTCCGGAGCAAGCATTCCTTCCATCGCATCTTTCAAGTCATCGATAGCAGCGTAGATAATAGAATAGTAACGGATATCAATTTCTTCTTTGTCTGCTAATTGTCTTGCATTTCCAGCAGGACGAACATTAAATCCGATGATGATTGCATCTGAAGCTGAAGCCAACATAACGTCAGTTTCTGTAATCGCTCCAACACCTTTATGAATGATATTAATTTGAATTTCTTCAGTAGATAATTTAGAGAACGAATCGGATAACGCTTCAACAGAACCATCCACATCTCCTTTAAGGATAATGTTCAATTCTTTAAATTGACCCAATGCAATTCTACGTCCAATTTCATCTAATGTAATATGTCTTTGTGTACGTACGGATTGTTCACGCATTAATTGAGAACGTTTAGATGCAATTTGTTTCGCTTCTTTTTCATCTTCAAAAATATTGAACTTATCACCCGCAGTAGCTGCACCATCTAAACCAAGAACAGAAACCGGAGTCGAAGGACCCGCAACAGTAACGATATTTCCTCGTTCATCATGCATGGCCTTAATCTTACCATGATGCTTACCAGCCAACATATAATCTCCAATTTTCAAAGTTCCATGTTGTACTAATATAGTAGAAACATATCCTTTTCCTTTATCAAGGAAAGCTTCTACAACAGTTCCAGAAGCCGCTTTATTTGGATTAGATTTTAAATCTAAAAGTTCTGCTTCTAATAATACTTTTTCTAATAATTCTTTAACTCCTGTTCCCACTTTTGCAGAAATATCATGAGATTGAATTTTTCCTCCCCAATCCTCAACAAGTAAATTCATACCTGCTAATTTTTCTTTAATTTTCTCTGGATTAGCATTTGGTTTATCAACTTTATTGATAGCAAAAATAATTGGAACGCCTGCAGCTTGAGCATGGCTAATCGCTTCTTTTGTTTGCGGCATGATGTCATCATCAGCTGCAATTACAATAATCGCGATATCCGTAACTTGAGCTCCACGAGCACGCATCGCTGTAAAAGCTTCGTGTCCCGGTGTATCTAAAAATGCAATTTTTTGACCATTATCTAATGTTACTCCGTAGGCACCGATGTGTTGTGTAATTCCACCTGACTCACCAGCTATAACATTTTCTTTACGAATGTAATCCAGTAAAGATGTTTTACCGTGATCGACGTGACCCATTACAGTAACGATTGGCGCTCTAAAAACCAGATCTTCTTCTTTATCAGCAACAACTTGAATCGCTTCTTCGATATCTACCGTGATAAACTCCACTTCATAACCAAATTCATCAGCCACAATAGTCAATGTTTCTGCATCAAGACGTTGATTCATGGTAACCATGATTCCAAGTGACATACAAGTACCAATAACTTTAGTAATTGGCACATCCATCATAATGGCAATTTCACCTACAGTAACAAATTCAGTAACTTTGATGGTTTTACTTCCTTCGTCAATAGCTCTTTGCTCATCATCAGATTTTTGACGATGCGTATCTCTCTTGTCTCTTCTATATTTAGCCGCTTTAGATTTTCCACCTTTTCCTTGTAGTTTTTCTAAAGTCTCTCTAATTTGATTTTTAACTTCCTCTTCCGTAGGCTCAACTTTAGCAACAATTGCAGGTCTGTTTCCTTTTACAAAACCAGGCCTAGCACTTCTATTAGCGTTGAATCCACCACCACCGCCAGCATTTGGGGTAATTTTATTTGGATTTGGAGCTCCGGGAACAGCAGGTGGTCTAGGAGCACCTGGTTTTGGAGCAATTCTTTTGCGTTTATTTTTATTGGCATTATTAGCTCCTACAGCTCCAGGCGCACCCGGTTTATTTGGAGTAATTTTAGGCTCTTCTTTTTTCTTCTTAGGTTTATTAAATTGAGATAAATCAATTATTTGACCTGTTAAAGTAGTTCCTGATAATTTTTGATATTGAGTCGTTATAGTCTCATCAACAGGCGCTTCTTCAACTGCAGCCACTTTTATCGGTTCAGCAACAACCTCTTTTACGGGTTCTTTCTTAACTTCTTTAATTCCAACAACAGGTTTAACTTCTTTTTTGTCTGAAACAGGTTTTTCTTCCGAAAGTTCTTTTTGAACCGGTTCATTTTGAACAGTTTCAACAACGGCAGGTTTTTCAACCGGAGCTGGAGCTTTAACTACAGGAACCTCAATTTTTTCAGCGACTTTAGCAGGAGCAGGAACAACTGTTGGTCTTTTAGGATTGAGATCAATTTTCCCAACCTGAACCGGACCCGTCACAACAGCTCTCGCTTTTATAACTTCTTGTTGTTTTAGTCTTTCTTCATCTTGCTTACGTTTGTCTTCGATTTCTTTCTCTCGCTCCACACGTAAAGCTTCTTTTTCTTTTCTTTTCTCTTCTCCTACTTCTTTTGAAGCCTCCTTATTCCCTTTGTCACCAGCAAACTGACCGCACAAGACATTGTATACATCATCAGAAATTTTTGTGTTTGGATTTGCTTCAATAGCAATCCCTTTATCTTTTAGATAATCCACAGCTCTTTCCAAAGAAATATTCAATTCCCTTAAAACTTTGTTTATTCTAATAATTCTCTCTTCAGACATAAAACCTTTTTATTATTACCTTTTTTGTTATTCCTCACTTTACTCCCTACTCGATACCTACCGAGCAAGAATTCATTGTAAAATGGCATGTTTATCGTTGAAGATACATTTGACTAACTGTCAAATTCTTCTTTCAATATTCTCATTACATCTAGAATTGTTTCCTCTTCCAGATCTGTTCTTCTTACTAAATCTTCTACATCTTGTTTTAAGATACTTTTTGCTGTATCCAAACCAATTTTTGCAAACTCTTCAATAACCCAGTCTTCAATTTCATCTGAAAACTCAGTCAATTCAACATCATCCTCATCAGCAGTTGCTCCCGCAACATCACCTTCACGGATAACATCTAATTCATAACCAGTTAATAAACCGGCTAATTTAATATTATGTCCACCACGACCAATTGCTTTAGAAACTTCTTCAAGTTTCAAGAAAACCTCAGCTCTTTTAGTCTCTTCATTAATTTTAATCGAAGAAACTTTAGCAGGGCTCAATGCTCTGGTAATAAATAATTGAATGTTACTGGTGTAATTGATTACGTCAATATTTTCATTTCCTAATTCACGAACAATTCCGTGAATACGAGAACCTTTCATACCAACACATGCTCCAACTGGATCAATTCTATCATCATAAGAATCTACGGCTACTTTTGCTTTTTCGCCTGGAATTCTCACTACTTTTTTCACCATGATTAATCCGTCAAATACTTCAGGAATTTCTTGTTCAAATAATTTTTCCAAAAACTTCTCAGAAGTTCTAGACATAATGATTTGAGGTTTGTTCCCTTTCAATTCAACACTTTCGATTATCCCTCTTACATTATCTCCTTTGCGGAAAAAATCAGAAGGTATTTGTTTTTCTTTTGGTAAAATAATTTCATTCCCTTCATCATCAACCAAAATCACAACTCTAGGACGAACATGGTGTACTTCCGCAGTATAGATATCTCCAATTAAATCTTTAAATTGTTTATAAAGATTTGTATTATCATGCTCATGAATTTTTGAAATTAAGTTTTGACGCAAGGCCAAAATAGCTCTTCTTCCTAAATCAATTAATTTTACTTCCTCAGAAACTTCTTCACCAATTTCAAAATCGGCTTCAATTTTTCTTGCTTCTGTCAAAGTAATTTCTTCATTTTCAAAATCCAAATCCTCGTCAGCAACGATTACTCTTCTTCTCCAAATTTCCATATCTCCTTTGTCAGGATTTATAATAATATCGAAATTATCATCTGAACCGTATTTTTTCTTCAATGCATTTCTAAATACATCTTCCAAAATTGCCATAAGCGTTACACGATCAATAAGTTTATCATCTTTAAACTCTGAGAATGAATCGATCAATGCTAAATTTTCCATGCGAATTCTTTAATTAAAATGTTACTGTAACAATTGCTTCTTTTATATCTGCGTAAGGCAGTTTTAGTTCTTTTTGAACCGTCTCTTTTCCTTTTCCTATCTTTTTAGGCTCTCTTGCTTTCCACGACAAAATTACAAAATCATCATTAGCTTCCACTAATTCTGCTTCAATTATTTCTGCCCCAGTCTTCACAATCAATGTGCGTCCTATATTTTTCTTGTATTGTCTTACTAATTTCAATGGCGATCCTACCCCCACCGAAGCTACTTCTAAAGAGTAATCTTGTTCCTCGCGATCCAAGTTATTATCAATAAAACGGCTCACATCGATACAATCCTGAAGTGCCACTCCGTTATCACCATCCAAATTCACAATAACCTTAAAAGCATCAGTGATAGTAAGGTCTATCAAAAAAATTGATGGCTTTTCTAAAAGACATTCTGTCAACAACGTATTTACTTTTTCTTTAAATGTCATATTTTTTATAAAAAGAGGGGACATTTAGTCCCCTCATTATCTAGATTTTAATAAATAACGGTGCAAATATAGTGTTTTTTTTATTAATTAAAATAATCAGCTGCTGTTAAAATATTTCTTATCTTTAATGGAGCATTAAAACACCTGTTTTTACATAATTTAAACTTTTTAATTATGAAACGAATTTTAGTACCAACCGATTTTTCAGAACATGCTGAAGACGCATTAAAAGTAGCCGCACAAATTGCAAAAAAAAACAATTACGAAATATTCTTACTGCACATGCTGGAATTACCAAGCCAAATGAGCGATGCGATTTCTGGCGGCAGCGGCATTCCAGAAGTAATGTTTTATATAAAAAAAGCAAACGAAACGTTCCAAAAAATCAAAGAACGCTCTTATTTAAATGGGATTTCAGTCACTGAAACTGTACATTTTGAAAGAGCTTCTAATGGTATTTTAGCTTTTAGCAAAAAAAATAAAATTGATTTAATCATCATGGGCTCACATGGATCTTCCGGAATCGAAGAACTACTTATTGGCTCCAATACAGAAAAAGTAGTACGCCTTTCTGACATCCCGGTTTTAGTTATCAAAAAAGATGTAGGCAAATTTGAAGGTAAAAATTTCGTTTTTGCATCTGATTTTTCTAATGAAATAAAAAAACCATTCAAAAAAATGATTGAATTCACTAAAATCTTTGATGCAAATCTTTTTTTAGTAATGATTAGCACACCAAACAGCTTCAAAACCACCTTACTTGCTGAAAAAATAATGAGCGATTTTATTGCCGATTTTGACATTCAAAATTACTCTCTACATATTTTTAACGACGTTAATGTAGAAAGCGGGGTACTCAATTTTTCAAATACAATTAATGCTGATTTAATTGGACTTTGCACACATGGTAGAACTGGATTATCCCATTTTTTCAACAGAAGCATTAGTGAGGACTTAGTAAACCACGCCGTTAAACCCGTAATTACTTTTAAAATATAATTTTCTGTTGCAAAAATCCGACTCAAATTAAACTCCCGCAGTAGAAAAAACTTTCAAAAATTTTCAAATAAAAAAAGCCTCTCAAAATTTGAGAGGCTTTACGTTGGTCTACAAGGACTCGAACCTTGAACGACTGCACCAAAAACAGTTGTGTTACCATTACACCATAGACCAGCATTGCTTTGCTACTGCTTAGCGAGTGCAAATTTAGAACAAATTTTAATTTGCACAAATTTTTTATCGCTTTTTATTGAAAATAATTTCCCCTAAGAACATAAACAGTCTTTAAATTTACCAAAAACACTAGTAACCAATTCATTAGTTTTCTAGATTTGTTTTTTAGAAATTTTTGTTAATGCTCGCATCGTTACATAAAAAAACATTTTCTTTGTAACTCAAAATTTAATTACAATTTAGCACTGAAATATGGCAACATTCAATTTCAATAAATGGAATACGATTATAGGTTGGTTTACATTTGGAATCGCATTAGTAACATACACGCTCACCGTTGAACCCACAATGAGTTTCTGGGATTGTGGAGAATACATTGCCACAGCTGCAAAATTAGAAGTAGGACACCCCCCCGGAGCCCCTTTATTCCAAATGATTGGCGCCTTTTTTGCTATGTTTGCTTCAGATGATAAACATATTGCCTTAATGGTAAATATGATGTCCGTTTTCTCAAGTGCCTTTACTATTTTATTTATGTATTGGTCATCTACGATACTATTAAAAAAACTGATTTCTCGATTTTCTGAAAATGATAAAAACAATGATATTGTTATTTTAGGTAGTGCTTTTGTAGGTACATTAGCGTATACTTTTTCGGATAGCTTTTGGTTTAATGCCGTGGAAGCCGAAGTTTATGCAATGGCCTCTTTATTCATTGCTTTACTATTCTGGCTAGGTTTACGCTGGGAACAAGACATGGAAACTCCTAGAGGAAATAAATGGTTATTAATTATTTCGCTAGTTATTGGACTTTCATTTGGGGTGCATTTCATGGCGCTATTAACAATACCTGCTATTGGTTTTCTTTATTTTTTCAAACATTATAAAGTTGTAACTATCAAAAACTTCATCATTGCAAATATTGTTGTAATTGCTATTTTACTATTTATATTCAAATTATTATTGCCATTAACCATGGCTTTCTTTGGAAAAACTGAAGTATTTATGGTAAATAAATTGGGAATGCCTTTTGATTCAGGAAGTATTTTTGTTGGACTTCTATTCATTGCTTTCTTTTTCTTTGGTTTAAAATACACAAAACAAAAAGGTTTGGTGTTCTACAACACCATAATCCTTTGTATATTATTCATTTTAATTGGTTTCTCCACTTGGATGATGCTACCTATTAGAGCAAATGCAAATACAGTAATTAATGAAAACAAACCTTCGGATGCAGCTGAAGTACTTGCTTATTATAATAGAGAACAATATGGTGTAAATCCTTTGTTTTACGGTTCTCAATATACCGAAACTTTTGCGGGTTTAGACAAGGAGCATCCTTATTTAGACAAAGCTCCAAACTACGAAAGAGACTATAAAACAGGCAAGTATGTTATTACCAATAATTTCAAAAATGCCGAACAAAATAGTGATGACAATCAAAAAACTATTTTACCTAGAATGTGGAGTACCGAACATGTAGCTAATTATATGAATTTCTCAAACCCTCCAGAATTCAAAATTAATCCGGATTATCCTTATGAGGATGATTTAGCAAAATATGGCATTGATCCAAGCAAATTAACCGAAGAAGAATACAACAAAGCCATTGCGCAGTTAAAAAATGAAGTCGAAAAAACAGTAACAGAATTCAGACAAGCATATGCTCAAAAACAAATTGACAACGACGGTTATGTTTCCTTCTTGAAAAGCTACGGAGATTATTTAATCATAGAAAAACCAACTACTGTTGACAATTTCCGTTTCATGTTCGAATATCAATTTGGCTATATGTACTGGAGGTATTTAATGTGGAATTTTGTTGGTCGCCAAAGTGATGTACAAGGAAGATATGACAATTTAGACGGAAATTGGATTAGCGGAATAAAATTTGTTGACAGTCTGCATTTAGGTTCGCAAGATAATTTACCATCGGATGTGTTGAATAACAAGGGACGAAATGTCTATTTCTTTTTACCTTTCATTCTTGGTCTTATCGGCTTAATGTACCATGCCAATAAAGATTTAAAGAGTTTCTATGTCTTGTTAGCTCTGTTTTTATTCACCGGAATAGCATTGAAAATTTATTTAAATGAAAGACCGTTTGAACCTCGTGAAAGAGATTATGCTTTAGTGGGTTCTTTCTATGTATTTGCAATCTGGATAGGATTTGGCGTCTATGCTTTATATGAAAGTTTCCAGAAATATTTGGCTCCAAAAATAGCAGGACCAATAATTATAGCAGCAAGTTTGCTGGCTGCTCCAGTACTTATGGCTTCTCAAAACTGGGATGATCATGATCGTTCTAATAGATACACGGCTGTTGCAATGGCTAAAGCATATTTAAATTCATGTGATAAGGATGCAATATTATTTACCATTGGTGATAACGATACATTCCCACTCTGGTACGCCCAAGAAATAGAAAAAGTGAGAACCGATGTGAAAATTGTAAACACAAGTCTTTTCATGACTGATTGGTATATTGATCAAATGAAGACTAAAACGTATGAATCAGATCCTTTACCTATTTCATTTGTCCATGACGAATATGTGGGTGATAAACTGGATTATGTAGCACATATTCCAAAAGTGGAAAGCAGATGGGAAATAAAAGATTTTATCAATTTTATTAAAAATCCAAAATCTACTGTTGAGATGCAAAATGGACAAACTATTCATTTTTATCCAACTAATAAACTTAGAATTCCTGTTGACAAAAGTGTTATCATAAAAAACAAAGTTGTTTCTACTAAATACAATGACTCTATTGTTCCTTATATAGACATCGACATCAAAGGAAATGCATTATATAAAAACAGATTGATGATGCTCGACATTGTTGCTAATAACAACTGGAAAAGACCTATCTACTTTAGCGGTGGCGCATTTGACAATGAAGATTATTTATGGATGAAAGATTATCTTCAGTTAGACGGAATGGTTTATAAACTAGTCCCTATAAAAACTAAAATGGGTAAGGATGACAGCCAAATGGAAATGGGACAGATTGATGCTGACAAAATGTACAGCAACGTTATGAAGTGGGATTGGGGAAATAGTGAAAGCCCAACTATTTATCATGATCCTGAAACCAGAAGAAATAGTATTACGTACCGAATGAATCTTGCCCGATTGATGGATCAGTTAATTAAAGAAGGAAAGAAAGACAAAGCTAAAAACATTATTGATTTGGCAATGACAAAAATGCCTTTGGATAAATTTGGTTATTATTCCTTGGTTGAACCATTTGCCAAAGGATATTATGCTATTGGAGAAAAGGCCAAAGCTCAAGAATTGCTTGAAAAACTGATGACTAAATACCAAGAAAATCTAAATTACTACATTAATCTCAATGCAGTAGATCAAACTGATATTGCAGTGGATATAATAACAGATATTGAACGCTACAGAGGTTTACTTCATGTAATGAAAGAAAGCGGAGATTCAGCTTTTTACAATAAAAACAAAGTAATTTTCAATACGTATATTAAAATGTTCGAACGTTTTGGTCGTGAAAAAGAGTAAATTTAGTCCGAGAATTGGATAACTAGAAACTATAGCGATATTTAAAAATGTCGCTATTTTTTTTACTTTTAAAAATAACAAAAATGAAACTTCAGTGGATAAAAACGAATTGGATTATAAAAAAAATATTTCCAAATTACACTTGGGACTTACCCAATACTGGAAATAAAGTTTATCTCACCTTTGACGACGGACCAATTCCAGAGATTACTGAATGGGTTTTGGGAGAATTAAAGAATTACAATGCAAATGCAACTTTTTTTTGTATAGGAGATAATATTGATAAACATCCTGAAGCATTCAAAAAAACAATCACTGAAGGTCATGCGATTGGAAATCACACCTTCAATCATCTGAATGGCTGGAAAACAGCAACTGGCGTCTATTTAGAAAATTTCAAATGCTGTGAGGAAATCATTCAGCATTCTGGAATCAACCTAAAATCTAAACTCTTCCGTCCACCTTATGGAAAGATAAAAACAGCCCAAGCTAAAGAAATACGAAGATTAGGTTACACAATAATAATGTGGGATGTACTAAGCGCCGATTTCGATCAAAACCTATCTAAAGAAGAATGTTTAGAAAACGTATTATCGAATATTGAATCTGGAAGTATAATTGTTTTTCATGATAGTATAAAAGCTTTCAAAAACTTAGAATATGTACTCCCAAGAACTTTAGCTTATCTAAAAGAAAACAACTTTATTTGTGCTGTAATTGAATGAAAACTAAAATTGTTCTTGAACAATACTAATAATTGTGTTGGCATCTAACTCTCCGGATTGTCTCCAGATCATTAACCCTTCTTTATAAATCATAAGCGTAGGAAGACCTTTTATTCGAAGTGCTTCGGCTAATTCTTGATTTTTATCAACATCTATCTTAATCACTTTCGCTTTATCACCAAGAGCAGCAGCAACATCTCTAATTACAGGATGCATTGAAACAGAAGATTCATTCCAATCCGTATAAAAATCAATCAACACAGGAATTTGTGTGTTTATAAGTTCTCCAAATTTTGACATAAAAGCAAAAATTTAATTTTCTAAATTTACTGAAAAAAGATAATTATTCTACAAATGTAACATTTTAAACGAATTAAGCTACATCCTTGCCTTTTTTTAGTTCAATGACAGTAATTTCAGGCATTATTCCGACTCTTCCCGGATAAGCATGAAAACCAAATCCTCTATTTATATAGATATATCGACCTACATTTTCATACAAACCAGCCCATTGTGTGTAAACATATTGTGCTAAACTCCATTTGAAATAACCTGGAATTTCAATCCCAAATTGCATTCCATGTGTGTGTCCTGATAATGTAAGGTGAAAATTTTTCTCGTGATGTTGTACTTCATAATCCCAATGTGATGGATCGTGACTCATTAAAATTTTAAAATCTTCTTTCTTTACATGCTCAGAAGCTTTGTTAATATCACCTGCTTTTTTGAAATTTTGCCCCCAATTTTCGACACCAATTAATGCAATTTTATCATTGCCTTTTTTGATAAAAGTATGTTCATTCAACATTAATTTAAAACCAATCTGCCCGTATAGATTTTTTATATCTTGGAAATTTTTCTCTTTGTCAGCCTCGGTTGGCCACGTTACATATTCCCCATAATCGTGATTCCCTAAAACAGAATATTTACCAAATTCATGCTTTTTTATCCTATTGAATGTTTCAATCCAAGGATGCATTTCTTTGGCATCTGTATTTACAATATCTCCGGTAAACAAAATCATATCTGAATTTTGCTCGTTTACTAAATCTATCGCGTAATTTATTTTTTCTGGATTATCAAAACTTCCGCTATGAACGTCAGATATTTGAGTAATTGTAAAACCATCGAAAGCCTCAGGCAAATCAGGAAAAAAAATTTGTTGTTTGATCACTTTATAATTATATTTCCCTATCGTCACTCCGTATATTAAAGACAAAAAGGGAATAGCAGCCAAACCTAATCCAACCTGACTTATAAACTTCCTTCTTGAAGCTAAAAAAGCTATATTATCATTGTTCTGAATAAAATAATTTACTGATCCCGCTCCTATTCTAAAGATATCTTCCCCAAGTAAGACAAGAGCTAAAAACATTTTTGGAACATATACCAAAAGCACTAAACCCATAGTAAGCATTGTTTGCTTAGTTTGCCCAACAGAGCGGTCAAACTGCATGAAAGAATAAACAATAAATACTAAAAGTAATAAACTAATAATTTGGTAAGAAATTAAAACCCATTTCACCTTTATTAAGGTTCGTAATGCTTGAAATGCATAAAGCTCAACAATAAGAAGGACAAAACATAATAATAGTATGCGAAGAATCATTTTATAATATTTTTATACAAAATAACAAATTAAGAAAACACAACAGGTTTTTATTAATCAAAATTTAACTAAAATTATACCAAATCTATTTTAACAAACATCTTTTTATAAAAAAGAGGCTATCCTTATTTTTGAATAGCCTCAAATTGTCAGCAAAGCACTTTAAATTATTTTTTCAAGTTGAAAAATAAAATCAATCAACAAACATATTTTTTTGATTATTAAAAACAGTAAAACCGTAAAACACCATCTGATTACTTAACAACTATATTTAAATTTGGAGTCACGATATAATCATTATTTCCTCCCGAATATCTTTGGACATAAACTTCAAGATAGTCATTTGTTGACAACTCTGTTGAAGCAATTAATGGAAGTACTAAAATATCATTTGCAGCTAATCCTTTTCCATAAACTTTATATTGAGTGATTGGCGCTCCATTCTTTGCAATATAAATAATATATGTCCCAGCATTACTCACCTGAAACGAAACAGATCCAGTAAGTTGAAAAAACCTTTTTTTCTTTCCTAAATATTGAAGACGATTATCTGTTGAATTTCTTGAAAACCTATATAAATTAGCTGATGTTGAAATCCCTAATAACTTTATAATATTACTCGGATTCGAATTATTAAAAGTAGTTGAAGCCCCTGAACCAACAGCATAATCAAAATTCATATCTCCAGTAGCGGCAGCATCACCTTCATTAGGCACTCCTGCTGACCTAACAGTCCACTTATCATTAAAATTATACCCAGTGTAACTACCTACACTATACCCATTAACATATTTTCCTGTTGTAAGCGTACCTGTAAAAACAACTGTTTCTATTACTGCATCTCCAGTAATTGTAGGATTACTGGAAACATCAAGACCAACGGCAGCTCCGTAAACTTCACTAAACCCGCCTGTTTTTTCAACTAAACCAAAAGTCCCTTGGAATGTTTCATAAATTCCTGAATTATTACCAAACCAAGCTGCATTACTAAGCAAAACTTTACTGATATCTTTATAAACAATTCCAGTAGTATTTCCTAAATATTGTACAATACTTACAAAAGCTAATGCGAAATTTTCAATTTTTCCTATATTAGAAGAGCTCGCAACGATACAATCCCTTAAAACTAAACTTTGCGTTTGTGTCCCTGAAGCAATTGATCCCGTTCCAATAACATTAAAAACATTACCACTTGTTGCTGTCAAAGTTAATACCTTAACAGAGCCTCCAGTTGCTCCTGTAAAAAGATCACCTGATGCCTTAATTAACTTATCTTCACCAGCATCCATACCAATAATATAAGCATTATTCAATTCTATGGGTAAATCAACATTAATGATGCCGTTAATTTCATACAAAGTATTTGTATCCAGAAGATATTTAGTGCTTCCACCAGCCGTTTTTTCAGCAGCTAAGACTGTCGCTAAAACATCAGTAGATTTAATAATTTTGAATTTTAATCTCCCATTACCATCACTACTCATCTTGCTCCAAGATGCTAAAGTTGAATTATAATGATAAAAAGATTTTAAATCAGTGTCATAGACTATTAGACCATCGGCAGGAGATACGACTGCTATCCGTTGCGCTGTAGTCATTCTTGGCGTTAACATTCCTTGAGTTGTAGAAGATACATCTAAAACAGAACTTGCATTCGGAGTAACAGTTCCAATTCCAACTTGGGCAAACACACTTGTCGTTATTATCATGAAAAGTAACAAATAGGCTCGTAAAACCATTTTAGTAAAGTAATTTTTTTCCATAATACACGAATTAAAAGATTAAATATAAAAGTCCCTCATTGAACTCTAACTTCATTTAGTAAATTTACACAATAAATCGTTTAAATACATATTTAATCGATTAAATGCGTCATATTAATTAATACATAATTAATATATTACAAAAAATAAAAATAAAAATTTTATTTTTAAAACTAAGTAATTGTTTTCTTTCAAATTAAACCGCATCCGATCGCCCATTCAAAGCTATTTTAGATTAAAAAAAAATTCAAACTACATTTTTTAAATTCTAAAATAAGTTTAAAACAGGAATACTGAGAAAAATTTAAAACTGCCTCTTCTTTATCTGTCAAGTTTTGTACTTTTGAAAACTTTACAAAATCTCCATTATGTCACAACAAAAACGCCTGTTCCTTCTCGATGCTTATGCTTTAATCTTTCGTGGTTATTATGCTTTTATAAAAAATCCTCGAATCAATTCGAAAGGAATGGACACATCGGCCATTATGGGATTCATGAATTCCTTGATGGACGTAATAAAAAGAGAAAAACCGGATCATTTAGCCGTTGCTTTTGACAATGGCGGAAGTCAATTAAGAAACGACATATTCCCAGAGTATAAAGCCCATCGTGATGCGACGCCCGAAGCCATAAAAATTGCCATTCCATACATACAAGATTTGCTCAAAGCGATGCATATTCCTATCATAGAAGTCAAAGGTTACGAAGCAGATGATTTAATTGGAACCATTGCAAAGCAAGCCGAAAAACAGAATTACAAAGTCTTTATGGTTACCCCAGATAAGGATTTTGCACAACTTGTTTCCGAAAATATTTTCATGTACAAACCTGCTCGTATGGGTAATGGAATTGAAATTTGGGGAATTCCTGAAGTATTGGCAAAATTCGAAATTGAAAGACCAGATCAAGTGATTGATTTTCTTGGAATGATGGGTGATGCAGCTGATAATATTCCCGGATTACCCGGTGTAGGAGAAGTTACTGCGAAGAAATTGTTAAAGGAATTTGGAACTATGGAAAACCTTTTGGCAAATACTGACAAGCTAAAAGGAAAAATGAAAGAAAATATTGAAGCTAACGCAGCCAAAGGATTATTATCTAAAACTTTGGCCACTATTTTACTGGACTGCCCAGTTGTTTTCGACGAAACTGATTACGAACTATCAACTCCAGATGTAGAAAAAACGGATGCGCTTTTCAACGAATTAGAATTCCGAAGAATGGCGGAACAATTTGATGCAATATTTAAAAAAGGCGGAACTGCAACGGCGAATAAACCCGTTGATGAAGCCAAATTATACAAAAAAACACAACCCAAAAACGAAGAACAATTTGATCTTTTTGGGAGTACGATTCCTGATGAGACATCAGAAGAAACACGTCATCAATATTATAATTCACTAGAGAACACGGAACATTCCTATCAAATTATACAAGGTGATTTAGGACTGAAATTATTATTGCAAAATTTACAAAACCAATCTTCGGTTTGTTTTGATACTGAAACAACAGGATTAGATGCTTTACATGCAGAATTGGTAGGAATCTCATTTTCATATGAAAAAGGAAAAGGATTCTATGTTCCCTTTCCAGAAAACCAAGAAGAGGCGCAAACTTTAATCGAAAAATTCATTCCTTTTTTCGAAAATGAAAGTATTGAGAAAATTGGACAGAATTTAAAATATGATTTAAAAATTCTTTCGAATTACAATATTAAAGTAGAAGGAAAATTATTCGACACAATGATTGCCCATTATCTGATTAATCCGGATATGCGCCACAATATGGATATTTTAGCGGAAACCTATTTAAAATATTCACCAAAATCCATTGAAGCTTTAATTGGAAAAAAAGGAAAAAACCAAAAATCAATGCGTGATGTTGACTTGGAAGAGATTAAAGAATATGCCGTTGAAGATGCTGATGTTACCTTTCAACTCAAAGAAATATTCACTTTGGAATTAGACAAAACCGGCACCAAAAAACTTTTTGAGGAGATTGAAATTCCACTGGTAAAAGTCTTGGCCGATATGGAAAAAGAAGGAATTCGTGTAGATGTAGATTTCTTGAAATCACTATCAAAAACATTGGATGATGATATCAAAATACTAGAGGCAAAAATTTTTGAAGCTGCCGGCGAAAAATTCAATTTAGCGTCCCCAAAACAATTAGGCGATGTTTTATTCGACAAATTAAAAATTGGAGGAGTAAAACAAAAGAAAACCAAAACCGGTCAATATGCCACTGGTGAGGAAATCTTGAGTTATTTAGCCACTGAAAATCCAATTGTAAAAGATATTCTTGATTGGCGACAATTCGTAAAACTTCAAAACACCTATGTTGAGGCCTTGCCAAACCAAGTAGACAAAATTACAGATCGAATTCATACTGATTATATGCAAACTGTGGCGGCAACTGGACGTTTAAGTTCTAACAATCCAAACTTACAAAACATTCCAATTCGTACCGAACGCGGAAGACAAATCAGAAAAGCATTTGTTGCCAGAGATGAAAATCACACGATTGTTTCTGCCGATTATTCTCAAATAGAACTCCGCATTATTGCAGCATTGAGTGGTGAAGAAAATATGATTGCCGCCTTTCAAAATCATGAAGACATTCACAAATCAACCGCTTCAAAGGTATTTAATGTTCCTTTAGAAGAAGTTACCCGTGAACAACGAAGCCACGCCAAGACGGTAAATTTTGGTATTATTTATGGGGTTTCAGCATTTGGATTGAGTAACCAAACCTCTCTTTCCCGTTCTGAAAGTGCCGCTCTAATTGAAGCCTATTACAAAACATATCCTAAATTGAAAACCTATATTCAAGAACAAATTGAATATGCACGAGAAAATGGATTTGTACAAACGATTCTTGGCCGTCGCCGCTATTTGAAAGACATCAATTCAGCCAATGCTGTAGTTCGTGGTGCTTCGGAAAGAAATGCGGTAAATGCTCCAATACAAGGAAGTGCTGCCGACATTATCAAAATTGCGATGATAAACATTCATAAAAAACTAACATCTGAAAACTGGAAAAGCAAAATGCTGTTGCAGGTACATGATGAGCTTGTTTTTGATGTCCATAATTCGGAACTCGAAAAAATCCAACCAATGATAAAATCCGAAATGGAACATGCATTTAAACTTGACGTGCCTTTGGACGTCGATTTAGGAGCAGGAAAAGATTGGCTGGAAGCACATTAGAATTTATTATTTTCGAAATCTATACAAACATTGACTTAAAAACTATTCGTTAAAATACACAAAAAAAGCCATTCAAAATTTTGAATGGCTTTTTAAATACTCTTTTTAAGTTGTTACAATTTTCTTGTTGAATCTCTTTCTTTCAATTTTGTTTTGATTACAACTGTCTCATATGGCAAATCCTCCTCTTTTGATTCTAATCTGTCAATAAGCAATTTAGCAGCAACCTCCCCTATTTCTATACCATGCTGGCTTACGGTAGTTAAACTTGGTGACAATCTTCTGGAAGCAAGAATTCCGTCAGCGAAACCTATAATAGAAAGCTCTTTTGGAATTTTATACCCTTTTTTAAGACCAATTTTTAAAGCGGCCACAGAATCATTTTCATCCAAAGCAAAAATACCGTCAATTTTATTATTATCAAAAACAGCCTTAATTTTATCTTTCAAATGTGCCTCAGAATCAGTTCGAATAATTAAATTTTCATTTACGGGAATATTGTTATTTTCCAAAGCTTTGAGATACCCCTCAGCTCTTAATTTACCGACACTTAAATTATCTACAGAAGAAAATAAAGCTATATTCTTACAGCCTAAATTTATTAAATGCTGTGTCGAATTTAAAGCCGAATCAAAATCATCCACAATTACTTTATCACATTCTACCCCATCAGCAATTCTATCAAACATAACTATAGGAGTACCGTCATTTATAATTTCTTTGAAATGATTGTATTCATGAAGTTTTTGTGCTTCTTCTGAAACAGACAAAATAAACCCATCTATTGTTCCGTTACTCAACATTTCAAGGGTATGCGCTTCTTTTTCTAATGATTCATTAGAGATACACATAATAACATTATATCCTTTTTCATCAGCAACTTTTTCAATACCACTAAATACTTTTGCAAAAAAAGAATTCAGAATATTAGGAATAATTACCCCAATAGTTTTGGTTTTTCTATTTTTAAGATTCAAACCAATAACGTTTGGTTTGTAATTTTTTAGTTTTGCGTATTCTTTGATTTTGATTTTTGTTGATTCACTTATTTCAGGACTATCATTAAGTGCTTTTGAAACTGTGGAAACAGAGACATTTAGTTCTTTTGCAATTTGTTTTAAAGTTGCTTTAGCTTTCATAGGTCGGTATTTATTGCTTTCTAATGATTATAAAAAACAGGCCAATTTAAAAATAAATTTACAATTGTGTTTCTTAAACAAAATAGTTATTTCATATGTAAAAACTGCGTTTACAAAAGTGTAATATACAAATTTTATTCGACAACAAATGTAATACAATTATTGAAAGACCTATTATAAGTATAATTCAAAAAAACATGTCTTAAATTAAATCTAAATATACATTTGATTATCAGGACAAAAACAAGAGAAAAATAATCATTTAAGGTATTTGTATTTAAAATAATTAATTGTACTTTTGCAACCCCTTTATTGGGGATGGAATGTTTAATTAAAAAAATATTATGGACGCATTAAGCTACAAGACACAATCAGCAAGCAAAGCCACTGTTACAAAAGAGTGGATCGTTGTAGATGCTGATGGTCATAACTTAGGTCGTCTTGCTTCAAAAGTCGCTATGATTTTGAGAGGTAAGTACAAACCAAGTTACACACCACACGTGGACTGCGGAGATAACGTAATCGTTATCAACTCAGAAAAAATTAACCTTACAGGTAACAAAATGGATGAAAAAACATACATCCGTCACACTGGTTACCCAGGAGGTCAAAGAACTTTAACTGCTAAAGTATTGCAATCGAAAAATCCTGCATTACTAGTAGAAAAAGCGATAAAAGGGATGTTACCAAAAAACAAAATTGGTGCTGAACTTTTTAGAAATTTAAATGTTGTTGTAGGATCAGAGCACAAACAAGGGGCTCAAAAACCTAGAACAGTTAACCTTAACGATCTTAAGTAATGGGAGTTATTCACAAAATCGGTAGAAGAAAAACCGCTGTTGCACGTGTTTATGTTTCAGAAGGAACAGGAGTAATCACTGTAAACAAAAAAGCATTCGAAACGTACTTCCCAACTGCAACTTTACAGTACAAAGTTTTACAACCTATGTCTATGACAGAAAATGTAAGCAACTTTGACGTAAAAGTTAACGTTTACGGTGGTGGTTCAACTGGTCAAGCAGAAGCTGTAAGAATGGCATTAGCACGTGTTATGTGTGAAGTGAATGCTGAAAACAGAGCTATCTTGAAACCAGAAGGTTTATTAACAAGAGATCCAAGAATGGTTGAACGTAAGAAATTCGGTCAGAAGAAAGCTCGTAAGAGATTCCAATTCTCTAAACGTTAATATTACCTGTCTTGTTCAAATGGGACAAGACATTGTCAATTATTTATTGAAATTAAAAAAAACAGTTGTTGTTGCTCTCCTACCGAGGTAGGAAATAGTTTAGCATCTAAATGTATAAAGCCGAGAAATCGCCATTTATTCATTGCTAATCAACAGAACGTAAACTAGAACAAAATGGCAAACAAAGTAGAAGTAAAAGAATTACTAGAAGCAGGTGTTCACTTCGGACACATGACTAGAAAATGGGATCCAAACATGGCTCCTTACATTTATATGGAGCGTAATGGTATTCACATTATCAATCTATATAAAACTGCAGCAAAAATTGAAGAAGCTAATGAAGCTTTGAAAAAAATCGCTGCATCAGGTAGAAAAATATTATTCGTTGCTACCAAAAAACAAGCAAAAGACATCGTTGCTGAAAAAGCAAAAGCTGCAAACATGCCTTATATCACTGAAAGATGGCCTGGTGGAATGCTAACTAACTTCGTAACTATCCGTAAAGCTGTTAAAAAAATGGCTACTATTGATAAAATGAAGAAAGATGGTACATTCATGACCCTTTCTAAAAAAGAGCGTTTACAAGTTGATCGTCTTCGTGCTAAATTAGAGAAAAACTTAGGTTCAATCGCTGACATGTCTAGACTACCAGCTGCATTGTTCGTAGTTGATATCAAAGCGGAACACATTGCAATAAAAGAAGCTCAAAAATTAAACATTCCAGTTTTCGCAATGGTGGATACCAATTCTGACCCAAGAGAGGTTGAATTCGTAATCCCATCTAACGATGATGCTTCTAAATCAATTGATAAAATTTTATCTTTAGTTACAGCTGCAATTGTTGAAGGACTTTCTGATAGAGGTTCTGACAAAGAAGGTGAAGCTACTGCCGAAGTTGTTGCTCCTGCTGCTGAAGCCGTAGAAGTAGCTCCTGCTGCTGAAGTTGTTGCTCCCGTTACTGAAACAGTAACTCCTGCAACTAAAGAATAGATTAACATTTAATTCCAAGTTTTAAATTCCTCTCCATAAAAAATTAGAAACCTAAAGTTGATAATTTAATAAAATTGGAAATTGGATTTGATACTTGGAATTTTTTACTTTTAACCTTAAAAAATAATACATATGGCAACAATTACTGCTGCAGACGTAAATAAATTAAGAACAATCACTGGTGCAGGTATGATGGACTGCAAAAAAGCCTTGGTTGAAGCAGACGGAGATTTTGATTTAGCTATCGAAAACTTACGTAAAAAAGGGCAAAAAGTAGCCGCTAACCGTTCAGACAGAGAATCTACTGAAGGCGCTGCAATTGCTGTTGTAAATGCTGACAAAACTGCTGGTGTTGTGATCACATTGAACTGTGAGACTGACTTCGTAGGTATGAATGAAAACTTTGTCAAAATGGCTACTGAAATGGCTAATTTAGCATTGAATTTTGACAATAAAGAAGCATTTTTAGCTGCTGACTTCAACGGAGTTACTGTTGCTGATAAATTAATCGAGCAAACTGGAGTTATTGGTGAAAAACTGGAAATAAGAACTTTCGAAAAATTAGAAGGTGCTTTCATCGGGTCTTACATCCACTCTGGAAACAAAATTGCTACTTTAGTTAGTCTATCTGCAAAAATAGATGGTGCTGATGAAGTATCAAGAAACATCGCTATGCAAGCTGCAGCTATGTCACCTATCGCATTAGACGAAAGTGGTGTAGACGCTGAAACTATCGAAAAAGAAATAGAAATTGCTAAAGATATCCTACGTCAAGAAGGAAAACCAGAAGCAATGTTAGACAATATCGCTAAAGGTAAATTGGCTCGTTTCTTCAAAGACAATACTTTGGTAAACCAAGACTACATTAAAGATAATAAAATGAGCGTTGCTGCTTATGCTAAATCTTTAGATAAAGATCTTATCGTTACAGGTTTTAAAAGAGCCGCTTTAGGATAAAATCATTGCGAGGAACAAAACTGTGAATTTTACAGCCCGCATTTATTTATATAAAAAACCCATTTCGAAGTAATTTGAAATGGGTTTTTTATATTTTTTTATTTTACATAAGTTTTATCTTACTTGTTTTTTATTGAAATATGCCTAAAAATAGGTATTGTGTCTTAAAAAACTAAAATTTATTTTTGTAAGCAAACAAGATTTCTCCAAAATCTAAACCAAAAATTTATGAAAATAAAATTACTTACTGCCTTACTATTAATTTTTACAATCACTACATTAAATGCCCAATCAAAAGTTAAGAAGGGAGCTACAAACAAAAAAAACGTTAAAAAAACTATATTAAAAAAAGAGGTTCTGAGAGAGGAACCTGAAATTGTTGACAAACCAATTGTTGAGGAAGCGCCAGAATCAAATCCATTAAAAATCAAGTATCGAAGAAGTTCTCTATATACAATGATGGTAGAAGCCCCAAACATGCCTTATGCGGATTCTATTAAAAAATACTTTGTAACCAGCAAAATTCCGGACAAATTCAACAACCATAATCTAGACAAAAGGGTTTTAGAAAACTTGCCAAGCAACATCACTTCATCACCTAATGGAAATCCAGAAATATTTGGAGCCTTACTTACAGGAGCAAACAACAGTCCTTCACTTTCAACTTCGACAGGAATTTTAAGTACCATAACACAATCCCCATACCTGCAAGAATATCAGTCCGAAAGAAAAAGACTCGAAGATGAAGCAAAGGAAATTGGAGTTACTAAAAAGAAAAAAATAACTGAATACGCAGACAAAAGGGTTCAATTTGACAACCAAAGATATCAAAAAGAACTTGTTGACCTTATGCCTCAAGAAGTTAAAGACCAAATTAAACAAGCCCAAAAAGGGACAAATGACATAGCAAGGGAATTAGTCGCAAAATGGTTCGACCGCTCCCCCAAAGGGGGATTCAATATGAATTTGATTAAATCAAGAGGTAATTATGATGCAACAGTACTTGACATCGCTAAAGCAAGAGCCAGTAAAAGAGGACTAACTATGTTAGGCGATGCAGGTGAAGACCTAATAAAAAACACTTTTGTATTGATAAACGAATTCAAATATACAAACAAGGAAGAGGTTGCAAAAAAAGCAGGTGGCTGGTTAAATGCTGTTGGTACAGTGGCAAGTTATGTTCCAGGCGGATCAACACTATCAACTATTTCTAATGTGGCCGCAATAGGTGTTACTGTGGCCGGTAAAGGGTATATTGTTAAAACCAAAGCCCACTTATATCGATTGGATTGGAATGAAGAAGTCGCAGCAAAATTCTATAACGACTTTTGGGCAACAGATAAAAGTATAACTCCCACAAAGAAAAAAGCATTTGATGAAACTGATATTTTCAAGTTGGTTTATATAGGTACAGACGATTCATGGGCAGATGTACAATCTTCAATTTTTACAAATAAAACAGATATAAAATTAGTTGAAAGAGCCACGATGAAAGCAATTGACGCCGTAGTTGTAAAACTTCAAAAAAATCACGACGAATTCAAAACCAAAACCCCAATATATACAAACGAACCGCTCACGGCAAAAATCGGGTTAAAAGAAGGATTGAATGACAAATCTATATTTGATGTTTTGGAACAACAAATAGATGAAGATGGTATTCCTAAATATGTAAGCGTTGGTGTAATCAAAGTAGATACCACTTTCCCTATTTGGGATAATCGTTACGGAGCTGATGTAGAAAATCCTAACAATACAACCGATAAAACTTACTTCAAAAAAATTAGCGGTAACGATTTCTACCCAGGAATGCTCTTGGTTCAGAAAAAAGGAAAATAAGAACCTCAAATTAAATAAAAAATGAAAAAACAAATACTTACAGTATTATTAATACTTATTGCATCAGCATCAACTTTTGCTCAGTCCGGGAAACAAAAAAAAGCTGACAAAGCTACCGAAGCATGGAGATATGAGATAGAATGTGCAGGTGTAGGAACTGATGGAACTTACCTAATAAAAGTTTGGTCCTATTCTAAAAAACCAAGCATAGCCATTACACAAGCAAAAAAGAATGCAGTTCATGGTGTAATATTCAAAGGATTTGGTGGTGATGGCAGAGGTTGTGCATCCCAAAAACCTATGGCTACAAACCCTAACGTTGAAATGGAAAAAATGGATTTCTTTGAACCCTTTTTTGAAGAAGGCGGAAAATACATGAAATTCGTATCTGAATCAACGGACGGAATGGTTGATGCTTCTGACAGAATGAAAGTAGGTAAAGAATATAAAGTAGGAATAATTGTATCCGTATCTAAAGATGCATTAAGACGTGATTTAGAAATTGCTGGAATAATAAGAGGTCTCTCATCTGGTTTTTAACCGTAAAAATAAAAATATGAAACTTAAATTAACTTTAATCATCTGCCTTTTCACTCTAACGTTTATATATTCCCAGAAAAAAATATCTGGAAACTATATCTACAAGACCGAATGCATGGGCATTGAACATGATGGATCTTTGACCCTAAAAGCATGGGGAAACGGAAGAAATAGGGCTGATGCAGTGGAACAAGCTAAAAAAAATGCAGTTAGAGATGTGATATTTCAAAGTATTCTGGAAGGAAAACAAGATTGCTTAAAAAAACCGCTAATCACTGAGGTAAATGCTGAAGAAAAGTATGAAGATTATTTTAACAAATTCTTCACAGACGATGGCCAATATCTAAACTTCATTACAATAAAAGCCGAAAGGATTGGAGAAAAAATTAGCCGCGACAGAAAAAAAGCCAGAGAAAGTGTAACCAATGGTTTGCTGGTTACCGTATTGCGATCTGAATTGAAAAGCAAATTAATTGCTGACGGGATTATTAAAATAATAAAGTAATTATATACAATGAGAAAAACAACTACAAAAATATTTGCTATACTGTTTATACTTACGGTAAGTTTATCAAATGCTCAAGCAAAAAAACCAACAATTATGGTTGTACCAAGTGACGTCTGGTGCAATAAAAATGGCTATATGTTGGAATTCGACAATCAAGGCACCATCGTAAAAATACCAGATTACAAAAGAGCTTTTCAAGAAAATGCTGATTTATTAACTGTAATAAGTAAAATCAATGGGTTAATGGCCGAAAGAGGCTTTCCATTAAAAAATATGGAATCTGCTATAAAGACATTGGAATCTGAAAGTGCCGAAAATGTAATGTTAACTTCAAAATCTGGGGCTGGAATTGTTGAAAGTCCTATCGACAAATTGAAAAAAGTTGCTAAAGCTGATATCATCATGCAATTAACTTGGACCCTAAACAGTACTGGTCCAAAAAAATCAGTAAATTTCACTTTACAAGGGTTGGATTCATACACTGATAAAGAGATTGCAACAGCAACGGGTACTGGAGCCTCATCTTTCTCAGTAGAGTTACCGGTACTATTAGAAGAATCTGTGTTAGCGCATATTGATAATTTCAACACATCACTTCAAAAACATTTTGATGATATGTTTGAGAATGGAAGAGAAATTATCATTAGAGTAAAAAAATTCGATTCTTGGACTGGCGATTTGGAAAAAGAATACGATGGAAAAGAATTAAGTTCAGTTATTGAGAATTGGATGGCAGTAAATTCAGTAAAAGGACGTTATAACACTAGTGATGCCACAGAAAACACGATCCTTTTCGAACAAGTAAGAATTCCTCTTTATGATACAAGTGGAAAAGCTATTGATGCAAGAGGTTTTGCCAAAAGCCTACAAGACTTTTTGAAAAAAACTCCTTACACAATACCTAATAAATTGATGATAAAAGGGTTAGGCCAAGCAGTAATAGTTTTAGGCGAAAAATAATCTAAATAATAAAACATGAAAAAATTAATTAATAAATTCATATATAGTTTTGCAGCAATAGTAAGTTTTACAACTGTTTCTATAGCTCAAAATCCAGCTAAATCTGATGAGTTAGGAAAAATTGCACTTACAGCATACATTCCATCACAAGAAAGCATGCCCGAACTTACAACAAATATACTAACTAATAAATTGAATCAAATCATTAGCACAAATGGCATCGCTAATTCTAGTAACAATTCTAGATTTATCATCACTGCTAATGCAAATGTTATGACTAAAGATTTATTGGCAACTGCTCCTTCTATGACAGCATTGACATTAGATGTAACGTTATACATAGGAGATGGAATTGATGGTAAAAAATTCGCCAGCAAATCATTAACCTTAAAAGGTGTTGGCACTAATGAAACAAAAGCGTATCTCGATGCGATGAAATCTATTAATCAAAACGATGCCGGAATTCAATCATTTGTAACCAATGCAAAAAACAAAATTATAGATTATTATAATGCTAATTGTAATAAGTTAATTAAGGAAGTACAAGTTCTTGACAAACAAAACATGTACGAAGAAGCTATTTTCAAACTTACTTCTGTTCCAGTTGAATGTATTGAGTGTTATAACAAAACAATGGCAATAATCCCTGCTATTTACAAGAAAAAAATCAACAGAGATTGTTCAGTAAAATTAGCCGAAGCGAATCATCTATGGAATGCAAACCAAGATTATGACACGGCGGTTTCAGTTGGTGAAATCTTAAACTCAATTGACCCTAGTACTGCTTGTTTTAATGAAGTAAAAGCACTTTCTAACAGAGTTGGAAAAAGGATACTTGAAATTGACAAAAGAGAATGGAATCTAAACTATGAAAAAGAAGTTGGTTTGCAAAAAGATCTGATCAAAGCATATCACGATGTAGGTGTTGCCTATGGTAACGGTCAGCCAAAAAATGTTACTTACAACGTTATTGGTTGGTGGTAAAATATCAACTAAAAATAATCAAGGAGGCTATCTCACAACTCGTGAAACAGCCTCTTTTTTTTGTTTTTTTGTTGGCTCCCATCGGAGGATATGTCTCAAATCTTCAATCCGCAAGTACTTCTTTTAGTTTTGAGATGGCTTCTTTCTTTTCGACAAAAAACCTTAACTTTGATAAAACGAAACATTTTATGTTCAGATCCAAAAAAGATATTGTGTTTGTTATCCTAGCAGGAATTTTTATTACAAATGCGGTTGTGGCCGAATTAATTGGTGGAAAACTGATACAAATAGGTCCATTTGTAATGAGTATTGGCATATTACCTTGGCCGGTAGTTTTCCTAACTACCGATTTAATCAATGAATATTTTGGAGAAAAAGGAGTAAAAAAATTATCTTTGATAACCGCCGGCTTAATTGCTTACGCATTCATCCTCTTATTTTTAGCCATAAACATTCCTGCAGCCAAAGGAATAAGCCCGGTAAATGATGACCAGTTCTTTGCAGTTTTTGGGCAAAGCATGTGGATTATTGCCGGTAGTATAATCGCTTTTTTAGTTTCCCAATTGATTGATGTAAGCGTATTTTGGTTTTTCAAAAACAGGACTGGGGAACGAAAAATATGGTTAAGAACAACTGGCTCTACAGTCGTTTCCCAATTATTCGATTCCTTTATTGTATTAGGAATTGCATTTTGGTTACCCGGAAAAATCAACTTTGACACTTTTTTAAGTTCTGGGATAATCGGATATACATTCAAATTAGGAATTGCTATTTTATTGACACCATTAATTTATTTAGGACACCATTTAATAAAAAAATATTTATCAGAAGAAACAGAATAATCATGGAAGAAAAAACAAGATGCAAATGGTGTGTTGGTATTGCTATTTACGAAAAATACCATGACGAAGAATGGGGTGTCCCCGTGTATGATGACCAAAAATTATTTGAATTTTTAATCTTGGAAACTTTCCAAGCAGGATTAAGTTGGATTACAATCCTTAAAAAGAGAGAAAACTTCAAACTAGCTTTTGATGATTTTGACTATAAAAAAGTAGCACTTTTTACCGAAGATAAAATCCAAGAATTACTTCAAGATGCAGGAATTATTCGCAATCAGTTAAAAATTCGCGCCGCAGTTTCAAATGCGGTTGCCTTTATGAAGGTACAGGACGAGTTTGGTAGTTTTTCCAAATATATTTGGGAATTCACTGAAGGAAAACCAGTAAACAACAATAGAAAAACGCTAAAAGAAGTTCCTGCCACTACTCCACTTTCGGACGCTATCAGTAAAGATTTGAAAAAACGTGGGTTTAAATTTGTGGGTTCTACCGTAGTTTATGCACACATGCAAGCGACAGGAATGGTCAATGATCACGTCGAAGATTGTTGGAAAAAACAGTAACTTTTTCAAAATCAATAACAAAACAAGTTCGAAAAGTTTTATTTTTTTTCAAAATTTAAGAATCACATATTAAATAATATCCTATTTTTGCTCTACACTTTAGGGGTGTCTACAACATTGTAGGCTGAGAATTACCCTCTGAACCTGATCTAGTTCATACTAGCGTAGGGAAAAGTAAGATGACCTCCTTGTACATTTATGTACTCCTGTAGCCATTCCTAAAGTATAACTGTCCTGAAGTTTCGGGACTAAATTCAAAAGGAATGGAGCTTAAAATCAACAATCAAACGAAACAATTTACAACTGACAGTCTAACTGTTCAGACACTTCTTGACTTGGAAATTCCCATCAAACAAAACGGAATTGCCATAGCCATTAATAATACCGTGATTCCAAAATCCAACTGGAATTCTCACCCTATACAAGAAACCGACGACATTCTCATCATCTCTGCAACTCAAGGAGGATAGTTTGGCTGCTCGGGCGGGCTATCCATTTCAAGTCCGCAGTTGCAATCCTATAAAACATAGTCTTAGCCAAAGCTTCCTTACGGTCGCTTCATTAATCCTTGTTTTATTTGGCTTTCCACTTTACGGGCTTTCCATTACTATCCCTAGCAGAAGACAAACACTCCTAAAATATAAAATTCAAACAAATGAATAACGAAGAAAAAATCTCAAGAACTCCTTTCCCAAATTCTACAAAAATTTACGTAGACGGAATCCTTCATCCCATAAAAGTAGCGATGCGAGAAATTGCATTGGCAGACACTAAAATGTCAAATGGCAGAATAGAAAAAAACCCACCGGTAACCGTTTACGATACTTCAGGTCCATTCACCGACCCCAATATCGAAATTGACATTCGAAAAGGATTGCCTCGGATTCGGGAACAATGGATTTTGGACCGTAATGATGTGGAAGAATTAACTGAAATCTCTTCCGAATATGGAAAAAAACGTTTGAATGACGAAAAACTAAACGAATTGCGTTTTGAATATTTGCACAAACCCATGCGGGCCAAAAAAGGGGCCAACGTATCCCAATTATATTACGCAAAACAGGGAATTATCACACCCGAAATGGAATACATTGCCATTCGTGAAAACCAACGCTTGGAGTTGATAAATGAACAAACCAAGGCGATGCAATGCCAACACGGCGGAAACAGTTTTGGAGCTAACACGCCAAAATCCAAGATCACACCTGAATTTGTCCGTAGTGAAGTTGCCAGAGGTCGTGCTATTATTCCAAACAACATCAACCACCCCGAAAGCGAACCTATGATTGTAGGTCGTAACTTCTTGGTAAAAATTAATGCTAACATTGGAAACAGTGCCGTAACCTCAACTATCGAAGAAGAAGTTGAAAAAGCAGTTTGGGCTTGCCGTTGGGGAGCTGATACGATTATGGATTTATCAACAGGTAAAAACATTCACGAAACCAGAGAATGGATTATTCGAAATTCTCCCGTGCCAATTGGAACCGTGCCTATCTACCAAGCTTTGGAAAAAGTAAATGGAGTTGCTGAAGATTTGACTTGGGAAGTATTCCGCGACACTTTAATAGAACAAGCGGAACAAGGCGTTTCCTATTTCACTATTCATGCCGGTGTTTTATTGCGTTACATTCACTTAACAGCCGACCGTGTTACCGGAATTGTTTCCCGTGGTGGTTCTATCATGGCAAAATGGTGTTTATTTCACCATAAAGAAAATTTTCTTTACACCCATTTCGAGGAGATTTGCGAAATCATGAAACAGTATGACGTAGCCTTTTCATTAGGAGATGGTTTACGCCCTGGTTCTATTGCCGATGCGAATGATGCCGCTCAATTTGCCGAATTGGAGACTCTTGGCGAACTGACAAAAATAGCTTGGAAACACGATGTTCAAGTATTTATTGAAGGTCCTGGTCACGTACCGATGCACATGATTAAGGAAAACATGGACAAACAATTAGAACATTGTGACGAAGCTCCTTTTTATACTTTAGGGCCATTAACAACTGATATCGCTCCGGGTTATGACCACATCACTTCTGCTATTGGTGCGGCAATGATTGGCTGGTATGGCTGTGCGATGTTGTGCTACGTGACACCAAAAGAACACCTTGGTTTACCCAACAAAAAAGACGTAAAAGATGGTGTTATCACTTATAAGATTTCGGCTCATGCCGCTGATTTGGCCAAAGGTCATCCAGGATCGCAATACCGTGACAATGCATTGAGCAAAGCACGTTTTGAATTCCGTTGGGAAGATCAATTCAACTTGTCATTAGACCCCGATACAGCCCGTGAATTCCACGATGAAACATTACCGGCAGATGGCGCAAAAGTAGCTCATTTTTGTTCCATGTGCGGACCAAAATTCTGCTCAATGAAGATCTCACAAGAAATTCGTGATGTTGCTGAAGCTGAAAAAGGGATGCAAGAGAAATCACAAGAATTTGTAGAAAGCGGAAAAGAAATTTATAGCTAAATAAATGATAGTTATTTCCAATCCTACCTCTATAAAGAATGAAATCATACTCATTCATTCGCTTTTCGCTGAAGGATTAGCGTTATTTCACATCAGAAAACCTTATTTTTCTGAAGATGATATGAAAACATATTTATCTGAAATAGGATTGGAATATAATAATCGATTGGTTTTACACCACCACCACCAGTTGGCGGAAGACTTTGGAATTACCAGAATCCATCTTACAGAAAAAATAAGAATCGAAACATCTGAGGAAAGTTTGAAAAAATGGAAAGAACGAGAATTTAAACTCTCCACTTCCATCCACAATATGGTTGATTTTGAAAAATTATCCAATGTATTTGATTATGCTTTTTTTGGGCCGGTTTTCGAAAGTATTTCTAAACCAAATTACGCTTCGAATAGTGACTTTGAAAAAGAATTAAAAAAAAGAAATAACAACAAAACTGCATTAATTGCACTTGGAGGAATTACATCCGATAAAATCAAAACCGCATTAGAATATGGCTTTGACGATGTGGCACTTTTAGGTACCATTTGGAACAGTAATAATCCAATAGAAAATTTTAAACTATGCAAGAAAGCAGACCTTTCGTATTAACAATTGCAGGCTTTGATCCTTCTGGAGGCGCAGGAGTTTTGGCGGATGCGAAAACATTCGAGCAACATCATGTATATGGTTTTGCTGTCAATACCAGCAACACCATTCAAACCGAAAATGAGTTCTTCGAAATGCAATGGACTGACATAGATTTTGTTTTGAAATCACTGGACAAATTGCTTCAAAAGTATACTATCAAAGCAGTAAAAATTGGAATTATTCCTTCGTTAGATTATTTAAAAAAAATTGTTTCACTTGTAAAAAAGCTTTCGCCAAAAACAAAAATAGTTTGGGATACGGTTTTGAAATCCAGTAGCGAAT
Source organism: Flavobacterium esculini (assembly GCF_048284325.1). Classification (NCBI taxonomy): domain Bacteria; kingdom Pseudomonadati; phylum Bacteroidota; class Flavobacteriia; order Flavobacteriales; family Flavobacteriaceae; genus Flavobacterium; species Flavobacterium esculini. The sequence goes on along the minus strand of NZ_JBLVPI010000002.1, from coordinate 69,041 downwards.
TCAATTTTATAACGATTGAAAATCAAGCTATTTTGATCGAAATCTTAAAAAAAATAGATTTAATAACGCCCAATTACAATGAGATTTCGCAACTGTCTTCTGAAGAAATTAATGCAGAAACAATTGCAGTAACCCTTTCAAAACATTGCGCCGTTTTACTAAAAGGGGGACATAATCCTTCAGCAATTGGCATTGATTATCTATATGCCGGAAGTAAAATCTTCAGGCTTGCGCCAAATAACACTTTGGTTTTCGAAAAACATGGTTCCGGCTGTGTATTATCATCCGCGATTACGGCAAATTTAGCTTTAGGACAAGACCTGAAAACAGCTTGCATTAATGCCAAAAAATATATAGAAACTTACTTAGAATCTAACCATACAAAATTAGGATACCACCATGTATAATAAACTACAATACATTTCGCAAGGAAATACAGTCGAAGAACAATTGCATAATATCCACAAAGCGCTGGACAATGGTTGCGATTGGATACAAGTACGATTCAAAAATCAAAACGCTCTTGAAGTTTTCACTTTGGCGGAAGCCGTAAAAATATTATGTAAAGAATATCTAGCAGTTTTCATCATCAATGACAACGTAAATTTAGCACAACAATTGGATGCCGATGGAGTCCATTTAGGTTTGAGTGACATGAATGTTGCTGAAGCCCGACTACTTTTGGGAAAAACAAAAATCATTGGAGGAACTGCAAATACTTTTGAAGATGTGCTCCAAAGAACAGCCGAAAATTGTGATTATATAGGTCTGGGGCCGTTTCAATTTACGGCAACCAAACAAAATTTAAGCCCAATTTTAGGACTTGAAGGGTATCGATTGATTACCGAACAAATGAAAATAAAAAACATCCAAATTCCCATTTATGCCATTGGAGGCATCACACTGGAAAATGTTGAGAGCTTAATGGAAACTGGAATTTATGGTATTGCCGTTTCTGGTTTGATTACACAAAGCGAAAATCCATCCCAACTTATCAATCAACTTAACGACAACTTATATGCTACCATTTAAAATAGGAGACAAAACCTTTCAATCCCGCTTGTTTTTAGGCACAGGGAAATTCGGTTCCAATCAACAGATGGAAGAAGCGATTTTAGCTTCGGGAAGCGAATTAGTAACCGTAGCATTAAAACGCGTGGATTTAGAAACCAAAACCGATGCCATTTTATCACATCTTAAACATCCACTAATTAATTTGTTACCCAATACTTCTGGCGCACGAAATGCTAAAGAAGCCATTTTTGCAGCACAATTAGCTCGGGAGGCATTAGAAACCAATTGGCTTAAACTGGAAATTCATCCCGATCCAAAATATTTGATGCCCGATGCAATCGAAACTTTAAAAGCTACCGAGGCATTAGCCAAATTAGGATTTATCATTTTGCCATATATCCATGCGGATCCTGTTTTATGTAAACGACTGGAAGACGCCGGAACTTCGGCGGTGATGCCATTAGGTTCCCCAATTGGCAGTAACAAAGGATTAAAAACCATTGACTTTTTAGAAATAATAATCGAACAGAGCAAAGTTCCCGTGATTATAGATGCCGGAATTGGCGCACCATCTGATGCGGCAAAAGCAATGGAACTTGGGGCCGATGCCGTTTTGGTAAACACAGCCATTGCCGCTGCCGGAAACCCAATATTGATGGCAGAGGCTTTTAGAGAAGCAGTTATTGCAGGTCGAAAAGCCTACGAAGCGCAATTAGCACAAAAAGTAAATCGTGCGATGGCTTCAAGTCCTTTGACAGCGTTTTTGTATGAGTAAGATATTTTTAGTCTATTTACAAGAAAACCACTAAAAAAATGGCACGCAGATTTTGCAGATCTACGCAGATAAAAAACTTAAAAAAATATGCTAAAATTCGCAGAATTTGAGTGCAACAGGAATTTATAATTGTATTAAAATAACTACATTTAATTTTTAATTAGTACTAATCTTTAAATTTCTTAAAGATGACAGAAAATGAAATTTCATATGAAATACGAGGAGCAATTTTCAAGGTATACAACACACTCGGTCCAGGTTTATTTGAATCTGTTTATGAAAGTGCTTTGTATTATGAATTAACTAAAATAAATTTAAAAGTTGAAAGACAACTTGAAATCAGTATTCCTTACGACGAAATCATATTAGATGTTGCTTTTAAAATTGATTTATTAGTAGAAGACAAAGTAATTATTGAGTTAAAATCGGTTGAGGATTTAGCGCCTATACATTATAAACAAATTACAAACTATTTAAAACTTACCAATAAAAAATTAGGCCTACTTGTCAATTTCAATACTATCAATATATTAGATGACATCAAAAGAATTGCAAATAGAATATAAATTGAGGATTAAAAATTAGGACGCAGATTTTGCGTGCCAAAAAACAGCATATTCTTTTGGCGGTAAAAAAACAAAACAATGAAAACATTTAAATCGGTTTTTGACAACTACGATTGGGACATCATTAAATCCAAAATATACAGCACCACTGCACAGGAAGTTGAACAGGCTTTGGCCAAAAGCAAACGTAGTCTCGATGATTTTCTGGCATTAATCTCACCTGCTGCGCAACCCTATTTAGAGCAAATGGCACAACAGGCCCATGAATTAACCAAAAAAAGATTTGGCAAAACGATTCAGATGTATGCTCCTTTGTATTTAAGCAACGAATGTCAAAACATTTGCACCTATTGCGGTTTTAGTTTAGATAACAAAATCAAGCGAAAAACACTTACCGAAAGTGAAATTACGCTAGAAATTGAGGTCTTAAAAAAAGCGGGATTTGATCATGTTTTGTTGGTTACTGGTGAAGCAAATCATACCGTAAACATTCATTATTTTCTAAAGACGATTGCTCTAATAAAAAATGATTTTTCTACCATTTCAGCCGAAGTGCAACCCTTGTCAACAGAAGAATACAAGCAATTGCATGATGCTGGTATCTATTCGATTTTAGTGTACCAAGAAACGTATCATCGTGATGTTTACAAGCAATACCACACAAAAGGAAAAAAATCCAATTTCGATTTTCGTTTGGAAACACCGGACCGAGTAGGAACTGCAGGTATTCATAAAATTGGTTTGGGTGTTTTATTAGGATTGGAAGATTGGCGTACGGACAGTTTTTTCAATGCCTTGCATTTAGATTATTTACAAAAAATGTATTGGCAAACTAAATATGCAGTTTCTTTCCCCAGATTAAGACCAGCAGAAGGAGTTATTGAGCCCAACTTTATAATGGATGATACCGATTTGACCCAACTCATTTGTGCCTACCGTTTGTGGAATGAAGATTTAGAAATCTCCATGTCAACTCGTGAGAACGAAAAATTCCGTGATAATATTATTCCAATTGGGATTACAAGTATGAGTGCTGGTTCTAAAACTAATCCAGGTGGTTATGTGGTTGATCCACAATCATTAGAGCAATTTGAAATCAGTGACGAACGATCGGCTTCGGAGATTGCGAAAGTCATTTCAAGTAGAGGATACGAACCCGTTTGGAAAGACTGGGACAGAAGTTACACGAATATAGATTAACATTTAAGAATACAGAATTATGAGTATTATTCAGGATTTTTTACGCTACAACCGACAAATGCTGTTACCGGAAATAGGTGATTCAGGACAGGAAAAACTCAAGAAAGCTAGAGTTCTAGTGATTGGTGCTGGCGGATTAGGGTGTCCTATCTTGCAATATATAGCAACGGCCGGAGTAGGAACTATTGGAATAGTAGATTTTGACACAATAGAATTACACAACCTTCACCGTCAAATTCTATATACGGAGAAACACGTTGGTCAATCAAAAGCAATTACGGCAAAATCGGTTTTGGAAACTTTAAATCCATTGATTGACATTATTGCTTTTGAAGAAAAACTAACTATTGAAAACGCCACACAAATCATCATGAATTTTGATGTAGTTGTTGATGGGAGTGATAATTTTGCTACTCGTTATTTAGTAAACGATACTTGTGTAATGCTAAGAAAACCATTAGTCTACGGTAGCATTTTAAACTTTGAGGGACAAATGGCAGTTTTTAATCATAATGGAAATAAAAATCTTCGTGACTTATTCCCTGAACCACCAAATCCAAAAGATATTCCCAATTGTAATTTGAATGGCGTATTAGGCACTCTCCCGGGGATGATTGGCACAATGATGGCGCATGAAACTTTAAAGCTGATTATGGATTTACCAACATTAGACAATGAATTGGTTCTTTTTAATACACTGGATTGGAGTTTTAAAAAATTAGACTTTTAATATTATTTACTTTTCAATATTTCCATAAAATCCGTTCTTTCAATTTCTCTACAGCCCAAACTTTCAAGATGAGGGTTATACACCTGACAATCCAGCAATTTATAATTGGCTGCCTTTAACTGGTTGACCAATGCAATAAAAGCCACTTTAGAAGCATTCGAAACTGTAGAAAACATACTTTCCCCACAGAAAACATGTCCTAAATCGACACCATACAAACCGCCTACCAATTCATCCTCTTGCCAAACCTCTACTGATTTAGCACTACCTAATCCGTTCAATTTGCAATAGGCCTCAATCATATCATTGGTAATCCAAGTCCCGTTTTGACCATCGCGTTTTATATTTTGACAATTAGAGATTACATCCCTAAAATTTTGATTAAACGTAACCTTGAAAATATTTCTATTGAGAATATTACGCATACTCTTGGAAACAATCAATTCATCCAGAAATAGAACCATTCTGGGGTTAGGTGACCACCAAGTAATAGGTTCTCCATCTTCAAACCATGGAAAAATCCCATTCGTATAAGCAAGCTGTAAACGCTCAGTCGACAAATCTCCTCCAAAAGCAAGAATACCTGTCGAATTAGTCTGAGAAACTGAAGGGAAGAATAGTTCTTTAGTTAAATAATACATTCTTTATTAAAAAATAAAACCCGACAGTTAAAAGATAGCTGTCGGGTTTGATTACTGCATCAATAGAAAATCAAATGATTAGAATGGTAAATCGTCTGCTTCTTCTTCGTTTAAGTTTGTTGCTGGTGCAAATGCTTCAGCAGCTGGCATTGGAGGCATTTGTGCAGAAGGAGCTTCAGCTTGAACTTTTCCTATTCTCCATCCTTGGATTGTATTGAAATAAACAGTCTCTCCCTGAGGATTTGTCCATTCTCTTCCTCTTAAATTAATATCAATTTTCACAGGCTCACCTACTTGAAAACCGTTCAATAAGTCACATTTATCCTGAACAAACTGAACTAGAATATGTTGTGGATATTGCTCATCAGTAGTAACAACTACATCTCTTTTTTTGAAACCTCCAGATCCAACTTCTTTAGTTTGATCGATCATTTTAATTTTTCCTGTAACTTCCATCTTCTATGTTTTAATTGTTTTGCTCTATTTTTTTCTTTCAGCCAAAAGTACTTTCCATGCTGAAAACACATCATTACTATCTAAATATTTTTTAGCTTCTAAGTGTACTTTTATAGTATCATCGGAGCTTAAAACGCCTTTTACAGCAAAATTCTGTTTTACAAATATACTAACTTCTTCCATTGTAGGCAAGGCTTCAATATTACCTAACATTCCTAAATCATTTCCGTTAAAAACAGTGCTTTCCTTTATAAAATTAGGGATTGCATCTACACCTATTCCTAATGTTGACAATGGCTTTGGCACTTCAAAAAGTCCTTGGTTTGACCTAGAATACCAATTGCCGCCTAATCTTGAAACTAAATCTATTTTATACTGATCAATTGCTCCGTTTTCGTCTAAAATGGATTCGTCAATATGAATTCGCAATACTTCACAAAGAATCAAATTTCCTGCGCCTCCTTCACTTCCCAAAGGAATAATCTGAGTAACTTTACATTCAAATTGAACTGGTGATTCTTTTACTCTAAATGGCTTTACAACATCCGAAGGAATCGGCGTCAAACCTGATTTCACAAACTCATTGACACTATCAGCATACTCCGTACTTGCGAGAGATGTTTGTTGAACCATATCATAATTCACTACATTAATTACCACTTCTCGAGTTGCTTCGGCATTGATTAAAGTATGTTTAATCGAATTATCCCGAACTCGTCTTGCTGGTGAAAAAATAAGGATTGGCGGATTAGCACTGAACACATTGAAGAAACTAAAAGGCGATACATTAGGAATTCCATTAGCACCAATAGTACTTGCAAAAGCGATAGGTCTTGGTCCAACAGAGCTTTGCAAATAGCCTTGCAACTTAGCCGTTTCAATACTTTTAGGATCAATACTAATCATATATTTTTAATTTATCTTCGAAAGATACAAAAGTAGACAAATGAATCAAGTTTAAGAAGTAGTAATCGAGATTTAGAATAAAAATAGGATATAATTTTTTGAAAAAAAATTCTTTAATTAAAACTAAAATACTAGAGCATTTATTTCGTTATATTTATAATTCAAAATTTAATTTATGCAGTTTTCTGAAAGAAGAAATACAACCCGTTGGATTATTATTTTTGCTTCCTTTTTAATAATTTCATTGATTCTTTGGAATACCTATACTTTTTTTCAAATCTTTAAAAATGAAGAACGATTAAAAATGAACCTTTGGGCAAAAGCACAAAAAACACTGATTAATGCAGGTGAAAATACGGATGTAGAGCTTCCGCTTCAGATTTTCAGTAACAACACCTCAATTCCCATAATACTTACAGAGAATGACAGCATCATAAATACGGTAAATATTGACGATGCAATTGTAAAAAACAAACCGAAGGCAAACGCATTTTTACATGATTTAAAAAACGAAAATGACCCCATTGTAATTGAATATGTACCTGGAAAATTTCAAAAACTATATTATGGCAATTCGGCATTACTGAACAAACTAAAATATTACCCTATTGCTTTATTGCTCATTATAGTATTATTTGGCGGCTTAGTCTATAATTTCTATCGAAGTACCAAAATGGCCACGCAAAATAAACTTTGGGCAGGAATGGCAAAAGAAACCGCGCACCAAATAGGAACCCCACTTTCATCCTTAATTGGCTGGGTAGAACTCTTGAAATCCGAAAATGTAGATGAAAGCACTACTTTCGAAATTGAAAAAGACATTGAACGCCTACAAACCATAACAGATCGTTTTTCGAAAATAGGTTCGGAACCAAAATTAGAAGACAAGGACATTGTAGCAGAAACACTTCAATCTTATGATTATTTACAATCTCGATTTTCAAAACAAATTGAATTTTCATTTAAAGCACCAAAATCAACTATTATGGTCTCGCTTAATCCTACTTTACACAGTTGGACGATAGAAAATCTGGTAAAAAATGCTATCGATGCCATGAAAGGAAGAGGAAAATTAGCTTTAGAAATTGAGCAAGAAGGTAACTCTGTCAATATAAACATCATAGATTCTGGAGGCGGAATTCAAAAAAAACAATTCAAAACCATATTTGAACCCGGTTTCACCACTAAAAAAAGGGGTTGGGGATTGGGTCTTTCTTTAACCAAAAGAATTGTGGAAGAATACCATAAAGGAACTATAAAGGTCTTGAATTCCGAAATAGGAAAAGGAACAACAATGCAAGTCAGTTTTAAAAAAAGCAATTTAGTTTAACGGAACTCCAAACCAAGAAACCTTTGTAAACATAGTCTTTCTGACAATTTTTGACTTACTTAAATATTCCTGCACAAATGACTCATGTTCTTTTGCTTGTACTAAAACATCATTGATTGATTTTTTTAACGAAGTCAAATTGGAAGAATTATCAGTCCCAACGGAACCTATCGTATAAATGGCATCTTGGCATTTGGCTAATTTTTCAATAGGAGCTTGAATCATGCTACTAATTTCATCGTCAGATAAAGTGGGCTTAAACTTATTATTTCTATAATGAACAAAGTCATTTAATAAATCGACAGCCTCATTGTAATTGTTGACTATTGAATTTAATTTTTCAACATTCGAATTTTGTCGCAAATAAGTTATCTCTTTCTTTTTCCCTTCCAAACGTTCTAAAATCATGGTATTTTTAACTCCATTTTTTTCTATCCTTGCTGCAGACTCAAATAATTTATCAATTTCTGATAAAGTATTTAATTTAGCAATTTCATTCTCAAAATTGAAGTATTTCTTGGATTTATTGATTTGAGTTACCCCTTCATAAAACTCATTATTGGTAATTGGATAATTTAGAAACTGCCATAAATAATCAAAAGGAATGTGAGAAGAAATCAATTTTGCGGGTTCTGCCTTAAAATAAGTCTCATTTAATTTTTTAAAAAATTTCCCATTATTTACATAGCCTGAACCCCAGGTAGGGTCAAATAAATACCACTTATTATCAATTTTAGCAGTACACCAGGCATGAGCCAAGTTTGCCACTTTCCCATATTGCTTTGTATAGCCTTCTATTATGTATGATTGTATCCCAATTTTATTCGAAATATCATTAAAAACGGTAGCATAATGAATACAGACCCCTTTCTTTGTTTTTAAGGTTTTTGTTATTTGTTCTTGTGGAGTTTCATTAAAGTTTACCGTAAACATATTAGCAACATCGTAGCTAATATTTGATGCAGTCCAATAAAAAACAGCACGAATTTTATCGGAATCAGTTTTAAAGTTAGCATTTATATAATTAGCAATCGCCTCAGTAGAATTAGTGGAAATAGCAGCCATTTTCTTGTCAATCAAAGCATATCCTGCATTCTGACCGAAACTTAAAACGGATAAAAATAAAAAAAGTAGTATATAAATATTTTTCATCTTACTAAGTAGACTCATAAATTAAAAGGGAATAGATTTTCACCTATTCCCTTTCTGAACGAAAACCGTACCAATTTATTTTATTTGTACAACTATTATAAATTAGTTTGAATACTTATTGCCAATGCTTCAAATTCTTCTTTACTTAAAGCTACTTTATTTTGAAAACGCATTTCATCCATTTCATTCAATGGAATAAGATGAACGTGAGCATGAGGGACTTCCAGACCAATAACGGCCATCCCAATTCTTTTACAAGGAACTGTTTTCTCCAATGCAATGGCTATTTTTTTTGAAAACTGCATAAGACCTATATACAAATCATCCTCAATATCAAAAATCTTATCGATTTCCTGTTTTGGAACACAAAGTGTATGCCCTTTTGCATTTGGATTTACATCCAAAAATGCCAAAAAATTATCATCCTCTGCTATTTTATAGCAAGGAATTTCTCCGTTTATGATTTTTGTAAAAATACTTGACATTGTTGAATTGGTTAATTGATGAATCGGTTAAACCTTTAACTATTTAGTCGCGGGAAATTTCTAAAATTTCGAATTTCAAAACACCATTAGGCACCGTAATTTCAGCAAATTCTCCTACAGATTTTCCTAATAAACCTTTACCAATTGGGGAGGTTACAGAGATTTTTCCTGTTTTTAAATCGGCTTCACTTTCTGCAACCAACGTGTATTTCATTTCCATTCCATTGGTTTGGTTTTTGATTTTTACATTGGACAAAACCAACACTTTAGAAACATCAAGATGCGTTTCATCAATTAATCGAGCATTAGAATGTACCTCTTCTAATTTTGCAATTCGCATTTCCAACATTCCTTGTGCCTCTTTGGCGGCATCATATTCTGCATTTTCAGACAAATCTCCTTTATCTCTTGCCTCAGCTATATCTGCAGATGCTTTTGGACGCATTACACTTTTCAAATAATCCAATTCTTCTCTTAACTTCTTTAATCCTTCCGCGGTGTAATAAGATACTGTGCTCATAATTTCGTCATTTATATAAATAGAAAAAATCCCATCAGGACGGGATTTCTTTCCACAAAGATACTATTAATTTTTTTTAGCCAATAAATATATGTTAATCATATATAATTCAAAGTTAAATAAATTAAATTTGTTTCGCTAATTCTTTTAATAAATTTTGAATAATGAAAAAACTACTGTTGGTATCTCTGATTATTCCATTTTTATTTAGTTGCAGTGACAATGGTTTTAACAATAAAAACCCCTACCTCCCAAATTACAGCTTTACTCTGGACATCAACATGAATCTACCTGCATATTCTAATCTCCAGTATCCCAGTAATGCTATTTATTATTCTGGTGCGGGTGTCAAAGGGATATTTGTATTCAACACCGGAAGTGGCTATAACGCATTCGATGCCGCTTGCCCTAATCAAGCTTTGAGCAGCTGCTCGACCATGACAATAAAAGGAATAAATGTACTTTGTCCTTGTGACAGTAAAGAATACAGTTTGTTTACGGGTCAAGCCCAAGGGGGGGCACAATATCCTTTAAAACAATATCGTGTAGAAGTCAATGGAAATGTCCTTCGAGTATATAATTAAAAGCAAAAAATCCTGATAGTTTAACTATCAGGATTTTTTGCTTTTATAACCAATAACAATCTAAAACTTCAGGGTTAATCCAGCCAAGAAGTTGATTCCGGATTGTGGATAATAATATGGATAAACATCCCACATATACCCATTCGAAACATATTTTTTGTCTAAAACATTGTTTACCAAACCAGTCACAATAATTGATTTAAAAACTGATTTTGGTTTAAATTCATAAGCAACATTCAAATCGTTCACAAAATAATCCGCCAACTTTGCAGCCGGTAATTCGATATTATTCATGTATTGTTCTCCCACAAATTTTTGCATCCAAGATACTTGAAAGTTTTCTGTAGGCTTATAAACCAAAATATTCCCAACAATAAATGCTGGTGAATAAGCAATATCAGTAGTCCCGTAATGCTCCCCTTCAACAGCTAAATCAATATTTTTATTAGCACTTAAAGTAAAATTAGGACGAATAATAAATTGTTCCGATACCGCAATTGTAGCATCAACTTCCAGTCCTAAACGGTAACTTTTCTCACTATTAGAACGAATCGGACTTCCTACATCATCTAATTTTCCAGTTAATATCAATTGGTCTTTATAGGCCATGTAATACACATTCGAATTGAATTTCAGTTTATCAGCGACATATCTCCAACCCAATTCAAAGTCATTCAACTTTTCTGGCTTAGCATTTCCGCCTTCATAATCCGTTCTGTTTGGCTCGCGATTTGCTCTTGCATACGAAAAGTACAACTTGTTTTTAGCGTCGATATCAAAATTCAATCCCGTCTTTGGATTAAAAAAATTAAAGTTGTCATTTACTGAACCCGTTTCATAACTATCAGCTTTATAATGTACATTTCTTAGTTGTAAATCTCCAAATAAGCTTATTTTTTCAGTTATTTGATAATTTGCTTTTGCAAAAACATTTCCATCGGTTTTAGTAGCAAAATCATCATAATAATGATCTCCCAATTCACTTTGAGAAGAATAACGAGCCCAAATCACTTTTCCAAAATGGTCTCCTTCGTATTTGTTATAACCACCACCAAAGATGACATCCAATTTTTTAGTTGTATAATTTGCAGAAAATGTAGTCCCGTAGAAATCATTATCCAACCATTTTTGACGAATCAAATCCGTTGTTGTTAAAATGCCTACTGGTTGCAATCCATAATCAGAAAAATCAGCGTCTTCTTTATAATTTTCATAATATCCTTTTCCTTTAGTATAATGAAAAGCTAAGTTCGTACTCCAATTATTAGAAACCTTTTCGTTCCAATGCAATTGATAATGATCTTGTTGGTAATTATCCGTTTCATTATCATAATATCTCGTATTCCCGGACTCATCCGTAAAAATCCCGGCTGAATTAAACGTCCTGTCACTAATTAAAGTTGCGCCGTCAGTTCCGTTCCACGATTGATACGTTTTTTCTTTTCCTCCAAAAGCCAACGCTTTAATTAAAGTCGTTTTACCAACGTACGTTCCTTGAAGGAAATAAGATTTTAAATCAGACTTAGCCCTGTCAATGTAACCATCAGATTTTAATGCAGACAAACGTCCCGCCAGTTCAAAATGATCATTAATTAATCCCGTACTGAATTTTATAGTATGTTTTTGAGTATTAAAACTTCCAAAAGAATTAGAAATTTCTCCTGTTGCTTTATCAGAATAAGAATCAGTCAACATATTTAAACTCGCGCCAAAAGCACCTGCTCCATTTGTTGAAGTTCCTACACCACGTTGCAATTGCAAACTCTCTACTGAAGAAGCAAAATCCGGCATATTTACCCAATAGGTTCCATGACTTTCAGAATCATTATAAGGAATTCCATTGATCGTTACATTTACTCTTGTTGCATCGCTACCACGAACACGAATTCCAGTATATCCTACTCCATTTCCAGCATCAGAAGTCGTAACAACTGATGGCAGATAATTCATCAAAATAGGAATATCCTGTCCTAAATTTCTAAATTTGAGTTCTTTTTTATCTAAATTGCTAAAACTAACCGGAGTTTTTGAAGTAACACGAATTGCCGAAACCAATACTTCATCGAGTTGGTTTACTTTGGTTGTGTCTTTGACTTGGGAAAAGGAATAAAAAGATAATAGACAAAAAATAATAGACAGCAAAAATCTTGAACTTTGCGTCTTTGTGCCTTTGCGGCCAATAAAATAAAATAAAGTATTCATCCGTAAAAAGATTACGAATAAAAGGGGGAATTATTCTTTTGTTAAATTAAAATGATTGTTTCCTATGACAAAAAAGTACTATACACTCTTTTTTTATCATTTTTTCCCTTGACAACATTACTTGTCCAGGTTCTTTGGGTATAATCTCAGCTTTATTCTGAACTTATTCAGATTTTAAGCACCCCTTTGAGACGCTGCAAATTTAGAAAAGATTTTTAGATATTTAGATTCTTTGACCGTTAGATTTGGAAAAATAATTAGAACCTAAAAAATTTATTTAATTTAAATCTGGTTTCCTGCGATTTTTCTTAACTTCAGACACATTCTTTTTATCTTTTATTCGCTTTCGAATAACCGATTTGGGAATTTTAGTTGCTTTCCTTTCTTTGGGAACAATTAAGCCGTTTCTTATTATTTCCAAAAATCGTTTGATTACAATTTCTTTATTTTTAAGTTGACTCCGATCTTCATCACAGTTCAAAATCAAAACTAAATCAGTTGTTAATCTTGAAGACAATTTAGTTTCCAACAGTAATTTCTCCTCTTCGGCCAATGCTTTTGAGTTTTTCAAATCAAAAGTCAAAACTACTTTAGAGGAAACCTTGTTTACATTTTGTCCGCCAGCACCACTGCTTCGAACGGCTTTAAAAGTTAATTCTGATATAATTTTTTCTTTCTCCATTTATGCGTCCCGAAACTTCGGGATTGTTTCAGTACAACTATTGCGGCTGGTGTGCCGATTTTAATAAATCATTTACACTTTTTACAGGATTAAAGGTAATTAAAGGCACTTGAACAAATATGGTAATCCAGTTTGCCATAGCACCATTCCATAATCCAGGTAATTCGTATGATTTAATATCTCTTCCAAAAGTAGTTTTCTCCACTATAAAACCACTATTATGATCAACGTATTGCGTTAAATCGAACTTTTCTTTTTTATAATTTTTAATTCCACAAACTAAGTCTACAGGATTAAAATGTGTTGAACTATTAAGGATTTTCTTTTGATTCTCATTCGATAAATCTACTTGAGAACTTTCTACAATTTGCAACGAAATAGTCCCATTATCATCTTTCACCCAAAATGGTCCGCCGCCGGCTTCTCCTTCATTTTTTACCATTCCACAAACTCGAATAGGTTTATTTAACAGCGATTTTATTTTGATTATTTTATTCTCAAAACTAAGGTTAAAGAAATCATCCGGAATTCTAATATTTAATTTTTCCTCTAAAAAAAGCAAAATTTCATCAAGATATTCTTGTTGGATATCCTCAGCGTCAATTGCATGTAAGTACTCAAATAATTGCTGTTGCAATTCCATCAAAACTCCCGCTAATGCTTTTTTATACCTTCCTGTTTTTTCAATATTATTTTGAATTACATTATCGATATTTTTGATAAATATAACATCCGCATCTAGTTGATTTAGATTTTCTATTAAAGCACCATGACCTCCCGGCCTAAAAAACAATCGCCCACTTTCATCCCTAAATGGGTTATTCTCAAAATCGACAGCGATGGTATCCGTATTCTTGTTTTGATAAGAATAGCTTACATTTATTGCTATTCCTGATTGTATTTCTGCTTCACTTTTAATGGCGTCAATTATAGTTTCAAATTGACCTAAATGCGACTCAGACATTGTAAAATGCATATTTGAACTAGTATCAGAACTTGCATAATAAATACATTCATTAAGATGCTCTTCAACTGGAGTTACAATACGTTTTTTATATTTATGAAAAGGAAGCGCACCCTTTGGCTTACTGGAGAAATCAAAGTAGTCTTTAGCTAAAAGTAATTTTATGAAATAATAATTTTTATAATCCTTATCGAAAGATTCAAAATCAGGAAATTCTTCTCTTAATTTCTTATCAATTACCTTAAAAAATGGAAATTTTTCTAAGCCAACTATAAAAATAGACAATTCCGTGTCTTTTTTTCTGTTTATATATGCATTGATAGTTTCATTTTCAATATCATAATCTTTCAAAAAAGAAAGTAAAAACTTAAACATTCTGCTTGCGGCACCCGATGCAGGAACGAATTTTTCTAGTTTTAATTTCGATTTGTTTGCATCAAAAAACACTGCTTTTTCTTGAAAATTACTTTCAGATAATTTCAAAATACCGTTAAACAAAGTTGCAGGCCCTACCAGATTACTCTTTGTAATTCCATTCCTAAAAAAACTCAATTGTTGCTTGATGTTTTCCAATGGAATTTCATTTTCATAAATTTGCACAAAATCAATAGAAGAAAAGCCCATCTTCATGGCTTCTGTCAAATCATCAATTATTGAAATCGCTTTATTTAATCGTAAATTTTTGTCTCCAGAAAGCGTTATAAATGGCTTTTTATTATCAATTAAAGATTGTTTAAAAATGGCAAATACAGATTCTCTTTTTTCTGGGCTATCCCTTAAATCATCTTTTTCCCAAGGAACGTCAATATCCGTCAGGAAAAACAAATCGTATTCATGTTCAAGAGCCGCTTCACCTAATAGCGGATCGCAATAGTTATAATACACTTCTGAAAAAACCTTGGTCACCATTAAATTAGTATCACAAAATAGATACTTATTGGCTAATCCTAAATATTCATTTTCCAATTTAGTTTGGCCATAAGCAATAGGCAGCATATCTTCAACATTACAAATAAGTTGACTTTTATTCCATTTTTCTTGAAGATAATCTCGCGCAAATTCAGGAACCCATTCCGTATTATAATACTCGGCGAGTTGTTTTGCCAATGTCGTTTTGCCTGTGCTTTCAGGACCAAAAAGAGCAATTTTTATGATTTCTGTAGATCCGTTTTTCGGGAACTGTCTAAGGTTTTTTTCCATTCTAAATAACCGTAAACGGCAACAATTGTAAATACTACATACTGAAAACTTGTAAAAGTAAACCCTTTTGCAAAATACAATGGAATGGAAATAACATCTCCAATAATCCAAAATATCCAATTTTCAATTTTCCTTTTGGCCATAAGCCACATTCCAATAAAGAAAACACCCGTTATAAAGGTATCGACATAAGCATACCAAGTAGTAAATTTATCAAAATAGTGATAAACTGAAACCACGAATGCGACCGTAAATATAAAAATAATTATGGCAATTCTTTTTTCATAATTAGAAATTATTGAAATTGGGAACTCAACGGTATCTCCTTTTTTCCTTGTCCAATGATACCAACCATAAATACTCATTATAAAATAATAGCCATTTATCATCATATCACCCCATAAAGTCCATTTCCATAGTAAATAAACATAAATAAATGTACTTACTAATCCTGTTGGAAAAACCAAAATATTATCTTTTTTAGCATACCAAACACTGAACAGCCCAAAAATTACCGCTATAATTTCCAGAACAATGTCGAATGTTGGGTAATCTCTATATTGAGAAAAAAAATATTCTATCATTAGATTTTTTTAAAATTATTGATTAAAAAAATTCAAGTCGTTTTCAAAAGCCGTTCCTATAACCACCAAATCAGCTCCTGCATTATACGCCTTTTTAATTCCTTGCAAATCTACAATTCCACCTCCAACAACTAATGGAATTTCAATATTTTGAGCCACTTTTTTAATCATTTCCAGAGCAACAGCATTTTTCGCTCCACTTCCAGCTTCCAAATAAATCAATTTATTTCCTAACATTTCACCTGCTTGTGCGGTTTGAACTACATAACCAACATTATTCCGGTCTAATGGTTTGGTTTTACTGATCCGTTCTACGGCGGTTTCATTGCCACTTTCAATTAAAATATATCCGGTAGAAATAATTTCGAGTTGGGTTTGTTTTAAAATAGGTGCTGCTTTTACCTGATAATCTATTAAATAATCGGGATTTCTTCCAGAGATTAGCGACAGGAATAAAATTGCATCTGCTTTATCTGAAATCTGAGATGGATTTCCAGGAAAAAGAACGATTGGCAAATCACAATTTTGTTTAATCTGTACAATTAACTCCTCTAGAATATTAGTTGTAACCAGACTTCCGCCAATGAAAATATGTGTTGCCGGCGAATGATTGATTTTTGAAATTAAAAGATCAAGGTTTTCCAAAACCACTTTATCCGGATCCAGAAGAATGGCCAACATTTTTTTGTTTTCCAACTTTGCTTGGAGTAGTTGATTGTAAATCTTTTGCTTCATATAGCTGTAAAAGTAAAAGTTTTTTTGAAGTCTGAGAACTATTTTGAATCAATTATATTTGTTATACGATTCTGAACAAAAAACAACTGCAATTATGATAGCTACTGAATTATTGGAAAAATATGGCGCCATTAGAAAATCATATAAAAAAACAGAAACCATTTTTGAAGAAGGCAATCAAGCGATACATTATTATCAAATACTTTCGGGAGAAGTAAAAATGAATAATTATAACGATGACGGACGTGAATTCATTCAAGGTTTTTTTACCGAAAATCATAGTTTTGGAGAGCCACCATTATTTTTAAATCGACCCTATCCCGCCAATGCAATAGCTGTTGAAGACACAGAGCTTCTCAGTATTTCAAAAGACGGCTTTATGAAATTGCTAAACGAAAACCCCTCAGAATCCATGAAGGTGATTGAAAATTTAGCACAACGGTTGCATTATAAATCGGTTATGGCGGCTGAGATTTCCACTCACGAACCGGAGCACAGAGTATTGCGATTAATTGATTATTCTATTGCTTATTTTAATTTTAAAGCGGATAAAAACGGATACCGAATCGATTTAACCCGGCAGCAAATTGGCGATTTAACCGGACTCCGTGTAGAAACTGTCATTCGAGCCATTAAATCATTAGAAAAAAAAGGAGTTTTAAAAATCATTAACCGAAAAGTGTACCGTTAATTTTTGCTTTATGATTTAAGTCATAAAGAACTGAATGGAAGTGCAACTAAATTTGCTGTATAAAATTCACATATTATGACACTCTATAAAAAAACATTCGAAAATTTTGAACAAAATTTTATTGGCTCTTCAACAATGGCAGTTATTGGACAAAGTTGTCTTGGTGCCGCTGCAGCAATGTTCATTCTTTCTAACGGCACCTCTATTTTACAAATGACACAATTAGCCATTATTGTTTTAATTTGCATGTTAGTGAACACTTCCATTTTATCACAAATGAACCATAAATTAGTATTCAATCTCATCATTACAAGTGTACTTTGCAGTGCTTTGTTCATCTTTTTGAATAATATTGCAATATGAAAAAAATAATTAAAAATCGAGACGACTTGACCCTTCTCGTCCATTCTTTCTATGCTAAAATAAGAGCCGACAAAGAAATTGGTTTCTTTTTTAATGAAACAATCATCAATTGGGAGGAACATTTAGAAAAGTTGACGGATTTTTGGGAAATGAATTTATTTGCAATAAAGAAATACAAAGGAAACCCCATTGCAGCTCATAACGAAGTGGACAAACATTTTGACCATCGGATTTCGCCTAATGAATTTGGTATTTGGCTGAACGTATGGTTTGAAACTTTAGACGAACTTTTTGAAGGTGAAAATGTCGAAATACTGAAACGAAGAGCTCGGAAAATGGGTACTTTTATTTATATGAATATTTTTGAAAGCAGAAGTAAACAATAAATAACTTTTCTCTTCAGAAGCCATCGGAACATTCAAAAAACAAACGGCAACTAAAAACTAAACACTAGTTTTCAAACGCATAAACTAAAGTGAAATCTTCTATTTCTTCAAAATGAATTTTGAAATCTTTGACCAGACTATCAAAGTGAAGTTCTGCAATAGTTTGTTTAACGTTTAATTCAAAAGCATTGACATTAATATGATCTTTGAAACTAATCCCTTTTTCGTTTCGGATTTTAAAAATGGCTTCTTTGGCGCCCCAAATCACGGTCAATTTCCTGATGTATTCTTCCTTATTTTCGGCACCGAAGCTTCGGGATAAGAATTGAAATTCTGAGTCACAGAATTTATCAGCGATGCGGATGATTTTGTCTCTTTGTAATTCGATGTCGATTCCTACGGTTTCTTCACTAATGATAATTGCCGAAAAATTATGGGAATGTGTTATCGAAATGTGTTTCTCTCCATGTAGATGCGGTTTGCCAAATTCATCATAATACAAATCTAAATCCGTGTGGCCCGTTTCCTGCAATAACTTGCGAACACTAAGGAAGGCGCGTTGGTGCATTTCGGATTTCATTCCGTCGAGCCGTATGCGATTGCTGTCGTTTAAGACCACTTGTTCTAATAATTCCGCATAGGATTCCGTTACTTTCCAAACAAGAATTTGGGTAGTGGTCCCGACGCTTCGGGAGAAATTTATGGTTTTGAAAAGCGGCATCGTGTTCAGGTTTTGTTTTTTAGCCCCGGTAGTAGCGGCATCCTTTTTTCACGCTTTTTTTGCGTGTAAAAAGATATAGCGAATAACGGGAAATAGCTCCAGAAACTGAAACAAGTTCAGCTTAAAGAAATTATTTCGTTAATGTTCAAAAGATTAGCGAATTAAACAATTCATAAATCTTTTAGAAAACAGTAAAATTCTAAAGTTATTACGTAAATTTGCAAAAAATTTTACGCCCGAGCCTAAAGGCGAACGGACGAAGTAATTACAAATATACTATAAATGAGTACTACAACTATGCCTTTTGTGGCTTTCAAAGTTAAAGACATTTCTCTAGCGGCTTGGGGAAGAAAAGAAATTGAACTAGCAGAAGCTGAAATGCCAGGTTTAATGGCGCTTCGTGCGGAATACAAAAACGAACAACCACTTGCTGGTGCTCGTATTGCAGGATGTTTGCACATGACAATCCAAACTGCGGTTTTGATTGAAACTTTAATCGCTCTTGGCGCTGAAGTTACTTGGAGTTCTTGTAACATTTTCTCTACTCAAGATCAAGCTGCTGCAGCAATTGCTGCTGCAGGAATTCAAGTTTATGCTTGGAAAGGTTTGAACGAAGTTGATTTTGACTGGTGTATCGAGCAAACATTATTCTTTGGTGAAGACAGAAAACCATTGAACATGATTCTTGATGACGGTGGAGATTTGACGAATATGGTTATTGACCGTTTCCCGGAATTGGTTGCTGGAATCAAAGGATTGTCTGAAGAAACTACCACTGGTGTTCACAGATTGTACGAAAGAGTAAAAGCGGGAACATTGCCAATGCCTGCTATAAATGTAAATGACTCGGTTACTAAATCGAAATTTGATAACAAATACGGCTGTAAAGAATCAGCAGTTGATGCGGTACGTCGTGCAACTGACATTATGCTTGCTGCAAAAAGAGTAATCGTTTGTGGGTACGGTGACGTAGGTAAAGGAACAGCCGCTTCTTTTAGAGGTGCCGGATCTATTGTTACTGTTACTGAAATTGACCCAATATGTGCACTTCAAGCGGCAATGGACGGTTTTGAAGTGAAGAAATTAGATACCGTTATCGCTACTGCTGATATTATTATTACTACCACCGGAAATAAAGATATTGTTTTGGGTTCTCATTTCGAAAAAATGAAAGACAAAACTATTGTTTGTAACATCGGACATTTTGATAACGAAATTGATATGGCTTGGTTGAACGAAAACCACGGTGCATCAAAAATTGAAATCAAACCACAAGTTGATAAATACACTATCGCTGGAAAAGACATTCTTATCCTTGCAGAAGGTCGTTTAGTAAACCTTGGTTGTGCTACTGGTCACCCAAGTTTTGTAATGAGTAACTCATTTACAAATCAAACTTTGGCTCAAATCGAATTATGGAAAAACAGCGCGGCATACAACAATGACGTTTACATGTTACCAAAACATTTGGATGAGAAAGTAGCAATGTTGCACTTGGCTAAACTAGGTGTAGAATTAGAGACTTTACGTGTTGATCAAGCTGATTATATTGGTGTTCCAGTTGAGGGCCCATTCAAACCAGAATATTACAGATATTAGTATTAAGAAATTTAGTACTACATATTAAGATAGAACCCTTGCAGAAATGTGAGGGTTTTTTGTTTTTAGGTGGCTTCGCTGCTCGACTTTTTGTTTTTAGTAAAACCTACCTCACGGATTTATCTCCCGTTTATATATTAGCTAAAATCCAGATTTAATTTACTAATTATTACCCACTGACAAAACTTCGATTGGCATCATAATGAAAACACCGCTATTATTTACTAATAAACCAACAACGGAATCATTATGTTCTAAGTTTATGGTATATTTGAGTACATTATATAGTTTACTGTTAACTAAGTTTACTCAAAAACCATCTTTATAAAACCGAAAAAGAGAATAATTACAACCATAAAATTATGAATATTTATACCATTATTGCCCAACTTATAATCGCATTGTCCGTAAGTTATGTTTGGATTTTTAGGCTTGACAACATCATTGTAGAATTTAAACAATACGGCTTGTCTGATTTAACAAGAAACGTCGTTGGCGCCTCAAAAATAACTTTGGCAACGTTATTAATAACAGGGATATGGTTTCCTGAATTAGTATTTATACCGGCACTTTTAATGGCTTTTTTAATGGCATCCGCACAATTTTTTCATTTTAAAGCAAAAAACCCCTGGTCTAAACATTTCCCATCTTTATTTCTTTTGGCGTTATCCCTTTTTGTAGCGCTATTCGCTTCCAAATAATTAAAATATGAATTTCTTAAACGTACTTGTTTTCTTTTCGGCAATCTCCTTTCTCATTTACGGAATCGCTTATTTTGTCTCTACAAACATGAAAAATGAATTCAAACGCTTTGGCCTCGAAAAGTTTGGAATATTAACCGCTGTTTTAGAATTGACAGGCGCTTTTGGTTTGTTTATAGGCATCCAGAATTACACTGTTTTAGTTTTTGCCTCAGGAGGTTTAGCTTTGTTGATGCTGCTGGGCGTGGGCGTAAGAATAAAGATGAAAGATTCTTTGTTAGTTTCCTTACCAGCCTTCTTCTACTTTTTACTGAACACTTATATTTTATATAAAACATTAGGATAAATCAATCAGAAGTTTAATTTTTTATTTGTAATCCGATAAAGTTTTATAAAAACAGCAATGACTCTACTTAAATGAATATACAAACCCATTTAGGCATCAAAAATCTGCAATCTAAACCCCAAACAAAGTCACAATATCAATTTTTATAATATTAATTTTTATAATATTAATTTTTATAATATTAATTTTTATAATATTAAAAACAAAAAACCCGTTTCTTTCGAAACGGGTTTTCTAATAATTGAGAAAATCAATTATGCTTCAACTTCAAATGGAAGTATAGAAACATAAGATTTGTTATCTCTTTTCTTTTGGAAGAAAACAACTCCATCTACTCTTGCGTGTAGTGTGTGATCTTTACTGATGTAAACATTTTCACCAGGATTATGTTTTGAACCTCTTTGTCTTACGATGATGTTCCCAGCAATAGCAGCTTGACCACCAAAAATCTTAACACCTAAACGTTTTGATTCTGATTCTCTACCATTCTTAGAACTACCGACACCTTTCTTGTGAGCCATGACGTATTAGTTTTATTTTGTTATTATTCTTGTGTATCTTCTTTTTTAGCTTTAGCTACCTTTTTCTTAGGAGCTTCTACTTCTTCTTCTGTAGTTGCTTCAACTGCTGCTTTCTTAGGAGCTGCTTTCTTAGCACCAACACCAGTAATACCTTCAATTACAATTTGAGTAAGATATTGTCTGTGACCGTTTCTCTTTTTGTATCCTTTTCTTCTTTTCTTTTTGAAAACGATAACTTTATCTCCTTTTAAGTGTTGTAACACTTTAGCTTCTACTGAAGCACCTTCTATAGCTGGGGCGCCTATTGTGATTGTACCGTTATCATCTAACAAATAAACTTTGTCGAAAGAAACTTTCGAACCTTCTTCATTTGTCAAACGGTTAACGTAAACCTTTAGGTCTTTGCTTACTTTGAACTGTTGCCCTGCTATCTCTACGATTGCATACATACTGAATTGTTTTAATAATTTTTAAGGTTGCAAATATACAATTAAATATTTATCCTGCAATCCCTCAAGCAAAAAAATACTTCGCCTATTTTAAACTTTGTTTTTCAACACTTTATATATTCGTAAACAGAATTTATCCAGCCAAATTTGTTAAAATTAACCGAAACTTTAAATCACCGGACAATCATGATTAAAAAAAGGTATTTTTGAAGTATAAATATTTTTCGTTTTTATCTATTGTAAATAGAAATGTATTAATCCGTATGAAAAAATTAATAATAATGTTAAGTACCGCACTTATGCTTGGAGGAATAGCTTCGGCTCAAAAAATAGCTTTCGAAGAATATGATTTAGATAATGGCATGCATGTCATATTACATAACGATCCATCGGCACCAGTTGTGGTGACTTCGGTAATGTATCATGTGGGCTCCAAAGACGAGACGCCGAACAGAACAGGATTTGCCCATTTTTTCGAACATCTTTTATTCGAAGGAACCGAAAACATTAAACGCGGCGAATGGTTCAAAATCGTTACTTCAAATGGCGGAATAAATAACGCCAATACCTCGGATGATCGCACCTATTATTATGAAGTATTTCCTTCTAACAATTTAGAACTGGCACTTTGGATGGAATCCGAAAGATTAATGCATCCGGTAATCAATAAAATTGGGGTTGACACTCAAAACGGGGTTATAAAGGAAGAAAAAAGAAGTCGTTATGACAATCAGCCTTATGGCAATATCATTGGAGCCGTAAAGGAAAATATGTTCAAGAACCATCCGTATCGCTGGACTACAATTGGCTCCATGGAACATTTAGACGCAGCAACTTTAGAAGAATTTCAGGCTTTTAATAAGAAATTTTATATTCCAAACAACGCCGTTTTGGTAGTAGCAGGAGATTTCGAAAAAACAAACGCTAAAGAATGGATTCAGAAATATTTTGGATCAATCCCAAAAGGGAAGGAAATAAAAAAACAAACTTTTGCAGAAGAACCGATTACACAAACTATAAGAGCAAACTATGAGGATTCAAATATTCAGATTCCAATGGTTGTGGCTACTTACAGAACTCCTTCGATGAAAACGAGAGATGCAAGAGTATTGGATTTAATTTCTTCCTATTTAAGCGATGGAAAAAGCTCTAAATTATACAAGAAAATCGTTGATGAGAAAAAAATGGCTTTGCAAATAGATGCTGTTGGTTTTAGTCAGGAAGATTACGGCATGTACATTTTGTATGGTTTACCAATGGCAACGCACACTTCTGCCGATTTAATAAAAGAAATTGACGAGGAAATTGTAAAAATCCAGACTGAGTTGATTTCGGAGAAAGATTTTCAAAAATTGAAAAATACGTTTGACAATCGTTTTGTCAATAAGAATGGTTCGCTGGAAGGCATCGCCGAAAATTTAGCTACTTACTATTTGCTATATGGCGATATCAATTTGATTAATACCGAGATTGACTTATTGCATTCTATAACACGTGAGGAAATTAGAGATGTGGCCAACAAATATTTAAATCCAAATCAAAGACTTATTTTGGATTATGTTCCTTCAAAAGCGGAGGCTCGAAATTAAGATCTTTTCAATCATGAAAAAAACAACTATTCTATTATTCATTTTGTTCATAACAGGAATCATGCAGGCACAAAATCGTCCACAACCAAAACCTGGAGCTTCTCCAGTGGTAAATATAAAAAAACCGCAAACCTTTACTTTAGACAATGGTTTGAAAGTAATGATTGTAGAAAATCACAAATTACCCCGAGTAACTTTTAATCTTGCATTAGACAACGCTCCATTTGCAGAAGGCACTAAAAAAGGTGTCGATGAATTGTGCAACAACCTTATAGGAAACGGGAGTGTGAAAATTGCAAAAGATGCTTTCAACGAAGAAATTGATTTCTTGGGCGCCAATATCAACTTTAGTTCACAAGGCGCTTATGCCAGTTCCCTTTCTAAATATTCAGGAAGAATTTTGGAACTAATGGCTTACGGAGCCTTGCATCCAAAATTCACCCAAGAAGAATTCGACAAAGAAAAAGCTAAATTATTAGAAGGACTAAAAGCGCAGGAAAAAAGCGTGCCTGCAATTGCTAACAGAGTGGTTGATGCGCTTGCCTTTGGAAAAAACCACCCTTCCGGTGAATACATGACCGAAGAAACACTTAAAAACGTAACGCTTGCTGATGTGGAATCCAATTATCAAAACTATTTTGTGCCCGAAAACGGCTATTTGGTAATTATTGGAGATATTAAATATAATGATGTTAAACCTATTGTTGAAAGACTTTTTGGCTCATGGGAAAAAAAACCAACACCAAAGTTTACCTATGCAGCCCCGCAAAATGTACCGTTTACCCAAATCAATTTTGTTGATGTCCCTAATGCCGTTCAATCAGAGATTTCGCTAGTGAATACCGTGAATTTAAAAATGAGCGATCCTGATTTTTTCCCAGCTGTAATTGCCACTTATATCCTTGGTGGAGATTTCAACAGTTACCTCAATATGAATTTAAGAGAAAAAAATGGATGGACGTATGGTGCCAATGCAATCATCGGCTCTGGAAAATACGTTACAAAAATAAGATCATCCTCTGCTGTAAAAAGCACCGTTACCGATAGTGCCGTGGTAGAATTTATCAAAGAAATTAAAAAAATAAGAACCGAAAAAGTCTCGGCAGAAGTGCTTAAAAATGTAAAAGCCGGATACATCGGTCGGTTTGTAATGCAAGTGGAAAAGCCACAGGCAATTGCACGATACGCCTTAAACATAGAAACAGAAGATCTTCCTGCTGATTTCTATGAAAATTATATTAAAACCATAAACGCAGTAACGCCAGATGACATTCTTCGTGCTGCCAACACGTATTTCCTTTTAGATAATACCCGAATTATAATTGCCGGAAAAGGATCTGAAGTGATTCCGGGATTGGAAAAACTAAACATTCCACTATTCTATTTTGACAATTACGGAAATCCTGTAGAGAAGCCCGTTTACAAATAAAATCAACAAAGGCTATCCTAAAAGAAAGCCTTTTTTTTTACTAATCGCATCACCTGAAATCTGAATGCTAAAACTACTTTTTTGCCGATAAATAAACTCCAATCAAAATAATAAAAGCGCCAAAAAACTGAACTGGCGTCAACATTTCATTGTCTAATAATCCCCAGAAAAAAGCGACTATCGGGATTAAATACGTCACCGAAGTGGCAAAAACCGGCGAGGACATTTGGATTAATTTAAAGAAAAGAATATTAGCGATTCCAGTTCCTACCACTCCCAAAATCATGATAAACAAAACCGAATGCTGTACGGTCTCAACATGAATTACATCAAAAAAACCAGAGAAAATTAAAATAAGCAATGTTGGCAACAACAGAAATGCAAAATTCCCGGTAGTAATACTCAACGGGCTCAAATCATGCAAATATTTTTTTAATAAATTGACGTTTATGGCATAGCAAACAGAAGCGACTATAACTAAAATAGCGTAATAATAATTTTGCTCCGGATGATTTATGGCACCGTTAAAAACTAAAAGCATACTCCCTACAAGACCTATAAAAACGCCCCAAACCTGACTTCTTTTGAAATGTATCCCAAAAGCCATCGCTCCCAAAATCAAAGTATTTAATGGCGTCAAGGAATTAAGAATCGCGGTTATGGAACTGTCAATTTCAGTTTCGGCAATAGCAAAAAGATATGCTGGAGTAAATGTCCCAAATAACGAAGTGAGTGCAATATATTTCCATTTTTCCTTTGGAATTTTTGTTAAACTTTTAAAACCTATCAATAACAAAAAAACCGCTGCAAACAGGATTCGCAAAGAACCTAATTGCAAAGCAGTTAAACCAACTAATCCCTTTTTTATTAAAATAAATGAACTTCCCCAAATCAAGGCAAGAATCATCAAGTAAACCCATTTCAATTGTCTTGCATTCATAAATCTAATTTTGCCCCAAAATTGTAATAATTTTATGAAATAGGGCTTCTTTTTTTCATTAATTTTGCAACTGATAATTAGACCTTTAATTTAAATCTCATAAAAATGAATTTCACAAAATCAATAGCAGCGATAGCCCTTGCAGGTCTTTTATTTGTAAGTTGCAAAAAAAATACTGTAGAAACTGCTCCAACTAAAACAGCTTCGACAGAGACTACTGTTCCGAAAGTTAAAAAAGAAATTGTAGCCGCTAATTTGCAAACAGCAAGTTTCAAAGTAGAAGGAATGACTTGTGCGATTGGTTGTGCCAAAACAATAGAAAGTGAATTATCTGATCTGGATGGCGTACAAAAAGCTACCGTAGATTTTGATAAAAAACTGGCAACGGTAACTTTTGACAAAACCGTTCAAAATCCTGAAACTCTGACTAAAGTTGTAGAAGCAACGGCTGACGGTAAAACATATAAAGTTTCGAATCTGAAGTCGTAATAGAAATCATTTAATTTCGTAAAAAAAGCTTCTCAACAATTGAGAAGCTTTTTTTATTGAACCATATAAGAAATTGAAGGTCATATCACTATTATCAATAAGCTTATTTGTTCTTAAATATCTTATATGGTTAATTTTTTTTATTGAACTTTCTATAAAAATCATTTCCATTTTAAGGTTTCCATTAACCTTTGCATATCATTTTTGACATAGCTTGCGGCTGGCATAATAGAATCAAAATTAGGTTTCGCATAGAAATAAATAGAGCCGGTTACAAAATGTTTTGTACTGTCAGTTGCATAAAACTGCGAGTTAGTGGCCGCATTTCCATCTACCTGATAAAACATGCCATACACCTTTCGTTTAGGATTTAAATACGGTTGTTCCAATATATCATCTGCTTTTATAACGTGTTCATATGTTAGTTTTTGAGCATCACGCAACAATTTATTAATGTTATTATTGACTGGCTTATAAGTCAGATAAATAGTGGCTTTCATTTTTGGATAAGTAATGGTAAATCCGCAATCTTTCTCTCCTTTGATAACAGCCTCCGAATTCATCTCGAAAGTAAAAGGACATTCATTTTCAAAATTTACATATTTTGCTTCTGGATAATCCAATCTTAAATAGCTTGATGGCTTTGGTATAACATCGTCTTTGCAGCTAATGCTCAATAATGACAGTAGTATTGTTGAAAAAGTGATTATTTTTTTTAACATTTTTAATTATTCAATCGTTACTTTTATTTGTTTAATTCGTTTCTCATCCACTGCCTCTACCGTAAACTGGCAGTTTTCAAATGAGATTTTTTGATCTTTTTTTGGAAAATTTCCTAAAATCTCAAGAATAAATCCAGCTAATGTTTCGGCTTCCCCTTTTTTAATTTCGAATAATTCTTCGTCTACATCAATAATTCTATAGAAATCTTTGAGATTTATTTTTCCTTCAAAAAGATAATTTTTATCATCAATTTGAGAAAAAATGATATTATCATCATCAAATTCGTCACTGATATCACCAACGATTTCTTCGATTACATCTTCCAAAGAGACTAAACCAGAAGTTCCTCCATATTCATCAACTACAATGGCCAAATGACTTTTCATACTTTGAAAATCTTTCAGCAAATTGTCTAATTTTTTATTTTCAGGAACAAAAAACGGCTCTCTTACTAATGACTTCCAATCAAATTCACTGGTGTTTATATGTGGAAGCAAATCTTTCACAAACAAAACGCCTTCTATCTGATCTATATTGTCTCGGTAAACCGGAATTCTGGAATACCCTTTTTCTATAATTTTTGGACAAATAACTGAAAAAGATTCGTCTATTTCTAAAGCAAAAATATCAATCCTGGGACTCATCACCTGTTTCGTATCGGTATTCCCAAAACTTACAATTCCCTCTAATATTTTTTGCTCATCTGAAGTTGTTTCATCCGAATCTGTCAGCTCCAGTGCCTGTGACAATTGATTTACAGAAAAATTTGTCTTTTGTTTTCCCAATTTATTATGTAAATAAATAGTAATTTTTCGCATCGGCAAACTTATTGGCGAAAGCAATTTATCTAGTACTGCAACAGGATAAACGATCAACTTGGCAAACTTAATGTTGTTTCTGCTGGCATAAACTTTGGGCAAAACCTCTCCAAACAACAACAATAGAAAAGTAACTACAATTACTTCGAGAATAAATTTTAAAATAGGGGAAGTGACAGCAGCAAACAGATCTTTACCAACAAATGAAAATAAGATTACAACTCCAATGTTGATGAAATTGTTAGCGACCAGAAGTGTAGCTAAAAGCTTTTTTGGTTTTTCTAAAAGTCCTGAGATAATTTTCCCTTTTGAAACATTCTCTAGCAACGTTTCGTCAATGTCTTTTTGCGACAATGAAAACAAAGCCACTTCAGCTCCTGAAACAATTGCTGAACAAAAAAGTAAGGCAAATATGCCAACAAAACCAAACACCAAGTCAGTGTCTATGGCGTAGGCAAAAAATAAACTGGGCTCTGGGTCCAAATTAAAAAAGATTAGTTAAACATCAAAACGGCAAATCATTAACTGGTAAACCGCTGTTTTGCGGGTCAAAGTTAGTGTTTTTTACGGATTCTGGATTTTGAATTTGTTTGTTGTTCTCGTTATCCTTTTTGGTGGTTAAAAAAGTAAACTCGGTTACTTGAATTTCAGTTGTGTATTTAGTAGAGCCATCCTCCGCTTGCCATTGTCGGGATTTTAATCGGCCTTCTACATAAATTTTATCCCCTTTCGAAAGGTACTTTTCACAAAGTTCGGCTGCTTTATTGCGTACAACCAAATTGTGCCATTCCGTAGAAGTGATTTTTTCATTGGTCGTTTTATTAATATAGACTTCGTTTGTCGCCAGTTGAAATCTACCGATACAATTTCCTCCATCAAAATAATGCATTTTGACATCATCACCAAGATGACCTATCAACATAACCTTATTCAATGTTCCGTTCATAATAGTAGAATTGTATTTCAATCAAAGATACATTTTTTTAGAAACTTTATAAATCCTTTTCAATAAAATTATGAATCACAATTGGGAAAGGAAATCTAATTAAAGTCGCAGCATCTATTCCGTTTTCAATTGTACCTTTTATATTTACTTTCCAAAACTTGATATGCAAGTGTTGGTGCGACAGTTTATGAATGATACACTTTTCATTACACTCCATTATACTGACGATCTCATTATTAGTAAAAAATTCTTTTTGAATGCGTTCCGCAATAAAACCAAAGTCTTCCACTTTTTCAGTTTCTATCAAAGGAAACTCATATAGATTATGCCAAATTCCTTTATCAGTTCGCTTTTGAATTACAGTATTTCCCTGTTCATCATTGACTACCAAATAATTAAAAAAGCGGCTCCTTACTTTCAATTTTTTAGATTTTACTGGCAATTGATCTACTTTGTTTTTTTGCAAAGCGGCACAACTTTCGTTAAAAACGCAAATACCACAATTCGGACTTTTAGGAACGCATTGCAAGGCACCGAACTCCATGATGGCTTGATTGAAAATCGCGGGATTGTCTTTTGGCATTAATTCAAAAGCCAGAGCAGCGAATTCTTTTTTGGCGGAAGCCGCAGCAATATCAGTTTCAACATCAAAATAACGCGACAAGACCCGGAACACATTTCCATCAACAACTGGAACCACTTCATTATAAGAAAAAGAAGCTATTGCGGCAGCGGTATATTCTCCAATTCCTTTTAATTGCAATAAGTCCTTATAACTAGTAGGGAAAACGCCTGCTAATTCATCAGCTACATGCTGAGCCGTTTTGTGTAAATTTCGGGCACGGGAATAATACCCCAAACCTTGCCAAAGTTTCAAAACTTGCTCCTCATCGGCTTTCGCCAAATCAAAAACAGTAGGAAATGCAGCTGTAAAAGACAGAAAATAAGGCATCCCCTGAGCGACTCTTGTCTGTTGCAACATAATTTCCGAGAGCCAAATAGGGTAAGGATTGGTTGTATTCCGCCAAGGCAAATCGCGCTTGTTATGTAAATACCATTGTATTAGCAAGTTAGAAAAAGTCATGTTTTAATTATTTGTTGGCAAAAGTAAAAGTTTATGTTATTAAAATTTAATGAATTAGCTTGAATAATTGTTTTTTAAATTCCTATATTTGCAAACTCAAAAAAATAGTACAACATAATAAATAGGAAAGAAAATGACGAAAGCAGATATCGTAGCAAAAATTTCAGAAAAATTAGGTCTTGAAAAAGGAGATGTGCAAGCAACTGTAGAGACTTTTATGAATGAAGTAAAAAATTCATTAGAAACTGGAGACAATGTTTATTTAAGAGGTTTTGGAAGTTTTATCGTAAAAACTAGAGCGGAGAAAACAGGTAGAAATATCTCTAAAAATACAACAATAAAAATTCCTGCACACAACATTCCAGCCTTCAAACCTGCAAAAGTTTTTGTTGAAGGAGTAAAAATAAATAACGAAGCAAAATAATAAATTAATTAATCATAAAATCTTCAAGATATGCCAAGCGGTAAAAAAAGAAAGAGACATAAGGTAGCGACTCACAAACGTAAAAAAAGAGCGAGAGCTAACCGTCACAAAAAGAAAAAGTAGTTTTAAACTACTTTTTTCTTTTTAAACGTTCATTGAAATTGAGATTTAAGATTGTAGATTACAGATTTAAGATTGCAGATTTTAAAAATCTAAAATCAAGAATCAAAACTCAGAAATCTAAAACCTCCCCGGGTTCAATACCTGTTAAAATATTGTTTAATCCATTTGTTCGCCTTGGCGAATAGATAAAAAATTTACAGTGTGAATAAAGAATTAATCATTAGATCTAGTTCTGAAGCAGTAGATTTTGCCTTATTAAAAGATGGAAAACTAATTGAATTACACAAAGAAGAAGAAAAAAGCAACTTCCAGGTTGGTGATATTTTTATTGCCAAAATTAGGAAACCCGTTGCCGGACTTAATGCTGCTTTTGTAAATGTAGGCTTCGAAAAAGATGCATTTCTACATTATCACGATTTAGGCCCTAATTTATCTTCCCAACTGAAATTCATAAAACTTGTAAGCGCAGGTAAATTAAAAGATTTCTCCCTAAAAAACTTTCAGTTTGAAAAAGAAATAGACAAAGATGGTACCATTACTGATGTATTGAGTGCCAATCAATCTATTTTAGTACAAGTCGTCAAAGAACCAATATCTACTAAAGGTCCAAGAATTAGCGCTGAGCTTTCTCTTGCCGGAAGATTTATAGTTTTAGTTCCGTTTTCTGACCGCGTTTCTATTTCTCAAAAAATAGAAGACAAAAAGGAAAAAGAACGCTTGAAACGATTGGTACAATCCATCAAACCAAAAGGATTTGGTGTTATTGTTCGCACAGTAGCCGAAGGCAAAAATACAGCCGAATTAGAAAAAGATTTGCAGAACCTGCTTAGCAGATGGACTGCAATGTGTAAAAAATTACCAACTGCTCATCATCCGTCCAAAGTATTAGGAGAACTCAACAGAGCCTCTTCTATATTAAGAGACGTATTTAATGATACCTTTAGTGGTATTCAAATTGATGATGAAGAGTTGTTCAACCAAACGAAGGATTATTTACAAGAAATTGCACCTTCAAAACAAACAATTGTTAAGTTTTATCAATCAAATGACACGCCTATTTTTGAGAAATACAACATAGAGAGACAAATCAAAACTTCTTTTGGAAAAACAGTGTCCATGAGTAAAGGGGCTTATCTTATTATCGAACATACTGAAGCTTTACACGTTATAGACGTAAACAGCGGAAACCGTTCTAATAAGGCTACCAACCAAGAAGACACAGCCATGGAAGTGAATATGATTGCTGCTGCCGAAATTGCAAGACAATTACGTCTTCGTGATATGGGCGGTATCATTGTAGTTGATTTTATCGATATGTCTAATCCAGAAAATCGTAAAGTTTTGTTCGAATTCCTAAGGGAAGAAATGAGCGATGATAAAGCAAAACACAAAATCTTACCTCCTAGCAAATTTGGATTAGTCCAGATTACAAGACAAAGAGTAAGACCAGAAGTAAACATTAAAACTAGAGAAGAAGATCCAAACAATGAAAATGGAGAAATTGAAGCTCCAATATTAATCATTGATAAAATTGCTTCCGATTTAGAAAGAGTTTTAAAAAATCACAAAGAAGTAGTACTTAATGTACATCCATTTGTGGCAGCATACCTTACCAAAGGTTTTCCATCATTACGTTCAAAATGGTTTCTTGAACATAAAAAGTGGGTGAAAATCATACCTCGTGACGCTTACACGTATTTAGAATATCATTTCTTCGATAAAAAAGAAAATGTTATTATAGAATAGATTCTGAAATAAAATTCAGAATAAAAAACCGCCTTTCGTGAGATTGGCGGTTTTTTTATGCTTTTTTTTTAGACGTTTTTGTGTTCTCCAAATCTTTGATCGCCGTTATAGCTTGTTCTGTTTTTTTATAAAAATACGACACTTGATTCAATAAAATCATCTCAGCATACTTAACATTGGTTTCACAATTTGATTTTATTTTTATAATATTTATCTTCTATTAAAAATACAGTAAGCTGTTATTTTTGTGAAAATATTTTTTTTTTAAAAATGAATGACCTTTTAACCATACTCAATAAAAACAGTCTGTTTTATAAAATTAATTTACTGTTGACAATAACTATTGCTGTTTTTTTGTGCGTTCTTTCAAGAACTGAAGGTTTTATTTTTCTGAATAGTTTTCACACAAAAACCCTAAAAATCTTCTTTCAGAATATCACTTTTTTGGGAGATGGTATGTTCACTTTTTTAGTTAGTTCAGTAATTCTTGTTTTTTCTAAAAAGCATAGAAAACTAGCTTTCCTTTTAATAATGGCTTATTTGTTTTCTGGTATATTTTCCCAAATTTTCAAATCAATTATTACTGCACCTAGGCCCAGTGTGTATTTTGCAGCCCATAAATACAAATTTTATTTAGATACTTTTGTGAATAGTAGAGTTGGATTTCGCAGCTTTCCTTCCGGCCATTCCGCATCCGCTTTTGCAATGGCCACAATTTTTTCTACTTATTTCACAAGTAAACGTGTTAGTGGTTTTTCATTTGGCTTTGGCCTTTTAATAGGATATTCCAGAATATATCTGGCCCATCATTTTTTAATAGATGTATTGGGCGGAGCTATAATAGGGATTTTGTTTGCGTCTTTATCTATAGTTTGGTACGATACAATCAGTTTAAAAATCATCAAAATAATTACTAAACAAAGACGTTTAATGCTAAAACCTTGGGGCACTACTTTTCCAAACTCTTCAATAACCAACGGCTAAATGGATTTCATTATATTTATAAAATTTGGATTAGTTGGCTTCACAGGTCTTGCAATCGATTTCTGTATTACTTGGTTTTGTAAAGAACAATTGCGACTAAATAAATATGTTGCTAACTCGTTAGGTTTTTCATTTGCCGTTGTAAACAATTATATTCTCAACAAATATTTTACTTTTCATAATAACGATAGCCATGTTGTATCTCAGTTTTTTAGTTTTTTGCTTATTTCAATTATAGGCTTTATATTAAATACAATTTTGCTTTATTTGCTTCAAAAAAACACGAAAATCAATTTTTATATATGCAAAGTAATCGTTACTATTATTGTGGTCGTTTGGAATTTTAGCGCCAACAAACTGTATACCTTTAAATTATAATGACAGAAAAGCACAAGCTATTATTATTGATACTTATTGCCACTTTAGTTAGGGGGATTATTGCAATTACAACAGGACTGGGCAACGATGAAGTTTATTACCTTACTTATGCCCAACATTTGCAATGGAATTATTTCGACCATCCACCTATGGTTGCCTTACTTATCAGATTGACAACTCTCAATTTGTTTTTCACAAACGAACTTTTCATCCGTTTAGGTTCTATTATTTTAGCAGGAGTTAACACCTATTTGATTTATACTATTTGCAAAAATATAAAGAATGAAAAAGCAGGTTTTATCGCTGCTTTATTGTTTACTGGTTCTTTTTATTCGAGTATAATTGCAGGTGTTTTTATTATGCCTGATTCCCCACAATTATTTTTTTGGATGATCTGTGTTTCTTTACTTATAAAAATTGTATCAGCTACCAAAACTGACACCAATCTAAATTATAATCTTTTACTTTTTGGACTAGTTACTGGCTTGTGTATTATGAGTAAAATACATGGTATATTTTTATGGTTCGGCTTTGCATTGTATATTTTATGCTATAAAAGGACTCTGCTGGCAAATGGATACCTCTATCTTGCGGTATTAATCACTATTATAATTATTTCACCCGTATTAATCTGGAATATTAATAATCATTTCATTACCTATACTTTTCACAGTAATAGAGTTTCCATTAATAGCGGTATTAATTCCAGTAGTTTTTTTAGAGAATTTTTTGGAGGTATTTTTTATAATAACCCGATTAATTATTTTTTGTTTATTGTATCAATAATTGCACTTTGGAAAAACAAACTCGATATCGCAGCGCCAATCAAAAGAGTACTTCTTTTATTAAGTATTCCATTAATTTTCTTGCTGCTTTTTATGTCATTGTTCAGAGATACGCTTCCACATTGGTCCGGACCGGCCTTTATAGCATTGATGATTCTCACCGCTTGTTACATTGCTGATGAAGTACAAACTTTAAAAAATAAAAATCTAAGATTAAATAAATTAGCCATTTCTTCTTGTATTTTCATATTGATAATAACAATTTCTGGAATTCTGTTAATTAATTACTTTCCCGGCACCATTGGAAATAAAAAAGAAGAATCGTTTGGTAAAGGTGATGTAACATTAGACATGTACGATTGGAATTTCTTCAAAAATGAGTTTCAAAAAACATATAAAAAAGAGATTGAATCTGGAAAAACGACTACAACTTTTATAATTAACAACAAGTGGTTTCCTGGTGCACATATCGATAATTATATTGCACAACCGTTGCATTTAGATTTCATTGCTGTTGGTAAATTAGAGGATATTCATACCTATGAATGGTTAAACAAATACAGAAAGAAACTAAAATATGGTGATGACGCCTACTTTATTACAGTATCCAATAATTTTAGCGATCCGAGTGAGCCATACAAAATAATGTTCGAAAAAATTAACACGCCAGTAGTCATCAGACAATTCAGGAATAAAAAGCATGTTAGAAATATGCTGGTTTATTTGCTTGAAGGATATAAAGCAAAATAACCGTTATTCTATATAATTATTTCCTTCTCTCCACAAAAAATCTTTTCATCAGCTCTGCAGCTTGCTCAGCTAAAACTCCAGAAACAACAGTAGTTTTAGGATGCAATTGTGTTCCCATTTTTGTAAAACCTCGATTTTCATCGGTTGCACCAAAAACAATTTTCGAAATCTGACTCCAGTACAAAGCGCCGGCACACATTTGGCAAGGTTCTAATGTCACATAAAGTGTGCACCCAATTAAATATTTACCCCCGAGATAATTCGCAGCAGCTGTAATAGCCTGCATTTCGGCATGAGCAGTAACGTCAACGAGCATTTCAGTAAGATTATGACCTCGGGCTATCACTTTATTATCAACGACAATAATGGCACCAACAGGAATTTCGTCTTTATCAAAAGCCATTTCGGCTTCTTGCAACGCTTTTTTCATAAAATATTCGTCGGTGAAAGGATTTATCATAGCTACAAAAATAAGAATTCAATTCGTACATTTGCTTTATGTCAGATAATTTACTTTCAAACATAAATAACCCAACCGATTTACGGGTACTCGACGAAGCCCAACTTCCTCAAGTTGCTCAGGAATTACGTGATTTCATCATCGATATTGTCTCAGTAAAAGAAGGTCATCTCGGCGCAAGTCTTGGCGTTATAGAACTCACTATCGCTTTGCATTATGTTTTTGATACACCAAACGATTTATTGATTTGGGATGTAGGCCACCAAGCCTACGGACATAAAATACTGACGGGCAGAAGAGAAAATTTTCATACCAATCGACAATTAGGGGGCATTTCGGGTTTTCCAAAAAGAAGTGAGAGTAGTTACGATGCTTTTGGCGTAGGCCACTCCTCTACTTCCATTTCGGCAGCTCTTGGAATGGCAATTGCTTCCAATTTGAAAGGCGACTTCAACAAACAACACATTGCAGTAATTGGAGACGCTTCCATCGCATCAGGAATGGCTTTTGAAGGTTTAAATCACGCAGGAGTCACTGATGCTAATTTATTGGTGATTCTGAATGACAACGCTATTGGCATTGACCCAAGCGTAGGCGCATTGAAAAAATACCTCACTGCAGTTAAAGAAGGAAAGAATCCAAGACAAAACAACATGATTAAGTCTCTGAATTTTAATTATTCGGGACCAATAGACGGACATGATATTTTTGCGGTAATTAAGGAATTAAAGCGATTACAGAAAACAAAAGGTCCAAAATTCCTCCATATCATTACCACCAAGGGAAAAGGACTGCAACAAGCCGAAGAGGATCAGGTGAAATACCATGCCCCCGGAAAATTTGATGCAAGCACAGGTGAAATCCACGTAAAATCCGAAGAAAATTTACCCCCAAAATACCAAGATGTATTTGGTTTGACCCTATTGGATTTAGCTAAAAAGAACGAAAAAATCATAGGAATTACTCCTGCAATGCCATCCGGAAGTTCCTTGAAATTTATGATGGAGGCTTTCCCAAAACGTGCTTTTGATGTAGGTATTGCCGAGCAGCATGCGGTGACTCTAGCAGCCGGAATGGCAACACAAGGTATGGTGGTTTTCTGCAACATCTATTCTACTTTTTTACAAAGAGGCTACGATCAGGTTATCCACGATGTGGCTATACAGAATTTACCGGTAATTTTTTGTTTGGACAGAGCTGGTCTAGTGGGTGAAGACGGCGCAACTCATCATGGCGTTTTCGATTTGGCTTTTTTACGATGCATTCCCAATATGATTGTTTATGCTCCATTAAACGAAATAGCTTTACAAAACATTCTATATACGGCACAGTTGGGCTTGAATAATCCAATAGCGATTCGTTATCCGAGAGGTCGTGGTGTCATTGAAAATTGGCATATTCAACATCTTGGCAAGTATGAAAAAATAGAAATTGGAAAAAGTATTTGCATCAAAAAAGGTTCGAAAGTAGCCGTTTTATCCAATGGTACAATTGGTAATAATGTTACTTTGGCTTTAGCCAAAATAAAAAACACAACAATCATTGCCCATTACGACTTTCCTTTCGTTAAGCCATTATACAACAATCAATTACATTCCATTTTTACTGAATTTAAACATATACTAACAATAGAAGACGGCGTTATCAAAGGCGGCTTTGGAAGTGCAATTCTCGAGTTTGCGTCCGAGAATAATTATACTTCAAAAATAACTGTTCTTGGGATTCCCGATGAATTTATCGAACAGGGCACTGTTACGGAACTACAACAATATTGCAAAATTGACGTTAAAAGTCTTGAAATACTTTTTTCGAGTTATTAAAATAATTATTTTTCGCCCTTAAATTTATACGATTTTATGAAATTACTATCCTACGCTTTACTCTTGTTTTCGCTAACAATTTCTATAAATAGTTTTTCTCAGGAAACACCAACAATGCCTATAACAGATGGCCTTATACCTACAACAACACTCGTAAAAGTAACCACATTCGAACCTTTGACAGTTGCACTAAAAATACACCCGCCAACCCCTATATATACGGTATCTCCCTGGACAAAAAAAAATAGTTTAGGCTTCTACCTCTCTGAAATTGCTTTTGTCAATTGGAGTGCTGGTGGAACAAGCTCCATATCTGGATTGGTTAAAGGTGATTTTACAAGAGTTTATGCCAAAAAAAATCGCAAATGGGTAAACGAACTTGTTATTCGATATGGTTTAAACAAACAAGATGGAATCGAAGTAAGAAAAACGGAAGATGCCATACGATTTAATTCCTCATTTGGGTATCGAAATGACACCCTTTCAAATTGGTACCACACTGCAAAATTCAACTTCAACTCACAATTTTCAAATGGTTATTCGTATCCTAATACAGAAATTGCCAAATCAAAACCTTTAGCGCCAGCATATGCATTTATGGGGATGGGAGCTGAAAACAGCAGTAAAGATAAAAATAGAATATTCTATATTTCCCCTTTTACTTTTAAAACCACATTGGTTTTAGATCAAAAATTAGCCAATCAAGGTGCCTTTGGTGTTGAAAAAGCAACTTATGACAGTGCTGGGCTTCTAATTTCTGAAGGTAAAATGTCAAAAACTGAACTTGGTTTTTTAGTGACTAGCTCTTATAAAAAAGAAATTGCCAAAAATATTAATATAGAAAACCGCTTAAGTTTATACTCTGATTACATTAATAATTTTGGCAATGTTGATGTTGATTGCGATTTAACATTAGACTTAGTTGTAAACCAATATGTAAAAGCAAATATAGGAACCCGAATAGTCTATGATGATGATATAAAAACAAAAAAAGAAATTGATGGCAAACAAATTACCGAAGGTCCAAAAACACAACTAAAACAACTTTTAGGTGTGGGAATAGTATATGCTTTCTAAAACAATTAAGCTTTTTTTCTTCCATTAATAGTTTCAAATAATTCGAGCGCATTCCCATCAGTCAGCAGCGATACATAATGACAAATATGAAGTAATCTTCCATAAAGATTTTCCTTTTCTAAATGATGTTTCTCTGGCAACATTTTCATAATGAGAGCATCATAATTTGATGCTTCTCCGTTGAATTTATTATTGAAAGCGGTTATGAATTTATCCAATAAAGTTTGTATAATTTGATATCCGACGATTTCTTTCTCGATGACTTCACGGCTTTGGTAAATGTTTTTAACGCTGATTTTAATGATATCATCCATCTGCGCTTTGTACTTACTTTTATCCATTATAGCATACGGAAATTTACCCTCCAAAATTAAGGCTTCATTTTCGATAAAAACTTTCACTGCATCATTAATTAAACTACCGATTGCCAAGGCTCTCAAATAACTTATTCTATCTTCTTTGGTTTCTAAAGTCTTGTATTTAGAAGTATCAATACTGTCTTTTACCAATTTTATCAAATATTCCAAGGCAAAATCCTCCGAAACTAACCCTAAATTGATTCCGTCTTCAAAATCGATAATGGTATAACAAATATCATCCGCAGCTTCGACTAAATAAGCCAAAGGATGTCTTTCGAAACCTATATTATCTCCTGATTTATTTAGAATCAAACCCATATCAGCAGCCACATCTTGAAAAAAGACTTTATCAGTTTGAAAAAAACCGTATTTTTTATCTGCAATAGCTGCGGTAGGTTTTTTCGGCAGACTTTCTTTTGGATATTTCATAAAAGCACCAAGAGTCGCATAGGAAATTCTAAGTCCACCTTCAATTCCGGGGCGACCTGCTGTCAGTACTGAAAATCCATTCGCATTTCCTTCAAAATCAATTAAATCCTGCCACTCTTTGGCTGTAAGCTGGTCTTTGTATTGCTGTCCTTTTCCAATCGAAAAATACTCTCCAATCGCTTTTTCTCCTGAATGTCCAAAGGGCGGATTCCCAATATCATGCGCCAAAGACGCTGCGGCAACAATAGCCCCAAAATCATTCATATGATAGCCATGAACTTCTTTCAAATGTGGATATTTTTCTATGATTTTCTTACCAACCAATCGCCCTAAAGAGCGTCCTACTACCGAAACTTCTAAACTGTGTGTTAATCTGGTATGTACAAAATCAGTTTTCGACAATGGAATAACTTGTGTTTTATCCTGTAAACTTCTAAAAGCAGACGAGAAGATTATACGATCATAATCAACCTCAAAACCCAAACGGGTATCGTCTTGTTCTACACGCAATCTTTTGCCCTTGTCGCCTTGTCTTCTTAGTGATAAAAGTTGTTCCCAGTTCATTATGATTTATAATTTCAGATTAACGAATTTTGATCTCCGATTTAAAAGAACCAAAAATACATTTTATTTTAAGATTTTACCCCGCAATTAAAATTCTCTTAAAACAAAAATTCCAACTCAATCATTTTGCATTGTTAAATAGCCAATGCCGTACTGTGCTTGATTTCTCCCATCACAAAAACACTTTGCGTATTCCCGATATTTTCGATAGTGGATAGTTTATTCATCACAAAATCTTGGTAACTGGACATATCTTCCACCAGGATTTTCAACATAAAATCATAATCTCCTGCAATGTTGTAGCATTCGATAATTTCAGGAAGGGCAACAATATCTTTTACAAAATTACTCCCCACATTTTTAGCATGTTCCTTTAGTCGTACATTACAAAAAACAGTCATTCCAAGATTTAATTTTTTCTTATCAAGCAAGGCAACATATTTCATAATATAGCCATCTCGTTCCAGTCTTTTTATCCGCTCATAGACTGGTGTAACCGTCAGAAATAATTTACTTGCTAGCTCTTTAGTATTGATATTGGAGTTTTCTTGTAGGTGTTTTAAAATTTGTAAATCAATGTTGTCTATATTTTCCATAGTATTTTTTACTGTTAAAAATCATTTTAAAAGTTTCATTCAGAACTAAAACCTGCCATATACTCATACAGCATTTTTATTCACTGAAACAATGCGCTAATTTAAGTTTAAATATCCAATACAATAACTTTGCATAGTAAAAAATACTATATACAATGAAAACAAACAATCTAGGTTATCCAAGAATTGGTAGCAACAGAGAATTAAAAAAAGCCTGTGAATCGTATTGGGCAGGAAAAATTTCTGTAGCAGAACTTTTAACTGTAGGTGCAACTATCCGCAAGGAAAACTGGCAGTTACAAGCCGAGGCCGGAATCGATTTAATCCCTTCCAATGACTTTTCGTTTTACGATCAAGTACTGGATTTATCACTTACATTAGGTGTTATCCCAAAACGCTATCAAGAATTAGCCAAAACAAACTCCATTATCGATTTGTATTTTGCCATGGCAAGAGGTTCACAAAAAGACGGAGAAGATGTGGTTGCCATGGAAATGACAAAATGGTTTGATACCAATTACCATTACATCGTACCGGAATTTACAAAAGATCAAGAATTTAAATTATTCTCCGAAAAAATAATCGACGAATTCAAAGAAGCCAATACTTTAGGAATTGCAACAAAACCGGTACTTATAGGACCTGTTACCTACTTACTCCTTGGAAAAGAAAAAGAAGAAGGGTTCCATAGAATAGACCTTATTGATAAATTACTTCCGGTATATTTTGAAATTCTTCAAAAACTGGAAAATGAAAATGTAAAATGGATTCAATTTGACGAACCCTTTTTGGCTTTGAATCTAACGGATAAAGAAAGAAGCGCTATCACTTATGTGTATACCGAAATCAACAAACGCTTCCCTAAAATCAAGCTAATTCTTGCAAACTACTTTGATTGTTTTGGCGAAAATCTTGAAACTGTTCTTGCGTTACCTGTTCACACTTTACATTTGGATTTGGTGCGTTGTCATTCGCAGTTGGATGATATTTTAGAATCCGGACAATTATCAGACAACGTAAATCTTTCCCTTGGCGTTGTCGATGGAAGGAACATTTGGAAAAATGATTTCAAAAAATCTTTAGCCCTTATCAAAAAAGCAACGGACGCACTTGGCGAAAACAGAATCCTAATTGCACCATCGTGTTCCCTTATTCACTCGCCATGTGATTTGGAACTAGAAACCAACAACACAACATTAACTCCTGAAATCAAACAATGGCTGGCTTTCGCCAAACAAAAAATCGATGAAGTAGTACTGCTTCAAAGCTTTGCTTTAAATGAGATAACTCAACATGAATCGGTTTTATTTCAAGAAAATACGATCGCCAACGAAAACCGAAAAACATCAAAATTAATCCATAAT
The DNA here is from genome assembly GCF_048284325.1 of Flavobacterium esculini. NCBI lineage: Bacteria > Pseudomonadati > Bacteroidota > Flavobacteriia > Flavobacteriales > Flavobacteriaceae > Flavobacterium > Flavobacterium esculini. The sequence goes on along the minus strand of NZ_JBLVPI010000002.1, from coordinate 26,661 downwards.
GATGCGGTAAAAAATCGTGTTGCCAGCATTACAACTGGTGATGATCAAAGACAAAATCCATTTTCCGTTCGAAGAAAAAAACAAATAGATGTATTGAATCTTCCCTTATTTCCTACTACAACTATTGGTTCTTTCCCGCAAACCACCGAAGTGCGTAGCTGGAGAGCGAAGTTCAAAAAAGGCGAATTAAACCAACAACAATATGATGATTTGCTTCAAAAAGAAACCGAAGAAACGATTCGTTTTCAAGAAGAAACCGGCATTGATGTATTAGTACATGGAGAATTTGAACGCAATGATATGGTGGAATATTTTGGTGAACAACTCGACGGATTTACGTTTACCAAAAATGGTTGGGTACAAAGTTACGGAAGCCGATGTGTGAAACCTCCCGTTATTTATGGCGATGTATCAAGACCAAATCCAATGACTGTGAAATGGTCGGCTTTTGCTCAATCGCTTACGCCAAAATGGGTAAAAGGAATGTTAACCGGTCCCGTGACTATTTTGCAATGGTCCTTTGTCCGTAACGATCAGCCGCGCTCGGAAACCTGTACCCAAATTGCATTAGCGATTCGAGATGAAGTTGTCGATTTAGAAAATGCAGGAATTAAGATTATTCAAATTGATGAACCTGCCATTCGAGAAGGATTGCCTTTACGCAAAGAAGAATGGGCAACGTATTTGGATTGGGCGGTAAAAGCGTTCAGAATTTCGGCAAGTGGCGTAAAAGATGACACACAGATTCATACGCACATGTGTTACAGCGAATTCAATGACATCATCCAGAATATTGCTGATATGGATGCCGATGTAATCACCATAGAATGTTCGCGTTCGCAAATGGAATTACTGGATGCTTTTGCCGATTTCAATTATCCAAATGAAATAGGGCCTGGTGTGTATGACATTCACTCGCCTCGTGTGCCTTCCAGTACCGAAATGGTAAAATTATTAGAAAAAGCTTCGGCAGTTATTCCTGTCGACCAACTTTGGGTCAATCCGGATTGTGGTTTAAAAACCCGTCATTGGGACGAAACTAAAAAGGCTTTAGTCGAAATGGTAGCTGCAGCTCAAGAGATGAGAATTGCTGTAGAAAACATTGCAACTGTTTAATCATTAAAAAAACCTAGTAGATTTAAAAATCTACTAGGTTTTGTTTTTAAGGGATACTGTTGTCAAACTACAATCTCATCTGATGGATCAAGTAATCTCTTTTTTTCTACAAATTCATACTTTTTCACCACATACGTAACGGACAATGTATCATGCCATCCTCGCTCAGCCATTAAAAAAGAAAAAGGCTCCAAAGGAATTAATCTCGATACTGTACGTATAATAATGCTTTTCATATTGGGTTTTGAACCGTCCTGCTTTACAACTAGTGTTTTTGTAAAATATTTAGCGAAGGTTCTGGAAAAATACATTTCAGTAATTGAGTAATAAAAAAACAGGATAATCAGTCCAAAAAAGAAGCTTTCAATTAGGCTTAATGATGTAACCCAATTCGACGCAGCATAACTATGAGTTAAATCTCCAATTATAGTTATGGTGGTGCCGATAGTGATTCCGATAATATAAATAATCAGTAGATCGATAAGGAAATTCAGGAAACGCTGGCTTTTGGAAGCTAATAAATCATCTGTAACAGTAAATTTTTTATTTTCCATTTTTATCGTTTTTGATTATAATAAAAGACTTTAAGGGCTAATAATTATCTCAAATATAGTGAATTATTTACAAATTTTACTCTTAAATCTTGGGGTTTTAGCCCCGATTGAAGTGGAAATCCTTTTTATTTTTTCTTTAAAAATAAAAAGATTGTAACGGAAAGCGGGAAATTGCTCCAAAAAAAAGCAGCTATCATTACAATAACTGCTTAAAATTTCTCCTTCGCCAAAATGTAAAAGGTTTATTTATACTGATTTTCGATCAAAAATCAAAAATCGTTAATCATCATTCTACAATTCCTAAGACCCACACATTTCACAATCGTCCGGACCAGCATTTTTAGACAATTCAATCATTGCTTTGTATTCTTCGGTAGTCATTTCTACTTGTTCTGCAACTACAGGAACAGCGATGGGTTGCTCTTTAATTTCGATTGGCTCCGCTTTTTTATCATTGTTCAATGTAAATTTAATTGCATCCACTGCAGCTTTTGTTCTTAAATAATACATTCCCGTTTTCAATCCGGATTGCCAAGCGTAGAAATGCATCGATGTCAATTTAGAATAATTGGCATTTTGCATGAATAAGTTCAACGATTGTGATTGATCCACAAAATAACCACGTTGACGCGACATATCGATAATGTCTTTCATGGACATTTCCCAAACGGTTTTGTACAGTTCTTTCAAGTCTTGCGGAATGTTTAAGTCTTGAACCGAACCGTTATTTCGCATTAACTCTTGTTTCAAGGTTTCGTTCCACAAACCACGCTCCACTAAATCGTGCAACAAGTGTTTGTTTACCACAATAAATTCTCCCGAAAGCACTCTTCTGGTATAAATATTAGAAGTATAAGGTTCGAATGCCTCGTTGTTACCCAAAATTTGAGAAGTCGAAGCCGTTGGCATTGGCGCTACTAACAAGGAGTTTCTCACTCCGTGTTCCATCACTTCTTTTCGCAAGGAAGCCCAGTCCCAGCGACCGGATAATTCCTCATCTTTCATTCCCCACAAATTGTACTGGAATTCTCCTTGTGACATTGGCGACCCTTCAAAAGTAGAATAAGGACCTTCTTCTTTGGCCATTTCCATTGAAGCGGTAACGGCAGCAAAATATAAAGTTTCAAAAATTTCCTGATTCAGTTTCTTCGCTTCGTCACTCGTAAATGGCAAACGCAACATAATGAAAGCATCGGCCAATCCTTGCACTCCAAGACCAACTGGTCTGTGACGCATATTCGAGTTTTCCGCTTCTTGTACCGGATAATAATTTCTGTCAATAACTTTATTCAAGTTTCTGGTCACGCGTTTTGTAACGGTGAACAACAAATCGTGATTGAATTTTTTGTTTTCCACAAACATTGGCAACGAAAGTGAAGCCAGGTTACAAACCGCAATTTCATCTTTCGAAGTGAATTCCATAATCTCGGTACACAAATTCGAAGAACGAATCGTACCTAGATTTTTTTGGTTTGATTTTCTGTTGGCAGCATCTTTGTACAACATGTAAGGGGTTCCAGTCTCGATTTGTGATTCCAGAATTTTCTCCCACAATTCATGTGCTTTGATGGTTTTTCTACCTTTTCCACGTTTCTCGTAATCAATGTACATCGCCTCAAATTCTTCACCATACACATCATACAATCCAGGACATTCATTAGGACACATTAATGTCCAATAACTGTCTTCCTGTACTCTTTTCATAAACAAATCTGAAGTCCACATGGCAAAAAACAAATCTCTTGCACGCATTTCTTCTTTTCCGGTATTCTTTTTCAAGTCTAGGAATTCAAAGATATCCGCATGCCAAGTTTCGATATAAATAGCAAAACTACCTTTACGTTTTCCACCACCTTGATCCACATAACGAGCGGTATCATTGAAAACACGCAACATCGGAACAATTCCATTTGAAGTTCCGTTTGTCCCACGTATGTAAGAACCGGTAGCCCTTACATTATGAATAGAAAGTCCAACTCCACCTGCCGATTGGGAGATTTTTGCCGTTTGTTTCAACGTATCATAAATCCCGTCAATACTATCATCTTGCATTGCCAAAAGGAAACAAGAAGACATTTGAGGCTTTGGCGTTCCAGCGTTGAACAATGTTGGCGTTGCATGCGTAAAGAACTTTTTCGACATTAAGTCGTAGGTTTCTATTACCGATTTCAAATCGTCTAAGTGAATCCCGACTGACACCCGCATTAACATGTGTTGCGGACGCTCTACAATTTTACCGTTTATTTTTAGCAAATACGATCTTTCCAAAGTTTTAAACCCAAAATAATCGTAATTGAAATCTCTATTGTATATAATATGTGAGTCTAGAAACTCCGCATTATCCATAATCACTTTATGTACTTCCTCAGAAAGCAACGGAGCATATTGACCGTTTCTTGGGTTTACATAATTGAACATATCATTCATCGTTTCCGAAAATGATTTTTTTGTATTCGAATGTAAATTTGAGATTGCAATACGAGCGGCTAATTGTGCATAATCCGGATGCGCAATAGTCATCGAAGCCGCAGTTTCGGCAGCAAGATTATCTAACTCAGATGTTGAAACACCATCATAAAGCCCTTCAATTACTCGCATTGCCACTTTCACGGCATCAACTAAATCATTCAAACCATAACATAGTTTTTTAATCCTATCTGTGATTTTGTCGAACATTACCGGCTCTTTGTGCCCATCTCTTTTAACTACGTACATACGCTTAATTGTTTTAAAAAACAGAAAATCCCTTTCCCGTTTTTGAGTATTTGTTTCATTTTTTTGGGAAGCTAATCCCGCTGTCATTCCAATCTTTCTAGTCCTGAACTTGTTTCAGGATCCTGAAACAAGTTCAGGACTAGAAAGGATATTCCCTTCCATCGGGGCTAAAATACCCGATGATGCGATAACTGTTTTCTAAAAATCAGCATCAAAACTAATTTTCTGAGCATCTTCATCGGTATTCATAACACCTGCTTTTTGATATTCGGCCACTTTCTTTTCAAAGAAATTTGTTTTCCCTTGAAGCGAAATCATATCCATGAAATCAAAAGGATTTGAGGTATTGTATTCTCTGTCGCAACCCAATTCTACTAATAATCGGTCGGCAACAAATTCTAAATATTGTGTCATTAATACCGCATTCATCCCTATCAAACTCACAGGAAGTGACTCCGTGATAAATTCTCTCTCTATATTCAAAGCATCGACAATAATACTTCTGATTCTTTCTTTTGGAACTTTATTTACCAAGTGGTGGTTGTGTAAATGCACTGCAAAATCACAATGAACGCCTTCATCACGAGAAATCAATTCGTTAGAAAACGTCAATCCTGGCATTAATCCACGTTTTTTCAGCCAATAAATAGAACAAAACGCTCCAGAAAAGAAAATTCCTTCCACCGCTGCAAAAGCAATCAAACGCTCTGCAAACGAATCAGATTCAATCCATTTCAAGGCCCAGTCTGCTTTTTTCTTAATCGCAGGAAAAACTTCTAAAGCATTGAACAATTCATCTTTCTCCACTTCATCTTTCACATAGGTATCAATCAACAAAGAATACGTTTCGCTATGGATGTTTTCCATCATGATTTGAAAACCGTAAAAGAATTTTGCTTCAGCATATTGCACTTCGTTTACAAAATTTTCAGCAAGATTTTCATTTACGATTCCGTCAGAAGCAGCAAAAAATGCTAAAATGTGTTTTACAAAATACCGTTCCTCGTCCGAAAGTTTGTTATTCCAGTCGTTTAAATCCTGTGACAAATCGATTTCTTCAGCAGTCCAGAAACTGGCTTCCATACTTTTATAAAATTCCCAAATATCATGGTGTTTGATAGGAAAAATTACGAAACGATTTTTATTTTCTTGTAAAATTGGTTCAACTTGCGCCATTATAATTGTTTATTTTATTGAGATTTTAACGAAATTTTATGCTTTCTGTGGATTACAAAGATTGTGAAATATTGCCGAAATTAAAAGTCAAACTTATTCACAATCGGACCTAGTTTTTAACAAATAGAAAAAATTAGGACCTTTTTCGCATAAACTATAAAAAACTGTATATCAGTTACTTAAAATCTAAAAAAGAGTGTAAAGTACCGTAAAATATAGGATTTTAAAAACAGAAAACAAGAAAAATTTATTTTTTTTTAGATTTATTTTTTCATGTCCAGAGCCACTTTTTCAAGCTCTGCATACCAGTCTTCTCCAAACTTTCTAACTAAGGCTTCTTTAACAAATTTGTAAACAGGAACTTCGAGTTCCTGACCTAAAGAACAGGCTGCATCACAAATATCCCATTTGTCATAATTGACAGCGGCAAACTCAGTAAAATCTTTTACACGAATAGGATATAAATGACAAGAAACTGGTTTTTTCCAGTCAATTATTCCTTGATTGTACGCTTGTTCGATACCGCAAAGTGCTGTTTTTCCGTCAAAAATCACGTAAGCACAATCTTTATCGTCAATCAGTGGTGTTTCAAGATCACCATCTGTCCCTGTTACCCAAGTCCCTTGCGCCTCAATAACAGCAATTCCTTGTTTACGAAGAAATGGTTTTACTTTAGGATAGATTTCTTCTAATATCTTAGTTTCCTCAATACTCAATGGAGCTCCGGCATCGCCATCTACACAACAAGCCCCTTTACAGGCTGATAAATTGCAAACAAAATCTTTTTTGAGTATGTCTTCTGAGACGATGGTTTTTCCTAATTGAAACATTCTTTTGGGTTACTGTGATTATAAAGAGCAAAGGTAGTCAAAGTAAATTGTATTTTTTTAGATAAAAATCAACTTTAACTTTATCAGAAAATTGAGTAACAAATCAACAGTAACAATCTAATATTAAGTATAGTATATAAAAAAAATAACCAAAATAATTATTCTTTTCCAATCTTAAAAAACTGCCTAAATAAATCACAATACCATTCTATTTTATCCGAAAAGTTTAACTTTGTAAATAAAAAGCTATGATAGGATTTGACATCAGAGAAATTGTTACCGTAAGTATGGTACTTTTTGCCGTAATTGATATCATTGGTACTATTCCTATTATCATCGATTTGAGAGCGAAATTCGGCCATATTGAATCCGAAAAAGCATCTTTGGCCTCCGGAGCAATTATGATTGTCTTTCTTTTTATAGGAGAAGAATTCTTAAATTTAATTGGAATCGATGTCAATTCTTTTGCAGTAGCGGGGTCTTTTGTCTTATTTTTTCTAGCATTGGAAATGATTTTAGGCATTCGATTGTATCGTGATGAAGCAGCTAGCTCCGCTTCAATTGTTCCTATCGCATTCCCACTTGTTGCAGGAGCAGGAACCATGACCACTTTATTATCCCTGAAAGCAGAATTTCAGACCATCAATATTATTGTTGCCATTATTTTAAACATTATTCTGGTATATATCGTTTTGAAATCTTCTGCTAAAATTGAACGGATGTTAGGAGAAAATGGACTTGGAGTCATCCGAAAGACTTTTGGAGTGGTACTTCTTGCAATTGCTGTTAAATTATTCGCTGCGAATGTTAAAGGTTTGTTTGTCTAAAATAAATTTTCATAAATTTACCCCATAACGCAATAATATAAAATAATTTGATTTTATTTGGACTTAAATTTCCAAAAGAAATATTCCTAACCATCTATTTTTATATTAAAAACAAAAAATCTTATGAAAATCTTTACTAACATTTTGATATTTTTAGCAGTTGCTCTAATTATCTTTAATATTACACGTCTTGATTTTAAGCATCTATTTCAAGGTGATAGCATGTACGCTCTAATTGGTGTTGCAGCTTCATTTTGTGCCGTTCTAATTCTTGTTATCTTTAGAATGTCGAAAGAAATTGAAAAAAAAATGCATGACTAACATATTTGATGTTCTAATTATTGGTGGCGGTGTTTCCGGAATGTCATGCACGCTCGTTTTGGGTTCCGCAAAAAACAAATCTTTTGCCACTGATAAAAAAATTGGTGTTTTCACTCATCAAAAAGCATCTGCTCTGCAAGATGCATTGTTTAATAATGCTTATGGAATCGCTGCAGGTAAACTAGGATCTGAATTATTGACCGAGAGTATTCAGCATCTTTCAGAAAGCTATCCACACATTACACAAATTCCGAATGAAAAAGTGCTGCAAATTGAAGGTGTTTTTCCTGAATTCACCATAACTACAAACAAGAGCACTTACAAAACCAGAACAATCGTCATTGGCATTGGGTCTGCAAACACTTTTGCAATAGACGGATTAATGCATTATGTAGAACCGCACAAAAAAGCACTTCCTGAAAAACAACGAATCCAACTTAAAAATAGTGACCACAAAGTTACTGATGGGATTTATGTTATAGGAACTCTAGCGGGCTGGAGAAGTCAACTGGCCATTGCTGCCGGAAGTGGCGCTGCCGTTGCTACTGACATTCTAACTTTATGGAATGGTGGCGTGCAAACGCATTGTCATGATAGTATTAGATAAATAGAATTTCATTGTGAAAAATCTCTAGAAAAATAATGGTAGGTTTACACTTTCATTAATCAATTTTTATGTTATCACTATTATTGAGCTTCATAAGACTCATCGTTTTTATAGTATTTGTTTCCTTTTTCTCGATTATTTTCTATTTCATGAGTTTCTTTTGGAGTGAAGAAACTAATTCTAAAAAAGCACTTGTATTACGCGATTTTTTAATAAAAACATCAAATGTAATTTTAGGTATACGCACCATCGTTTATGGCGAAAAACCCACCGTACAAGGGTTAATCGTGGCCAATCATTGGTCTTATTTTGACCCAATCGTAATTGTAAATCTAATCCATGCCTATCCTGTTGGAAAAATAGAAGTCGCTTCATGGCCACTTATTGGATACATCTGTAAAATATCAGGGGTGTTATTTGTGGACAGAAAATGTTCAAAAAGCAGACAAAACACCGCCGAAAATATTCGGGAAGTTCTTAGCAAAGGATACTCAATCATCAATTTTCCTGAAGGCACAACTCATGATTTGCCTACAACTCTAGCTTTCAATTATGGCTCATTTGTCATGGCAACCAAAATAGAATCCGCAGTTATACCTATTGCGATTGATTATAAAGAAAAAACGGATGCCTTCATAGGAAACGACACTTTTATTCCACATTTTTTAAAATGTTTTGGAAAACCTACCACCGAAATTAAAATAACTTTCTTTGCTCCTATTTACTCTGAGGATGCAACCTATCTATTGAACACATCCAAAGACATAATCGATAAAGAACTCATTCGCTATAGAAAAGATTGGGACAGTGAAAATTAGCTGTAATTTTATAAATTTAATCCGTGTAAAAAAGAGGCAATTCTTTACTATTGATTCTTTAAAACCGCTTTAATCATCGCGTCTTCTTTCAATACAATTTCATAGTAATACTTTTCACCATACAATTGTCTGGCGAATTCTCCAGCTACATAACGTTTTACTAACAACTTGCTTTTTCCAAATTTCAAATCCAATCCGTTTTCAAAAATATATTTTTGAAACGAATTGAAATACACATCCGTTTCATTCATCTTCGTCATGAATTGTTGAAAAGTTAATCCTTTAAAAGCATTTCTATTTTTGTCTAATTGCTCAAATACAAAATGTCCAACAACACCCGACTGCAACAAATAAGCAGTACTTTCATTCCCATGCTCTACTTCAAGCGGCACAAAAACATCCGGAACAATCCCTCCACCTCCGTATACGATTTTACCTTTTTTAGTTTTAAATTTTAAAGAATCCGAAACTTTTATACTGTCTTTTTCATACAGTTCCCCGTTTTCAAAACGATTATCCGATTCTTTAAAATACGCATCATTTCCTTTAGCATACGGCTTTTGAATGGAACGCCCGGTTGGCGTATAATATCTCGCAATAGTCAACCGAACTGCCGATCCGTCGTCAAAATCCATCTCGCGTTGCACCAATCCTTTCCCAAAAGAGCGTCGGCCCACAATTGTCCCCCTGTCATTATCTTGTATGGCTCCCGCGAGAATTTCACTTGCTGATGCACTGTTTTCATTAATTAATACAAAAACATTTCCGTTTTCAAAACTTCCTCTTTCAGTCGCAAAAGTTTTATCGGTGTTTCCTTTTTTATTTTTGGTAAAAACAATTAATTGTTTGTCTTTCAGTAATTCATCGGCAATTGCAATGGCTTCTTCCATATAACCGCCACCATTATCCCGAAGATCAATAATTAATGATTTAGCACCTTCTTTTTTCAACGCATCCAAACCTCTTTTAAACTCGCCGTAAGTAGTTTCGGCAAATCGATTTATTTTTATATAACCGGTATTATTTTTCAAAAGCATAGAAACATCAACGCTTTTCAGAGGAATGACATCTCGTTTTACTATTAATTTAATTTTTTTACGCTCTGATTTTCTGTAAACGGTAAGTTCAATTTCGGAACCTACAGTACCTTTTAGTTTAGAAAACAAACTGTCATTAGGCAATTTACGTCCAAATAATTTGGTTTTATCAGCATACAAAATTCGGTCGCCCGCTTTTATTCCTGCTTTTGCCGAAGGGCCATTTTCAACTGGTTTTATTATCGCCACCGAATCATTGTACATATAGAAATTGACACCTATACCCACAAAATCTCCTTTCATGCTTTCCACAACTTCAGCTTGCTCACTTGGTGGAATATATACAGAATGCGGATCCAATTTTGCCAAAATATTGTCAACGGTCAGATTTACAATAGAATCTGTATTGACATTATCAACATACTCATTATCAATAAAATCAATCAGTTTATTGAGTTTATTCTTCGAACTGTTTTTAGCAAAAAAGGAGCTTTGATTTGGAGCATTCAATAACCCGCCCAGAACAACTCCTAAACCAAGAGCCACACTAATAATTATAGGTAGGTATTTATTATCAGTTTTCATTTTATTCTTCTAATACTGGAATATGCTCCACTTCTACTCCCGCTTTTATCAAAAACTGAATTCCTGAATCATCACGATATCCATTGTGATACACCACTCTTTTTATCCCCGATTGATGGATTAATTTACTGCATTCTTTGCAAGGTGAAAGCGTAATATATAATGTTGCCCCTTCGCAAGACTGTGTTGATCGTGCCACTTTGAGAATAGCATTCGCTTCAGCGTGCAACACATCCCAACGCGTTAACCCTTCTTCATCTTCGCAACAGTTTTCAAATCCGGATGGCGTTCCGTTGTAACCATCAGAAATAATCATTCGGTCTCTTACGATGATTGCCCCCACTTGCTTTCTTTTACAATAAGACAAAAGTCCCCATTCAGTCGCAATTCTAAGATACGCTTTATCGTATTTATTTAATTTTTTTGATTCCATTATTTTTATCTAATCCAGATTTCATTTTCAATAATCATTGGCAAAACTACTCCTATTATAAAGGCTGACATCACCAAAGTCCAATCCCGTTTAGAGAATCTAAAAAAAGTTTGGATAATATAAGACAATACCAAAACAACAAAAACTACAATAATTTGAGCTGCTTCTATCCCCAATGCAAATTCGCCCAAAGGCAATAATTTAGAGGTTCCACTTCCTCCCAAAATTGATTTAAAATAGTTTGAAAAACCCAAACCATGAATAATCCCAAAGAAAAGTGTTATAAAAAACACCAAATTTATACTTTCTTTTTTACTGGATTTACCAGCCGTAAAAAGATTAAACAAGGCTGTTATTAATATCGTTATTGGTATCAACAACTCAACAACATTCACTTTTATTGCAATTATACCAAAAACGGAAAGTACTAAAGCCAACGTATGTCCAATTGTAAACAGCGTTATCAAGAGTACTATTCGCGGCCAATCCTTAAAAGAGAAAGGAACAGCTAATGCTATTAAAAACAAAACATGGTCATACGCATGAATATCCAAAACGTGTTTTAACCCTATTTGAAAGTAAATCCAAAATTCTGACATAGGTAATTTATTATATTGATAAGGGGTTGTAAACTTACGATTAATTTTGAAAATGATTGTTTTGAAAATATAAATCATTCCTTAAAAAAGGATTTAAAACACTTTGATTAACAAATCATAATTTAAAATAAAATTAAAATCAATAATTTAAAAATAGATTTATCTTTGTAAGATAAAAAATTAATAATTATGTCATTTTCAGATTTATTTGATAGCGAATTCAAACAAAGAAATAAAGGTCATTTTTCAGCCATAGTTCGTGTAGCACTTGCCGATGAAAAGTTTGTTCCAGAGGAAAAATTATTTTTGGATAAACTGGCCGTCAGACTAGAAATTTCTCCGGAAGAATATACCGAAATTTTAGAAAACCCATTAAAATATCCTATTAACGCTCCCTATTTACACGAGCAAAGACTGGAACGTTTGTATGATTTAGCCAGAATGGTTCATGTTGATCATCATTTAGGAGATAAACAAGAATTATTGTTAGGGAAAATTGGAGTAGCATTAGGCTTTAATGGTGAAAACGTGAACTATATCATATCAAAAGCATTATCATTAGTAGATAAAAAAGTAGATTTAGATACTTTCCTTTTCGAAATGCAAAATATGCATAAATAAAAATCATAAAAAAGCTCCTAAAAATTCTAGGAGCTTTTTTTATAGTTGTTTTTAGTATTTGCTTAATTTTGCTTTTTGCATGAAATCTTCGGCCTTCTCTACCATATTATAACTTCCACAGAAAAAAGGAACACGTTGATGCAATTCAGTAGGCACAATTTCCATTATACTTCCAAAACCATCAGAAGCTTTACCACCAGCTTGTTCCACAATAAACGCCATTGGATTACATTCATACAACAAACGTAATTTACCTTTTGGAGCTTTAGAACTTGTTGGATAAATATAAATCCCCCCTTTTATCATATTTCTATGAATATCAGAAACTAAACTTCCTATATAGCGTGAAGTATAAGGCCTGTCTTCCTCTTCGAGTTGGCAATATTTAATATAGTCTTTCACCCCTTGCGGAAAATGAACATAGTTTCCTTCATTGATAGAATAAATATTTCCGTCCTTAGAAAACTGCATATTGGGATGCGACAAATAAAAGGTTCCAATTGCCGGATTTAATGTAAATCCATTTACGCCATGTCCTGTAGTATAGACTAGCATTGTTGAAGTACCATAAATCACATAACCAGCAGCAACCTGATTCGTTCCCGGCTGTAAAAAATCTTCAATTGTAACAGGAGTACCTATTGGAGTAACGCGTCTGTACACCGAGAATATTGTCCCTACGGAAACATTTACATCAATATTAGAAGATCCGTCGAGAGGATCCATCAAAACCACATATTTATTATTATGGCTTTTGTCACTTCCTTCTACTGTAATAAAATCATCATTTTCTTCGGAAGCGATTCCACATACAATTTCACGGTTGATTAAAGTTTGAATAAAAATATCATTGGCATACACATCGAGTTTTTGCTGATCTTCCCCTTGTATATTTTGTTCACCTGCGGCACCAATTATGTCTACTAGTCCAGCTTTGTTTACTTTGTAGTTGACTACTTTCGCTGCCAATCGTATAGAATTGATAATTCGGGACAATTCGCCTGACGAATATTGAAAAGCATTTTGATTTTCGATGATAAATTCACCTAGTGTTCTGTTGCGTTCTTCCATTAAGAAATCGTTGTAGTTAGTTTGAAGTCACAAATATCGGATTTTTTGTGAAAATGAATTGAATAATATTTACTTAGTTTGGCAGTATTGTATATTTGCTTATAAAATAGTTGAATAATGGGTAGAAAATGCTTTATTTTGAGCAATTCAACCATTAAAAAAAGAATATATGAACATTAGAAAAGGAAATCCAGAAGACATGGAAGCGGTTTTAGGACTTATTCAAGAGTTAGCGGACTTTGAAAAAGAGCCTGATGCAGTTCTTATCACTGTTGATGATTTAATCCGCGATGGTTTTGGAACAACTCCTTTATTTCATGTTTTTGTTGCCGAAGTGGAATCTGAAATTGTAGGTATCGCTTTGTATTATTATCGTTATTCTACCTGGAAAGGAAAAATAATCCATCTGGAAGATTTAGTGGTAAAAGATAAAATGCGAGGAACAGGATTAGGCTATGCTTTGTATTCTGAAATTATCAAGCAAGGGAAAAGAGATAATGTTCGAAGAATTGACTGGCATGTTCTTGACTGGAATACTCCTGCAATTGATTTTTATGAAAAATCAGGTGCAAAAGTGCTCCGAGATTGGTACGTGGCACAAATGGATGAAGCAGGGATTAACTATTTTGTAGATAATAGATTGAAATAAAATTACAAATTTTTTTGTTTAAAAAAGTATGAGAGTATTCAAATTTGGTGGTGCTTCTGTAAAAGATGCCGAAGGAATAAAAAACGTATATGACGTTTTGCAAAAAGTAGGTTATGAGGATGTATTATTGGTCGTTTCTGCAATGGGAAAAACCACTAATGCACTTGAAACCGTAATAAAAAATTATTTTGATAAATCGGCTGAATTAAATTCATCGGTTCAAGAGGTAAAAAAATACCACAATCAAATTCTGATGGATTTGTTTGAAGAAGAAAAGCACGAAGTTTTTACTGCCGTAAACAATCAATTTTCTGACTTAGAATATTTTTTAGCGCATAATAAATCGCCAAATTATAATTTCGTTTACGATCAAATCGTAAGTTATGGTGAATTAATATCTACCACTATCCTAAGCCATTTTATGAGCTTTATGGGAATAAAAACGCAGTGGTTAGACGTGCGGAATTTTATAAAAACCGATGCTACTTATAGAGATGCCGAAGTAGACTGGGAATTGACCCAAAAAAATATTGCCAAAAACGTAAAAAGAAAAACATTAAATATTACTCAAGGTTTCTTGGGATCTGACGAAAATAACTTTACCACTACTTTAGGTCGTGAAGGTTCTGATTATACTGCTGCGATTTTTGCTTATTGCCTAAATGCAGAAAGTGTAACCATCTGGAAAGATGTTCCTGGAGTTATGAATGCTGACCCCAGGTATTTTGAAAATGCAAGTTTGCTGAACCAAATTTCCTACCGTGAAGCGATAGAATTGGCTTTTTATGGCGCTACGGTTATTCACCCGAAAACCTTACAACCTTTGCAAAAAAAGGAAATTCCTTTGTTTGTAAAATCGTTTATTAATCCTTTGCTACCAGGAACTCGTGTTGCCAAAGGCGCCGATTTAGAACCTTATTTACCTTGTTTTATTGTTAAAAGAAACCAACTCTTAATTTCGCTTTCGTCAATAGATTTCTCTTTTATCATGGAAGAAAACATCAGCGAAATTTTTGCTTTGTTTCACCAATTTAAAATAAAAGTGAATTTGATTCAAAATTCAGCGATCAGTTTCTCCGTATGTGTTGAAGACAAATTTGAAAATTTTAAAGATTTGAATGCCATTCTTTCGAAAAAATTCAAAGTAGAATTTAACGAAAATGTTACTTTATATACCATTAGACATTTCAATGATAAAGCAGCTGCAACTGTTGAAGAAAACAAAACTGTTTTATTGAAACAAGTGAGCCGTGAGACCATGCAGATAGTAACGAAAGAAAGTTAGAAGAAAATCCTCTTCTCTCACGACGCTTCAGGGACCCTGCAAAGGAGAGGGGGACGAAACCGAAAATAGAAGTCATTTCATAATTTTACCGCAAATTCGCAGATTTTAAAATTTGTAAATTTGCGGTATTTTTTTTTCATTGCAAATAAGATTGCTTCGTCCCACACAATGACAGGCATCATACTAATTTCACTCTAAAATCCCAATTTCAACCTCAAATATCCTAATTACAATTTACCAATTATAAATACTACTTTTGACACTTTCGAGTTTAAGTATTTATGTTAAAAAAAGTAGTGTTTTTATTTTTAATACTGTGTTTTTCCGGACTGCAAGCCCAGGAAACTAACTCGTTATACAAAACAAAAAAAATACCCGCTACCCGTGATACCATTCATCTTGAAAATGAAAGTATCAATTCGAGTTTCTTCAAAGTGCTTGATGCCAATGAAAAACCAATAGACACCGTTTTTTATAAAATAAATTTCCAGAAAGCTTTCTTAATTTTTAATAAAAATTTCACTCAACAGTCAGACTCCATTAGGATTAATTATCTCAAACTTCCTGAAATCCTAACTAGAGAATATCGCATTTATGATTCAAGCCAAATAGTCAGTAACGAAGCCACAACAGGAAATTTATATAAAATTGAAACAAATCCAATCAAAAAAAACATCCCTTTTGACGGATTAAACACTTCCGGAAGTATCACACGTGGTGTTACTATTGGCAACAATCAAAACACCGTTTTAAATTCGAACCTCGATTTACAAATCACAGGAAAACTATCCGAGAAAGTGAGCCTCAGGGCTTCCTTGCAAGACAGCAATATTCCTTTGCAAGATGGAGGTTATTCTCAAAAATTAGATCAGTTTGACAATATTTTCATGGAACTTTTTAGTGACAAATGGAATATTAGAGCCGGAGATGTTTTTCTTGAAAACAAAAACACACAGTTCCTTAATTTCAATAAAAAAGTACAGGGACTCTCCACTAATTTTAACTTCGGAACTGAAGACAGCAAAACCAATGTTTTTGCATCGGTCGCTTTAGTCAAAGGGCAATATGCCAAAAGCAATTTTGTTGGTCAGGAAGGCAATCAGGGCCCATATAAATTAAAAGGGCAAAATGGCGAATTATATGTTCTTGTCATTTCAGGTTCAGAACGGGTTTATGTAAACGGCACTTTATTGAAACGAGGCGAAAATAATGATTACACCATCGACTATAATGCTGGAGAAATTGTGTTTACACCTCTTTTCACTATTACTTCCGAAATGCGAATCGCTATAGAATACCAATATTCGGATCGGAATTACTCTCGATTTGTAACTTATGCCGGAGCTTCACACGAAAATGAGAAATGGAGTTTTGGAGGCTATTTATATTCCGAAAGTGATTTAAAAAACCAACCCTTACAACAGAATCTTTCTCCAGAACAAGCCCAGATTTTAGTGAATGCCGGTGACAATCCGGATTTGATGACGGCACCTTCTGCCTATCCAGATTCCTATTCGGATAATAAAGTGTTGTATCGAAAAACAAACTTTAATTCTATTGAAATTTTCGAATATTCGAACAACCCCGAAGCTGAATTATTCAATGTTCGATTCAGTTTAGTGGGTGCAAATAAAGGAAATTATATCTTGAAAAATTCATCGGCTAATGGCCGAATTTATGAATATGCCCCGCCAATTAATACTACTCCGCAAGGAAATTATGAACCTACAATACCATTAGTTTCTCCCACGAAAATTCAAGTGGCAACATTTTTAGGAAAGTATAAGCCAACAGAAAAAACAACCTTTGATTATGAAATAGGAATCAGTAACAATGATAAAAATCTTTTCTCCTCTACAGATGATTCTGACAACCGTGGCTTAGCAGCTAAAATAAATGCAAAACAACGCTTATTTTCAAAAAAATGGAATATTGACGCTTTTGCCAGTTACCAATTTATCCAGAAAAATTTCAAATCTGTGGAACGTCTTTACAGCATTGAATTTGACCGAGATTGGAATTTAGGAATTACTGCCATCGGAAATCAAAGTTTACTGGTTTCTGGCTTACATTTCGAATTAAATCCAAAAGAAAATCTCCAGAACAAAGGATTACTCAACTATCAATTTGAAAAACTGGATTTCTCTGAAAGCTTTTCCGGCAGCAGACATACTATAAATGCCGTATTTAAATTGAAAAATTGGACGATTCAAAATCATGGCAATTTCTTAAAAAGCGATGGAGTTGAATCATCTTCTAAATTTTATAGAAACCAAACGCAGACTCGATTTCATTTTAACACCAACTGGATTGGAACCGGCTTAAGATTAGAAGACAATCAAGAAAAAATAAAAACTACAAATAAATTTTCGGCTTTAAGCCAAAGATTCACTGAATATAGTTTTTTTACAGGACGCGGGGACAGCACTAAAGTTTTTGTAGAATTAGGCTATTTGAGACGAAAAAATGATAGTTTACAAAATGGATTTATCCAGCGCGTAAATGCATCGCAAACGTACTACTTGAAATCAAAATTAATTCAAACAAACAAAAGTGATTTAACCGCTTATGTGAATTATAGAGTACTTGATTTTGCTGATCCAACTAAGAAAAAAGAAGCTTCCTTAAATTCCAGGATAGTGTATTCAGACCGTTTTTTCAATCAATTAATTCAAAGCACGACTGTTTATGAAACCAATTCAGGAAGTATTCCGCAACAGGAATTCACATACTTAGAAGTTCCGGCTGGCCAAGGTGTTTATACCTGGAATGACTACAATAGTAATGGAATTCAGGAATTACAAGAGTTTGAAATCGCTCCATTTATCGACCAGGCAAAATACATTCGGATATTCTTACCGAACCGAATTTACATAAAAACACATCAAAATAAGTTCTCACAATCTGTTACCATAAACCCAAATCAATGGCAAAATGAACTTGGATTAAAAAAATCACTATCCTTTTTTTATAATCAAACGGCCTTTATAATTGATCGAAAAATAAAAAGCGAAGGTGACGATTTCGAATTAAATCCTTTTAGTTCTTCCAAAGAAAATGTGCTGGGATTGAACTCCAGTTTTAGGAATAGTTTGTTTTATAATCGAGGGAAACAAAAACATTCCATTACATATTCCTATTTACAAAATCAAACAAAAAATTTATTGTCAATAGGAACTCAAGAAGCAAAAAACAGTTCACATCAACTACAATATACCAACTTATACCAAAAAAGGTGGTTGTTTAATTTTTTTACAAAAACAATTCAAACCGCTATTGAATCTGAAAATTTTTCTGAAAAAAATTATAGTATAAGCGGCTATCAATTGGCTTCAAAAATCAGTTATTTATTCTCCAAAAACACTAGTTGGGATTTATTTTATGAATTGCAAAACAAAGAAAATCAGATTGGGGTTTTAGGTAAATTAGTACAAAATCGCTTCGGAACTTCGTTTTCTTATTCGAGTGATAAAAAATTCACCATGAATGGAGAGGTTTCTTTTTATCAAAATAAATTTAAAGGAAATGAATTCTCTTCGGTTGGTTTCCAAATGTTAGAAGGATTGCAAACGGGTCAAAACTTGACTTGGAGATTATTACTACAAAAAAACCTGACCCAATTTTTGGATATAAATTTAAATTACCAAGGAAGAAAAAGTGAATCTAGCCAGCCCATTCACACAGGAAACGTACAATTGAGGGCTTATTTTTAAGCTATTACCTCAATTATTCAAAATGAAATTATTAAATTTATTCTGAAATTATATTTAACAATCCCAACGTTAAATTAACTACATCATGAAAAAATTAGTATTATTACTGTAGAAGCTAAAGACAAAGCTGTTAAGTACAAAGCGCAGCTAAAGCCACTAAAACAGAAAAAATATTAAAAACAAAATCACAGAGACCGATAAAATTACCAGCGAATACAACTGTAAAAAAGGATACACCGGTCCTAGAGGAGGAAAATATTACATCAATAAAAAACGGAAACAAAACTTATAATATTTTCCAATTTAATAAAAAAAATTAGGCAGTTCAAAATGAACAGCCTAATTTTTATGCCAACATAATAATTTATTATTCCATCGAAACAATGATAAATTCACTACGTCTGTTGTCTTGATGCTGTTCTTCGGTACAACTTGACTTATTGATTGGTTCGCAACCACAATCATTAACCAATTGAGATTCTCCATATCCTTTGGCTGCCAATCGGTTGACTTCAATTCCATTTTTAATCAACCAAGTCGCGGTAGATTTAGCTCTTCTATCAGACAAAGCTTCATTATATTTTGCTATTTGTCTGCAATCCGTATGAGAACGAACATCAATTTTCATCTTAGGATACTCTTTCATTACCGCTAACACTTTCTCTAACTCAAATGCTGCGTCTTTTCGAATGAAGGATTTATCCAAATCAAAATAAATGATTGGTATATTTAATGTTTTGGCCAAATCTGTCCCAACTACTATTGGTTTAATTCGTTTATCCAATGCTAAAGGCAATTCACTCACTCCTGATGCAATCGGGATAGCAATTACACCTTCCTTAGTTTCAAAATCCCTCTTCTCAGCTCTTATATAATAAGTCTTTCCACAAACCACCTCAAATCGATAGGCTCCATTTAGATCTGCAGTAATTTCTTTTAAGAATTTGAATTTTTCATCAAACAGACTTACCTTTGATTCTGACAATACAGTTTTTGTTTCCCGATCCGTGATAACACCTTTTAAAAGTTGCTCACAAATCAATTTTTTGGTTTCGGTAAATTTATAAATATCATCATACCCTTTTCCTTCTGATCTATTTGAAGTAAAAAAACCGTTACGACTCTGGCTGTCTATCAATAATGCAAAGTCATCATTTGAACTATTCACTGGTGAACCTATGTTCTGTACTTCTCCAAAAGTAGTATTCGCCTCGATTTTAGCAACATAAATATCCAATCCTCCCAATCCAGGACGACCGTCACTAGCAAAATACAATTCATTATCATTGGAGATGAAGGGAAAACTTTCTCTACCTTCTGTGTTAATAGACTTACCTAAATTTTCTGGAACACCAAAACTACCATCATCATTAATGGAAACTTTAAATAAATCTGATTTCCCAAAAGTACCTGGCATATCCGAAGCAAAATACAGGGCTTTATCATCAAAACTTAATGCCGGATGTGCTACGCTGTATTGGTTGCTATTGAAAGAAAGTTCGATTACCTTCTTCCATTCTCCTTCTTCTAATGTCGCTTTATATAGTTTTAACAAGGTTACTTTTTGACTGTCTTTCCCTTTCTTTCCATCTAAATAGTTATTTCGGGTGAAATACATTGTCTTACCATCTTTAGTAAAAACCGGAGTAGACTCATGAAATTTGGAATTGATTACTTTGCTAAATCTTTTTGGCATTGCCAATGTCCCATTCGAATTAACTTCTGAGCTATACAGGTTTGTAAAGGATTGATTGGTCCATTTGAATACTTTTTTGGATACCCCGCCAGTATCTCTAGCGGAAGCAAAAACTAATTTGTTTCCTGAAAAGGAGCTTCCATAATCTGAAAACTCTGAGTTTATTCCTGCATCTTCTATGTTGAAACGTCCTGAGTTTGCTTTGATTTCTGCTAAATAATCTTTATTCTTCTCGAATAATCTGGCTCTTTGATCGTTACCAGATTTTTTATTAAATAATTCAAGCATTTTATCCGCCTTACTATAATCGTCAACTGCTTTCAAACATTGGGAATATCTATAATAATATTCTGGTTCTTGCTCCTGATTCATTGTGAAAAGTTCTCCATACCACTTTGCGGCCTTTTCTAATTCGGCATTGAAATAATATGCGTTTCCTAACTTTTGAAACATCTTTTCATTTTTGTACCCTTTCTCGGCCACACGCTCATAGGTAGCAATTGCATCAACATAAGCATAATTATTCATATTGTTTATCTGCTCCGGCCACTTTTGCTTTCTGTGCGTAACCCAAATGAACTACGCTAAACAAAATTGTACTATAAATAAAATTTTTAACTTTCATAAAGATAAGAGTTTAGAAAAATCTAGGAGAAATTATTTTATTATAACTATTGAACAATTCATAGCGCAAGAAAATCTCGTGAGATCCTGAATTATAATTGGCCAATTTTGTAGTTTCCATATCATAAGCATAGCCTATAAACCAAGAATCACTACCTTGAAAACCCACCATAGCACTCAAAGCGGCACTCCATCTGTAAGCAACTCCTGCGGTAAATTTATCATTTATTAAAAAATTAGCTGACAAATCTACTTGCAATGGTGCTCCTTGAACCATCTTTGTTAAAATCGACGGTTTAAATTTTACATCGGCACTCAAATCAAATACATGACCTGCTATAAAATAGTAATGCATCTTCTCTTTGGCTACGTGACTATTGGATGCTGTACCAGCATATCTGTCAAAATGTTGCGTCTCCAATAAATTAGGAACCGACAATCCTACATAAGTGTTATCTGAATGAAAATACAAACCAGCTCCTATATTGGGAGAAAACTTATTATCAATATTGGTGTCAAATGCGTAATCATTTTTATCATACTTATTCAACTTCGTAAAATCTATGTTGAGTAGATTCGCTGAAGCTTTTAATCCAAATGATAATTTATATCTCTCAGAAGTATTGATGCTATACGAAATATCGACCGCAATATTATTTTCATCAGAAGGTCCAATTCTATCGTTGACAACAGAAACTCCCAAACCTATATTACTTCCGTTTATAGGAGTATTTATAGATGCTGTGTTTGTAACTGGCGCACCATCTAAACCAACCCATTGAGTTCGATGCAGTGTAAAAATACTGATCGCTTCACGTGAACCCGCATAAGCAGGATTGATATTAATGGTATTGTACATATATTGGGTAAACTGAGCATCTTGTTGGGCTCTAATTACTCCCGATAATAGCAATAAAAACAATACTAATTTTATTCTCATATTTTTTGTTTTTAGGTTCTGAGGGTATGTTAACTAACCCTCAGAAAATATGTTTATCTATTTATATACAAATATCCGGCCTTCTCATGTCCTATTGAAGCGCTGTCAGTATATCTCAAAATATAGTAGTACGTTCCTGCTGGCAATTCTTCGGCCTGATTAACGGTTACTCTTCCTTCTGAAATTCCTTTAAAGGCTCTATCTGAATTATTGTAAGCGTTTATTTCGAAAACTAAAACACCCCATCTATTATAAATCTCCACAGTATTCTTTGGATAACATTCTAGTCCTCTAATATAAAACACATCATTGTCTCCATCTCCATTTGGAGAAACTGCATTGAATACTTCTAGTACACATCCTAAAATGCCTAACACCGTTGGTTTATCATCAAGATCACTTGAATCATCTGACAGGTCAGTTATAACAGTCCCATTTAAACTTGTAGCAGTCACTGAAGCTTGGTTTACAATTGAACCTACATTAATATCATTCTGTTTAATAGAATATATTGCTGTATAAGCTGTACTATTCGTTTTTCCTATTCCTAAACTAACTATTGGACTACCTGTTAGAATTACATCTGGCAAATAATTGTCTTTGACCGAAACATTAGAAAGAGCAACATTACCTGTGTTTGTAATTACAAAAGAATATGAAATAGTTTCATCAGCTTGAGCATACCCATCTCCATTTTCATCATTGAAAGTTGCTGTCTTCACCAAAGCAATACTTGGATTTTCTGCAACAATTATTGTTTTTGTTGCTGTATCACAAACCACTGGGGTTGCATTAGTACATATCCTGTAACTTATAGCATAACTTCCTGATGGTGCATTGGCTGGAATAGATAATGTTCCATCTTCATTCATTACAATACCTCCACCGATTGGCTGTAGTACTGTTAGAGTTATTTGTGATGGGATAAATAGATTGCCATTTACATTATCATTTGCATACAAAGTTGGAAGTACCGTCACAACTCCTGCAGGAACTGTTGTAGTAACATCATTTGTGGCATCGATTGACGGGTTAACAATGATTGTTGTGATTGCTGTATCACAAACCACTGGCGTCGCTTTAGTACAAATTGTATAAATTACTAAATAGCTTCCTGATGGTGCATTAGCTGGAATCGTTAATGTTCCGTCTGTATTCATCACAATTCCACCTCCAATTGGTAATATCGTCAAAGTTATTTGTGATGGAGTAAATGGATTTCCGTTTACACTATCATTACCAAATAAACTTGGTGTTGTCGTTACAACTCCTCCTGGAACTGCTGCTGGCATCATATCATTTGTAGCATCAACAGATGGGTTAACAATAATCATTGTGGTTGCTGTATCACAAACCACTGGCGTCGCTTTGGTACAAATGGTATAAGTCACCGCATAGTTTCCTGATGGTGCATTAGCTGGAATCGTTAATGTTCCGTCTGCATTCATCACGATTCCTCCACCAATTGGCAATGTCGTCAAAGTTATTTGTGATGGAGTAAATGGATTTCCGTTTACACTGTCATTGCCAAATAAACTTGGCGTTATGGTTGCAACTCCTCCTGGAACTGCTGCTAACATCACATCATTTGTGGCATCAACAGATGGGTTAACAACAATCATTGTGGTTGCTGTATCACAAACCACAGGCGTTGCTACAGTACAGATTGTGTATATTACTGGGTAACTTCCTGATGGTGCATTAGCTGGAATACTTAATGTTCCGTCTGCATTCATCACGATTCCTCCACCAATTAGCAATGTCGTCAAAGTTATTTGTGATGGAGTAAATGAATTTCCGTTTACACTGTCATTGCCAAATAAACTTAGCGTTATGGTTGCAACTCCTCCTGGAACTGCTGCTAACATCACATCATTTGTGGCATCGATTGATGGGTTAACTACTACTGTTATTGTAGCAGGTGTCAAATCTAAACTACCATTGTTATCCGTAGCTGTAAATGTAAAGCTGTCATTTCCTGAAAAAGAACCACTCGGATCATACGTCAACAAAGCTACTTGAGCTGATGTCAACACTTGATTTATGTTTACCGATACTCCTGACAAAGCCAGAATTCCGTTTGCAGGTAAACTTAAAATAGTATAACTCGCTATCGTTCCATCGGTATCCGTAGCCGTCAATGGAGCTATTAATATAGCTGTTGCGGTGGATAGAATACCTGCATTGGTATTGTTATTCGCTATCGGCACATTGTTTCCAACTGGAATGATAATCGTTGCAGGCGTAACATCTAATGCACCATTATTATCTGTTGCAGTAAAAGTAAATATGTCGTTTCCTACAAATGTTCCACTTGGATCATACGTCAACAAAGCTACTTGAGCTGCTGTCAACACTTGATTTATGAATACTGCCGTTCCTGACAAAGCTAAAATTCCGTTTGCAGGTAAACTTAAAACAGTATAACTCAATACCATTCCATCTATATCAGTTGCTGCTAATGGACTAATAACTGTAGCACCTGCGGTTGACGAAATACTACTATTAGTATTATTATCGGCAACCGGTGGGTTGTTTGCTACGGTTATTTGCAGGGTAGCCACATTCGAGTTAGTTCCTGTTGCATCTTCGATGGTGTAGTTGACTAATGTCGTTGTGCCACTGAAGGTTGCTAATGGATTAAAAGTTACCGTTCCGTTGGCATTGGCCGTGTAAGTTCCTTCGCCTGTTACCGTGAAGGTAGTTTCGTTCGCTGGTGTTGTTGGGTCCAAGTCAATGCTCGCCAAGTTGATGTTGCCATCAATATCGGTGTCGCCTGTTGAAGCTAAAACGTCAACGTTCGTGTCGTAAGCGGTCGTTGCCGGGTCGTTGTCGGCAACCGGTGGGTTGTTTGCTACGGTTACTTGCAGGGTCGCTACATTCGAGTTAGTTCCTGTTGCATCTTCGATGGTGTAGTTGACTAATGTCGTTATGCCACTGAAGGTTGCTAATGGATTAAAAGTTACCGTTCCATTGGCATTGGCCGTGTAAGTTCCTTCGCCTGTTACCGTGAAGGTAGTTTCGTTCGCTGGTGTTGTTGGGTCCAAGTCAATGCTCGCCAAGTTGATGCTGCCATCAATATCGGTGTCGCCTGTTGAAGCCAAAATATCAACGTTCGTGTCGTAAACGGTTGTTGCCGGGTCGTTGTCGGCAACCGGTGGGTTGTTTGCTACGGTTATTTGCAGGGTAGCCACATTCGAGTTAGTTCCTGTTGCATCTTCGATGGTGTAGTTGACTAATGTCGTTATGCCACTGAAGGTTGCTAATGGATTAAAAGTTACCGTTCCATTGGCATTGGCCGTGTAAGTTCCTTCGCCTGTTACCGTGAAGGTAGTTTCGTTCGCTGGTGTTGTTGGGTCCAAGTCAATGCTCGCCAAGTTGATGCTGCCATCAATATCGGTGTCGCCTGTTGAAGCCAAAATATCAACGTTCGTGTCGTAAGCGGTTGTTGCCGGGTCGTTGTCGGCAACCGGTGGGTCGTTAACAATTGTTACAGCAATTCTAGTTTGTCCGTTTACCACTGTGGTTCCATCACTCACAATGTAAGCAAAATCACCTACTGTATCGATTCCATTATAATCCGCTGGAGCGTCATATTGTAGTTCTGTCAATTGGGTACTAGTAAGCGTTTGTCCATTAGTTACTGATGTTCCGTCAGCCAAGGTTACTGTTCCTAAAGTTGGTAATCCTGTAATAGCAATAGTAAGAATAGTAGTGTCAGGATCCGTTGGTACGGTTAATCCCAGTCCTGTATTGGTACTTTCTTCAGCTACATTTATAGTACTGTTCGAAGCTACTGGCGTACAATTATTTACAGTTACAATTTCAGTTTCTGTTAATTGTGTAGAACAAGTAGTAGAAGTATTTGTTGCTAAAACATTGAAAGTAGTAGTTGAATTCAATGCTCCTGTTGAAAGACTAATCGTTCCTCCTGTACCTATAACCGCTGTCCCTACATTTGTCACTCCATTTCTTAATTGGTAACTAATTCCAACTTCTGAATTTGCTACACTTATATTAGTTGTTGCACTTATACAAATTGAACTTGTTCCGCTTAATACTAATGTAGCACTTGGAGTTGCCAATTGTGCTGCATTACTAAAAGATAGTGATCCCACTGATGTACAACTTCCGTTTCCTGCAGTTACCGTATATGATGTTCCAATGGTTAGGCCGCTGATCAATCCTGTTGTGGTGTTTATCGTGATTCCTGCTGTTGCGGGATCAAAAACATAAGTATTTGAAGAACTATAATTACTAATCGTGCTCGTGCCAATTGATGAACAAGTCGCTGTAGTTGAGGATATAGTCGAGGCGGCTGGTGTAACTGGTTGCGCATTCACCACAATCGAACTACTGTCTAACGAAGTACATCCTGAAACATTGGTCAACGTAAATGTATATGAATTAGCATTGGCTGTTACCAATCCCGTTCCTGAAATAC
>NZ_JBLVPI010000019.1:0-92465 GCF_048284325.1 Flavobacterium esculini | reverse complement strand
ATTGACGATTTTTTAAAACTTCATTTACACAGCGAAGTTTAAATTCATAATTGTAACTGACTTTTCTTTCCATAAAAATACCCCCAGATAATGTCTAATTATTTGGGGGCAGTTCAAAAAAGACAGCTTCTCTTATTTATAAAAAAAGCGGCCTCACTAATGAAGCCGCTTATTGACATAATAAAACTAAAAATTAAATTTTGCCATTTTTGATTTCTTCGACAATTTCCGGATTCAATAATGTTGAGGTGTCTCCAAAATTTGAATAATCTCCTTCGGCTATTTTACGTAGAATTCTACGCATGATTTTACCCGAGCGGGTTTTTGGTAAACCGGAAACAAACTGAATTTTATCCAGCTTCGCAATTGGTCCAATGCTGTTAGATATTTGTTGATTAATTTCTTTGGTCAAATTTTCTCTGTCTCGATATTCACCACTTTCTTTTAGTATTACAAAGCCATATAAGGCATTACCTTTGATATCATGTGGGAATCCTACAATCGCTGATTCGGCAACTGCCGGATGCTCATTAATGGCGTCTTCAATTGGAGCAGTTCCCAAGTTGTGCCCTGAAACGATAACCACATCGTCTACCCGACCCGTAATTCTGTAATAGCCTACTTCATCACGCAAAGCGCCGTCGCCGGTGAAATATTTTCCTGGAAAGGTAGAAAAGTAAGTGTCTTTGTATCGTTGATGGTCTCCCCAAATGGTTCTGGCGATTCCAGGCCAAGGAAATTTAATACATAAACTCCCGGTTACTTGGTTGCCTTCTATTTCATTTCGTTTTTCATCCATTAATACCGGTTGAATTCCAGGTAATGGTAAAGAAGCATATGTTGGTTTCGTTGGGGTTACAAAGGCAATTGGTGAAATCATGATTCCTCCGGTTTCGGTTTGCCACCATGTATCCACAACGGGACATCTTTTATCTCCAACATGGTCATTATACCAGTGCCAAGCCTCTTCGTTAATGGGTTCTCCTACGGAACCAATTACTTTGAGAGATTTTAAAGGATATTTTTGAACATAGTCGATACTTTCTTTTGCCAAAGCACGAATAGCTGTTGGAGCAGTATAGAATTGTGTTACTTTGTGTTTTTCGATTACTTCCCAAAAACGACTAAAGTCAGGATAGGAGGGAACGCCTTCAAAAATAACCGTTGTGGCACCATTCAATAATGGGCCATAAAGAATATAGGAATGCCCTGTAATCCAACCTATATCAGCGGTACACCAAAAAATATCATTGTCTTCATAGTTAAAAACGTTCTTGAATGTGTAGGCGGTATAAACCATATATCCTGCAGTGGTATGTACCATTCCTTTAGGTTTTCCGGTAGAGCCTGAAGTATAAAGAATAAACAACGGATCTTCGGAATCCATGATTTCAGCAACATTGTTGTCAGAAGCTTCATCTAAAAGAGGTTGCAACAATTGGTCACGACCTTCTTTCATGTTGATTGAAGTATTAGTTCTTTTTACCACCAAAACATTTGAAACACTAGGGCAATTTACTAACGATTCATCAATAATCCCTTTTAAATCAATAGTTTTGTTACCGCGATAACCTCCATCTGAGGTGATGACCATTTTACAGTCGCTGTCATTTATTCTGGCGGCTACTGCTGAAGCCGAAAATCCTGCAAAAATAACCGAATGGATGGCTCCAATTCTAGCACAAGCCAAAGTGGTGATGGCTAATTCAGGAATCATGGGTAAATAAATACAAACACGATCTCCTTTTTTTATGCCTTGCTCCCGCAACACATTTGCCATTTTGCAAACACGTTGGTGCAATTCATTATAGGAAATATGCAATGCTTCTTCCTTTGGATCATTAGCCTCGAAAATTATCGCAGTTTTATCTCCTTTTTTGGTAAGATGCCTGTCGATACAGTTTTTAGTAATATTTACTTTAGCTCCTGTGAACCATTTTACTTCGGCTTCAGCCATATTAAAATCAACAACTTTATCCCATTGTTGGTACCACGTAAAGTTCTCAGCAGCAATTTTGTCCCAGAATTTTCTGGGCTCACGAACTGATTTCTTATACTCTTTAAAGTATTCTTCTAAATTGTTTATTTTATAGCGACTCATGTTTTTGATAACCCGTTGGGTCTAAATTAAATGATTTGAGATTTTTAATGTTATGGGTGGTCTATCAAAAATAAATGTATTGATATGTTTGTTTCCTTTTTGAATTATCGGATTGAATCATTAGGGAATAACACCTAAATGCTTTTAAACCGAGATACTGTGAAACATAATCACGAAAGCATCTGACGATTTTGTTAGAAATACCTATGCAGTATTAAGTATAGGTATTTCGTTATTATTGTTGCTATCCAATGCCGTTTTTATAATGGCAATGCTTGTCTACCTAATTTATCATTGATGATTAATGCTGCGGCTTCATAAAAAGCAAAAGAACCACATAAAATTCCTTCATAACCAGCAATGGTATGAATGTTTTCATTTCCGGTAAAACTAGCGACAGACAATAGGATAAATAAGACCACTAGAGAGCCAAAAATAAGTTTTCCTATAGTGTTTCCATTAAGGGTACCTATAAAAAAAGCTAAGGTGAATAATCCCCACATTCCCAAATAAAAGCCCATTGAAGTACCGTCAGGTTTTGCTAGCCCTAACAAGGGAAGTATCCATAAGGCTACAAGTGATAACCAGAAGAATCCATAGGAAGTAAAAGCCGACATTGCAAAAATATTTCCTTTTTTCCATTCCATAATACCGGCAATAACTTGCTGTATACCTCCAAAAAATATTCCCATTCCCATAATCATAGCATTGAGTTCGAAGAATCCTGCATTGTGAATGTTTAATAAAATAGTGGTCATTCCGAAGCCGAAAAGGCCTAATGGCGCTGGATTAGCGGTAGTGTCTTTGATAATTTGTTCCATAAAGATTAAAAAATTTAAAATTATTTTGGTTAGTTTCATCCTGTAGTTTTGTCATTTTTTTAATTTGCAAGACCACTTTCTGATTATAGTTAATTAACAAATATATCATACCTATTCGATTTTTCGAATAATTTTTTTGATCAAATGCAAAATTTGTAGAGAAATCTTAAAAAAAAGTGATTTTTGCGGAGGAGTAATAAAACAAAAAACCCGAATATTTCTATTCGGGTTTTGTGGTACCTCCAGTCCCGAAGCTTCGGGATCGGGAGAACCAAGGGCACCTGTTATTTTCTTTTAGAGAGAATATCTTCCAAAATAGAGGGATTATTGATGATTTTTTCAATAAAGACTCTACTTTTCATTTTCTTGATAAATTTTTCCAGAAAAGTGGCTTCTTCTCTGTCCAAGCAATTAAATAACAAAACTACTTCCCAATCATTGGCAATTTTTGTAAAGGATTCTGAGTAGGAATGCTGATTGTGTTTTATAATTCTAACGTCAATGTTATGTGTTTCTCCAATATAGAATTTAGTTGCTAATTTTGAATAAAGAATATAAAGATGATGCATTTGAAAATTAGGATTTAAAAACAAAAAAACCCGAATATTTTTATTCGGATTTTGTGGTACCTCCAGTCCCGTCCCGAAGCTTCGGGATCGGGAGAACCAAGGATACCTGTTATTTTCTTTTAGAGAGAATATCTTCCAAAATAGAGGGATTATTGATGATTTTTTCAATAAAGACTCTACTTTTCATTTTCTTGATAAATTTTTCCAGAAAAGTGGCTTCTTCTCTGTCCAAGCAATTAAATAACAAAACTACTTCCCAATCATTGGCAATTTTTGTAAAGGATTCTGAGTAGGAATGCTGATTGTGTTTTATAATTCTAACGTCAATGTTATGTGTTTCTCCAATATAGAATTTAGTGGCTAATTTTGAATAAAGAATATAAAGATGATGCATTTAAAAATTAGGATTTAAAAACAAAAAAACCCGAATATTTTTATTCGGGTTTTGTGGTACCTCCAGTCCCGTCCCGAAGCTTCGGGATCGGGAGAACCAAGGACACCTGTTATTTTCTTTTAGAGAGAATATCTTCCAAAATAGAGGGGTTATTGATGATTTTTTCAATAAAGACTCTACTTTTCATTTTCTTGATAAATTTTTCCAGAAAAGTGGCTTCTTCTCTGTCCAAGCAATTAAATAACAAAACTACTTCCCAATCATTGGCAATTTTTGTAAAGGATTCTGAGTAGGAATGTTGATTGTGTTTTATAATTCTCTCGTCGATGTTATGTGTTTCTCCAATATAGAATTTAGTGGCTGATTTTGAATAAAGAATATAAAGATGATGCATTTAAAAAATGGGATTTAAAAACAAAAAACCCGAATATTTCTATTCGGGTTTTGTGGTACCTCCAGGGATCGAACCAGGGACACATGGATTTTCAGTCCATTGCTCTACCATCTGAGCTAAGGTACCTCGCTATTGCGGGTGCAAATATAGGATGATTTTTAGTTTATCCAAAACAATTTTTAAAAAAAATCAATTCGTATCTTCGCAAGATCAAAAAATAAAATATGATTCTAGCTGTTGATGTCGGAAATACCAGAATTAAAGCTGCTGTCTTTGAGGGTGATATACTCGTTAATAATTTTGTATTTGTTAGAAAGGAACTCCAAAAAAATATTCAAAATATTTTAAAAAAATATAAAAAAATTGCTGATTTAGTCGTTTCGTCTGTTGGAGATGTTGAAAAACAGTCGTTTTTGGAGTTTGAAAATGATTTAAAAGTACATTTTATATCCCATGAAGGTCCTTTTCCTTTTATTAATTGTTATGCTACTCCTAAAACTTTAGGAATTGACAGAATGGTTCTTGCTGCTGGGGCAACGCTTCAGTTTCCAAATCAGAATCGATTGGTGATTGACGCAGGAACTTGCGTTACCTTTGATTTTATAGATGAAAACAACAATTATCTAGGTGGAGCAATAGCACCAGGATTGCGGTTGCGATATGAATCATTACATAATTATACTGCGAAATTGCCTTTGTTAACTTTAGAGAACCCCAAGGATTTGATTGGGAAATCAACTTCTGAGTCCATTCATTCTGGTGTGGCGAATGGATTAGTCTACGAGATCGACGGTTTCATCGATGAATATAGCGCACGGTATTCAAATTTTATAATAATTTTAACGGGTGGAGACACAGATTTTTTGGCTAAACGATTAAAAAATACCATATTTGCCAATTCAAATTTTCTTTTAGAAAGTTTGAACCAAACATTTCAATATAAAATCAAAAATGATTAAAAAACTTCTAATAAGCGCCTGTTTGCTTTTTTCACTTATATCCTTTGCTCAAGAAGGAACTTCATCACCTTACTCTTTTTATGGAATTGGAGATATAAGATTCAAAGGAACACTCGAAAATCGTTCTATGGCAGGTGTAGCGGTTGAGCAGGACAGTGTTCATATCAATTTAGAAAATCCAGCCAGTTATTCAAACCTAAAATTAACTACTTTTTCTTTAGGAGGGACTTATGGGACAAAAAACTTAAAAAGTAATTCCGGATCAGCAAGCACTCGCAGAACAACTTTAGATTATTTGGCTGTTGGTTTGCCTTTAGGTAAATTGGGAATAGGGTTTGGATTGATTCCTTATTCTTCTGTAGGGTATAAAATTGAGTCATTCTCTTCAGAAGACGGAGCAACAAACAGACGTTTAAGCGGAACTGGTGGTTTGAATAAAGTTTTTTTAGGAGCAGGTTATAAAGTAGCTCCTAATTTCAGTATTGGTGCTGATGTGCATTATAATTTTGGTAAAATTGAAACCAATAGTTTAGAATTTCTTACGAATGTTCCGGTGGGGACTCGCGAATTAAATACCGCAGATTTATCTGGTGTGAATTTTAATATTGGAGCGATGTACCAAACTAAAATAAATAAAAAATTAACCGTTTACTCTAGTTTAAATTATACCGTTGAAGGAAATTTAACTTCTCAAAACACCAGAAGTATTGCTACTGTAGTGTATAATTCAGAATTTAGTGTTGGTGTTATAGATGCACTTGCGGATCAAAAAACAGAAATGGATGTAAAATTGCCTAGCAAAATATCATTTGCTGCTGGAATTGGAGAGGCGAAAAAATGGCTTGTTGGAGGTAAAATTTCGTACCAAAAAACTTCAGGGCAGGAAAATAGTTATAATAAAGCAAGTAATGTAGGGTATGGGAGATATGGTAGCGTTAGTTTAGGGGGGTATTATATTCCTAATTACAACTCATTTTCAAATTATGCAAAAAGAATTGTTTACAGAGGGGGACTTAAATATGAGAAAACAGGTCTAATGATTAATTCGGAATCTATAAATGATATGGGTTTGACTTTTGGGTTAGGTTTGCCAATTACGGGTAGTTTTTCTAATATAAATTTAGGTTTTGAATTAGGGAAGAGAGGAACTACAACTGCAAATTTGATTCAAGAGAATTATGCTAATTTCAGTGTTGGTTTTTCTCTTAATGACAAATGGTTCGATAAACGAAAATTCAACTAAACCTAGAAACGAATTTTATAATCACATTACTTCTTCAAGTACAGCGTATGCTTTTACTAAAAAAATATATGATCATTCCAGTAGTCGCAGTTTTCACTGTGATTCTGTTTTTTGGGTGTGAAAGTAATTTTAAAGAAGTGCAAAAAATAAACTTTTCTGAGTTTGTTCCCGGCGGTGATGCTGACAATGTAAATTTAAAATATACGGATTCAGGATTGATTAAAGCGATTTTAGTGAGTCCTAAAATGCTAGATTTCTCAAGTGTAGATTTTCCTTTTACTGAATTTCCAAAAGGAATTGATGTTACTTTATATGATAACAAAGCTAAAAAAACATTTATAACCTCAAATTATGCCATTTCCTATAAAATGACAGGCATCATTGATTTGCAGGGGAAAGTAAAAATAAAATCAGAAAACGGTCAGACCATGGAAACGGAACAACTGTATTACGACCAAAAAAATGAATGGTTTTTTACTGAAAAAAAGTTTAAATTTACTGACATTAAAGGAACATCAAACGGACAGGGAATCGATTTTAGCAAAGATTTCAAAGTGATTAATTCGCAAAGGATAACTGGCGAAATTCAAACAGCCGAATAAATTTATAAAACTATAATATGAGCTACTTAAAATACACCCCTTATATTTATCTTATTTTTGGAGGGTACTTCATTTATGATGGAGTTACAAAGTTAAACGCAACTGATGCGACACCTTGGCTAAGTTTTATTATAGCAGGATTAGCCATTTTTATGTTTTTCTTCCGATTGAAATTTGCTAAAAAAATGGAACACCGAAATAAAAAATCCTAATACATGGAAATTAGTATTATAATACTGTGTTTAATACTATGTGCTTTTTTCTCAGGAATGGAGATTGCTTTCATTTCTTCCAATAAAATTTATCTTGAAATAGAAAAAAAACAAGATAACTTCATTTCTAAAATACTTACAAAACTTACTGAAAAGCCTTCTAAGTTTATAGCGGCCATGCTTATTGGAAACAATATTGCATTAGTGGTTTATGGATTTTTTATGGGCGAATTATTAATGAACTGGATTGAAACTTTGGGGTTTCATTTCTCAAATTTATTGAATTTGTTTCTTCAGACACTGCTTTCTACACTAATCGTCTTGATTACTGCAGAGTTTTTGCCTAAAGTGTTCTTTCAAATTTATGCCAATACATTAATAAAGTTTTTTGCAGTTCCGGCGTATGTTTTTTACATCTTCTTTTATTTTATTTCTACTTTTTTTATCTGGGTTTCAGATTTTGTTTTGAAAAAATTTTTTAAAACAGAAGGCGATCAAGTGCAGCTTTATTTTAGTAAAGTAGAGCTTGGAAATTATATTACGGAACAAATGAGTACCGTTGAAGATAATGAAGAAGTAGATTCTGAAATACAAATGTTTCAAAATGCTTTGGAGTTTTCAGGTGTAAAAGCAAGGGATATTATGAGTCCCCGGACTGAAATCGTAGCCATTGATTTGTATGATTCGATAAGGGATTTGAATAAGTTGTTTATTGAGACGGGTTATTCTAAAATTGTCGTTTATCAAAATTCATTAGATGATATTGTTGGATATGTGCATTCATTTGACTTGTTTAAAAAGCCAAATAGTATCAAGGAAATTGTAATTTCTGTTGAATTTGTTCCTGAAACAATTTACATTAAAGATGCCATGAATTTGTTGACCAAAAAAAGGAAAAGTGTAGCTGTTGTTTTGGATGAATATGGCGGTACTTCTGGGATTATCACGATAGAAGATATTGTAGAAGAACTTTTTGGGGAAATAGAAGACGAGCATGATTCGGAAGAAGAATTAATTGAAAATGAACTGGGAGACGATACTTATATTTTTTCAACGCGACTTGATGTAGAGTATTTGAATCAGACCTATAAACTTCATATTCCAGAAAGTGATTCTTACGGAACACTCGGTGGTTTTATTGTGGATCACACCAAAGAAATTCCTCAAAAAGGAGCGGTAATTACCATAGGAACCTTCCATTTTATCATAGAAGAAGCCACAAACAAGAAAATAGAATTAGTTAAAATGTCGCTAAGAGACTGATTTTTTTTAGAAAATTGAAATTTCTTGTAAAATAAAACGCTACTACTATAATTATTAATTAGATAATTGTATTTTCGCAAATTGAATATAAAAATTAACAACAATAAAAATGGCAGTTTTAGCAAAAATCAGACAACGTTCCGCCTTATTAATAGCAGCTATTGCTATCGCATTATTTGCATTTATAGTACAAGATCTTATCGGTAAAGGTGGCCTTGGTCAAAATACCAAAGATGTAGGAAGCATTGATGGAAAAGACATTTCTTTTGAAGATTTTAGAATCAAAGTTAGCAATGTTGAGAAAAGTCAAGAAGGAATTACTGCTACGGCTGCAGCTAACAGGGTTTGGGATCAAGAAGTTTCTGTAGCTTTACTGACTTCTGAATTTGATAAATTAGGATTAAGAGTAGGTGAAAAACACTTATTGGAAGTTTTAAAAGCAGATCAGAACATTGGTAAAAATCCATTATTTTTGAATGCAGCAGGCATGTTTGACATTGCAAAATTTAAAGAATATTTCAAATCAAATCCAGCTCAAGCACAATATTTGAAAGATAGAGAGAAAGATGCTGAGTTGAATGCAAAATATCAAATTTACAATACTTTGATAAAAGCGGCAGTTTATACTACTGAAAGCGAAGGAAAGTTGAAATATGAAATGGAAGCTAACAAAGTAAATTTTTCTTACGTTGCAGGTTTATATTCTACCATTAAAGATAGTGACGTTAAAGTTACTGATGCTGAGATTGTAGATTTCATGAAGAAAAATGAAAAAAAATACAAAGCAGATGAATCTCGTGAAGTAGAGTATGTTTTGATCGAAGACAAAGCTTCAGCTGCAGATGAGAATGAAGTTAAAGCTAAAATTAACGGATTGTTATCTGGAAGTGTGGTTTACAATCAAGCTACGGGTAAAAATGATACTTTGCCAGGATTTAGAGCTGCTGTAAATACGATTGAGTTTGTAAATTCAAATTCGGATGTTCCTTATGATTCAACTTATGTTGCTAAGAAAGATTTACCGGCAGTTGATGCGGATAGATTATTTAATCTTGCTCCAGGCGAAGTGTATGGACCTTATATGTTTGGAAAATACTACTGTATTTCAAAATCTATGGGTAAAAAATTAGGTGTAAATGCAAAAGCAAGCCACATTTTAATTAGTTATGAAGGAACACAAGTTCCGAATCAAAAAGAAAAAAGAAACAAAGAGCAAGCTAAGGCTAAAGCAGAAGCAATATTGGCTCAGGTCAATGCAAATCCAGATAGTTTCTTGATGTTGGCATTCACAAATTCTGATGACTCCTCAGCACAACAAGGTGGTGATTTAGGTTATTTTGGTCCAAACCAAATGGTAAAACCTTTTAATGATTTCGTTTTCAATAATTCAATTGGTAAAGTAGGATTGGTTGAAACGCCTTTCGGATTTCACATTATCAAAATTACAGACAAACAAGACGGAATTCGTCTAGCTACAGTAGCTCAAAAAATTGAAGCTTCAGAAGCAACTTCAGATAAAATATTTACTCAGGCAACTAAATTTGAAATGGATGCTGCTGATAAAGATTTTGCAAAAGTGGCAAAAGACATGAAACTTACAATAGCTGCTCCGGTTACTGTAAAAGCAATGGATGAAACTTTTGGTCCTTTGGGAAACCAAAGAACAATAGTAAGATGGGCTTTTGAAGATGATAGTAAAGTTGGTGCTGTAAAAAGATTTGAAGTGGCTAATCTTGGTCATGTTATTGCAAAAGTTAAAAGTATCGATGAATCTGGTTTAGTGTCAATCACTTTGGCTAGACCTTATGTAGAGCCAATTCTTAAAAACAAGAAAAAAGCAGAATTGATCAAAGCTAAAATGACAGGAACTTCTCTAGAAGCAATTGCAAAAGCTACAGGTTCAGTTATACAACAAGCTACTGAAGTTACAATGGAAAACCCAATGTTAGTTGGTGCAGGTCAAGAGCCTAAAGTTGTTGGGAATGCATTTGCATTGTCATCTAATAAATTGTCAGCGCCGATTGAAGGAAATACAGGTGTTTATGTTGTGAAAAACGTAAGTACAGTTAAAGCGCCAGTTTTGAAAAGTCATGAAGCTTACGTAGCTAAATTGAAATCACAAAGCGCTTCAGATGTAAATAGAGTTATTCCTGCATTGAAAGGGAATGCTAAAATAGAAGACAACAGAAAACAATTCAATTACTAATAAGGTATAAGTAATTATTTTTTCAAAATAAAAAATCCCGATACGTTCTGTAGAATGTATCGGGATTTTGTTTTTAGTATGGTTTTGTTTGAAAGCGTGAACGGAATTTAAGATGAAAATGGAAATGTAGCATTAAGATAAAATCATTTCGGCATAAGGAATAATTGTTTTATATCCTTTTGAAGCAAAATAGTCACCCCACTGGCGCTCGTTTGTCACCATTCTCTAGTGCTTGACTGCGTCGAGTGCCTACTTAAATTAAAAGACAAAACGTAGCGTTTGCAACGCGGGTAATTGAAAAAACTACTGCTTGAATACTTCCTTAAAAAATGGGCCATTAAAAGTTGGGGCAACTCTGCGAATGTCTCTGACTTCACAGCCAGGCAAAAAAGTTAAGAAATAAGAAAGTAACTCGCAACTGGGTTGCTTTTGTAGGATTAAGATAAAATCATTTGGTCATAAGGAATAATTGTTTTATATCCTTTTGAAGCAAAATATTCGATTGGATTTTCTGTTGTTATGGCCATTACAAAATCGCCTCCCCAAGCGCCAAGACTTTTGATTGTGCCATTAAAATCAGGGAATAAAGATTCTTTCACGGTTTGTATTTCCAAAATAATACTCATTTCTGCTTCGTGCTTTTCTATCGCTACTGCAAATGATTTGACGGTGGTTGCTTCCAAAACTTCAAAGGTTGTTTTGTCATTTAAAGCAATGGTTCTGGATAGATTATTTTTTTTATTGATATTGTAGGAAGCGATCGCATTCTTGCTGCTTTGCTTTTTATTGAGATATATAAAATAGATGTTCTCTGTAAATGTTGGGTTGAAGATTACTTTTTCAACAATAGGTTTTCCTTGTTCTAAATGGTATAAAATGGGAGCGTCGTTTTGAGCACACGCAATATCATAACCGCTGCCTCCAAAACTATTTTTAAGTAGTGTAAAGGCGTCGATTTGCAGCCATTGTGCAATATTATTGATCAAAGTGGACGAGGTGCCTAGGCCCCAGCTTTTAGGAAATCCAAGTTCAGTGGTAATTGTGTATCCTTCGGAATTAATAATGAAATCAGGATTTAATGCAAAAGCTTCGTGTAAAATAGCTGTCAATGTAGCTTTAACGGATTCGCTTTCTGAATTTCTTTCATTTGAAATATCAAAAAATGAAATAGAATCTTCAAACCAAATGCTGCCATCAGCATCGTAGCTTTTCCAAATGATTTCTTTGTTGCTTCCTTTTTCGATAATCAGGTTTTGTCCTAACTTTGTCGGTAATGCAAAAGCTTTAGCGCCATCTAAAACAAGATATTCTCCTGTGATTAAAAGTTTTCCGTTACTGTAGAATGTTTGTTTCATGTATTTTTTTTAGCCCCGATAGCAGTGGAAATCCTTTCTAGTCCGGAACTTGTTTCATGATACCGAAACAAGTTCCGGACTAGAAGATTGCAACGTATAGCGGGAATAGCTCCTAAAAATTAGTTTCTTAAATTTTCAATAAAATCAACTACCGCACTATGTGAAATAGTATTTTTCTTGAAATATTTATGGATCAAAATTCGTTCATCATCATTGGCTTCAAACTGATTGATGATGTTGTTTAAATGCATTTTCATATGGCCTTCCTGAATTCCGGTGGTTGTCAAAGAGCGTAACGCAGCAAAATTTTGTGCTAAACCTGCTACGGCGACCACTTGCATTAATTCCTTTGCGGATGGGTTTTCAAGCATTTCTAAGGCTAGTTTTACTAATGGATGCAAAGAAGTCAATCCGCCAACGGTACCCAAAGCTAACGGTATTTCTAACCAAAAAGTAAAAATTCCATTCTCTATTTTGGCATGTGATAAACTGGAATATTTTCCGTTTCGTGCTGCATAGGCGTGAATTCCAGCTTCTACTGCACGGAAATCATTACCAGTAGCTAGCACAACAGCATCAATTCCGTTCATTATTCCTTTGTTATGCGTTACGGCGCGGTACGGTTCTACTTCGGCAATTTGAACTGCTTGAACGAATCGTTCCGCAAATTCTTGTGGATTTGAAATATGTTTTTCTCTTAAATCTTCAACAGGACACGAAACTTCAGCTCTTACGAGACAATTAGGGACATAATTCGAGAGAATACTCATTACGATTTGTATGTCTTTCTCAGTTTCAGTGAATAATTCATAAACCAATGTTTCTTCTCTTAATGTCTTGGCAAATTGCTCCAAACACGAATTGATAAAATTAGCGCCCATGCTGTCTTTAGTTTCAAATGTAGCATGAAGCTGAAAGTAATTCGGTAATAAATCCGTTTTGTCTTTCAGGACAATATCAAGGATTCCACCGTCACGTTTTTGCATGTTTTTTGTGATGGATTCTGTTTCTGAAAAAAACTTAGCTTTGGTTTGAACAAAGAATAATTCCAGTTTTGAAACGTCACCTTTGAAAATAAAATGAACCTGACCAATTTTTTCTGTATCGATAACAGTAGCTTTAAAGCCTCCTCGAGTGGACCAAAACTTTGCGGTTTTTGAAGCAGCAGCAACCACTGAGCTTTCTTCAATTGCCATCGGAATGGCACTGTATTTGTTGTTAATTAGGAAATTTGGAGCGACTCCTAGTGGAATATAGAAATTGGTTATCGTATTTTCTATGAATTCATCGTGTAATTTCTGTGTTTTTTCATCTGAATTCCAATAGTTTTTAAGTAATGCTATTGCTTCAGAAGGAGTTGAAAAGTATTCTTTGGCAATCCAGTTTATTTTTTCTTCTTTGGATAATTTAGAAAATCCTGCTACGGCGTTATTCATTCTCAATAGATTATAATATATATACGCGCAAAGATACGCTTTTAGCCGTTTTGTTTACTATCAGATTATCCTCAATAAATGGGTGCGTTTAATATTGTTTTTAACATTTAACACATCAAATGTGAAATAATTGTAAATTTTTCACTAAAATTGACGGTTTTTATATTCAAATAAAAATCGTGAAATAGTACTGATTAAAAAACAACAATATTGAATTAAAATGATGCCTCTTGGCGTATAACATATTTCCAAAATTTAATATCATCTATATATGAATTCGAACAAAATTACTGCCTTACTTTTATTCTTGTGTTTTACTGTTTTTGGCCAACAAAAAATCACAATTGAGGAAATCTTTAATGGCACTTTTACTGCTAAGGGAATGGATGAATTACAGTCCATGAAAAATACCAATCAATATACGGTATTGAATTCTAACCAGATTTCAGGAAGCGCACAAATAGATTTGTATGATTTTGCAACGTTGAAAAAAGTAACTACACTTATAGATACAAAATCGCATAAAGATTTATCTAACGGGATTGACAGTTATACGTTTGATGCTTCTGAAAAAATGATTTTGTTAGCGTGTAACACCAGTAAGATTTTCCGTCATTCTTTTACTGCCGATTATTATTTGTACGATATTGGGACAAAACAATTAACAAAGTTATTTAATTTTCAAATTCAAGAACCTACATTTTCGCCAGATGGTAAAAAGATAGCTTTCGCAAAAGAAAATAATCTTTATGTATATGATTTGGCTTCCAAGAAAGCAACTGCTATTACTACAGACGGAAAGAAAAATAACATTATTAATGGTATAACGGATTGGGTTTACGAAGAAGAATTTGCTTTCGTAAGAGCATTCGACTGGAGTAAAGACAGTAAAAAAGTGGCATATATCCGTTTTGACGAAAGTCAAGTTCCTGAATTCTCCATGTCTATATTTGGAAAGGATTTATATCCTAAAATTGAAACATTCAAATATC
Organism: Flavobacterium esculini; assembly: GCF_048284325.1. NCBI lineage: Bacteria > Pseudomonadati > Bacteroidota > Flavobacteriia > Flavobacteriales > Flavobacteriaceae > Flavobacterium > Flavobacterium esculini. The sequence continues at coordinate 77,918 of NZ_JBLVPI010000019.1, read as the reverse complement.
CAAAAGCCGGGGAGAAAAATTCGTTAGTGTCTTTACATATTTATGATGTTAACAGCAATGAAGCCAAAAAAGTAAATCTTGGTAATTACAATGATTTTTATATTCCAAGAATAGAATGGACTAATGATGCCAATGTGCTTTCGGCTCAGGTGTTGAATCGTCATCAGGATAATTTAGACTTGTTGTTTATCAATGGGAATTCAGGAGCCGCTAAAGTGGTTTTGAATGAAAAAGACAAAGCGTATGTAGATGTCACTGATAACCTTACTTTTTTGAAAGACAATAGTTTTATTTGGACTAGCGAAAAAGACGGTTTCAATCATATTTACGTTTATGATAAAACAGGAAAGTTGAAAAATCAAGTAACCAAAGGAAACTGGGAAGTAACTAATTACTATGGATTTGATGAGAAAACGAATACTATTTTTTACCAATCGGTAGAGAATGGCTCGATTAATAGAGATGTTTATAGAATAGCACTTGACGGAAAAAACAAAGTGCGTTTGTCTAAAAATGTTGGAACAAGTGCAGCAACTTTTAGCCCTAATTTCCAATACTACATCAATACGTTTTCTAGTACTTTACAACCAACGATTTATTCTTTGAACGAAGCTAAGGCAGGAAAACAAGTTCAAGTTATTGAGAATAACGAAGCATTAGCAGTAAAATTAAAACCGTATAGCTTACCCGCTAAAGAATTTTTTGTTTTGAAAACTGAAAAAGGAAATGAGCTGAATGCTTGGATTATGAAACCGAAAGATTTTAATGCTTCAAAGAAATATCCGGTCTTTATGATTCAATATTCTGGTCCAGGTTCTCAACAGGTTGTAAACGGATGGGGGAGTTCTAATGAATATTGGTTTATGATGTTAGCGCAGCAAGGCTATATTGTGGCTTGTGTTGACGGTCGTGGGACAGGTTTTAAAGGGGCCGATTTTAAGAAGGTGACCCAAAAACAATTAGGAAAATACGAAGTGGAAGATCAAATTGATGCTGCAAAGGTTATAGGGAATTACTCTTTTGTAGATAAATCAAGAATTGGAATTTGGGGATGGAGTTTTGGAGGATTTATGGCGTCCAATTGTATTATGAAAGGGAATGATGTTTTCAAAATGGCTATTGCGGTTGCTCCGGTAACGAATTGGAGATTTTATGATAGTGTTTATACCGAGCGTTACATGCAAACGCCTCAAGAAAATCCTACGGGTTACGATGAAAACTCCCCAATAAATTATGTAGACAAACTAAAAGGGAAATTCCTCTTGATTCATGGTTCTGGTGATGATAATGTACATGTGCAAAATTCGATGCAAATGATGGAAGCCTTGATTCAAGCCAACAAGCAATTTGATTCGCAGATTTATCCCGATAAAGATCACGGTATTAGAGGGGGAAAAACCAGAATTCAATTGTATACTAAAATGACCAATTTTATAAAAGAAAACTTGGGGAATACCATAGATCCAAACAAAGAGACTATTTGATTTTCAAATCTAACCGATAAAAACCAGAATTCAATTCTATAATAAAATGACTAACTTTATCAAAGAAAATTTATAACACAACTTTATGACAAACGACTTATCTAAGGAAAAAGATTTTTTTGGACATCCAAGAGCACTTTTTATATTGTTTTTTACAGAAATGTGGGAACGCTTTTCGTTTTACGGGATGAAAGCACTATTAATTTTCTATTTAACAAGATATCATCTTTTTTCTGATACCAGTGGAAATCTATTGATAGGAAGCTATGCCGCCTTGGTATACGCGGTGCCGGTAATAGGCGGTTTTATTGCAGACCGATATTTAGGTTTTAGAAAAGCAATAGTTTTTGGTGGGATAATGCTCGTCCTTGGTCATTTAGGAATGGCTTACGAAGGAAATGCTGCGACGCAATCAGTTACGGGAGAAATTACAAGAGACGATGCAGCCTTACAAATATTTTATTTTTCGTTATCATTAATAATCGTAGGAGTTGGTTTTCTTAAAGCTAATATTTCTTCATTAGTTGGTGAATTGTATCAAGTGGGTGATAAAAGAAGAGATTCTGGCTTTACATTATTTTATATGGGGATCAATTTAGGGTCTTTTTTAGCTACTATAATTTGTGTATGGCTTGGGGAAACGTATGGTTGGAGCTATGGTTTTGGAGCAGCCGGTGTAGGAATGTTTTTTGGATTATTGACTTTTATTTCCGGAAGAAAATTATTGATGGGAAAAGGAGAATCAAAAGTGCCGGAACTCTTGGAGAAAAAATCATTTGGTTTAAAAAACGAATGGTTAATATATATAATGAGTGTTGCATCTGCTTTGATTTTTTGGCAAATGGTACAACGACACGATGTAGTTTCTAGTTCATTGATGGTTGCTGGTGCAGCTTCATTTATTTATATAATTTACTACAGTATCACTCAATTGGATAAAAAAGCAAGAGAGCAATTAATTGCATTAACCATTTTAATTGTTTTTACAGTAATTTTCTGGGCATTATTTGAACAAGCGTATACTTCGTTAAATTTATTTGCGGATCGGATTTTAGATAGAACGATCTTTGGGTATACAATCTCTGCAGGACAATTTTTAAGCTTTAACGCCTTGTTTATTATTTTATTAGCCCCAGTTTTCGCTTGGCTATGGGTGAAACTCGGTAAGTATAATCCAAATACGGCAGTGAAATTTTCAATAGCTTTATTGTTTGTAGGGTTAGGTTTTGGTTCTTTAGTTTTAGGGATTGGTTTGTCAGGTTTAGGAAAAGTGGCTATGGTTTGGCTAATTCTTACCTACTTTTTACATACTTGTGGAGAATTATGTTTGTCACCTGTTGGACTTTCAGCTGTTACTAAATTATCTCCCGTAAAAATAGTTGGGTTCATGATGGGAGTCTGGTTTTTGGCAACAGCCAGTTCTGAATTTATTGCTTCAATTCTAGCCAATATTGCCTCTGTAGATACATCAAATGGTACGGCACCAGATTTAAATGTAGCAAAACAGAGTTACTTAACGCTTTTTGAATATTTATTTTATACTGGATTAGGTTTCGGAATTATTCTTCTAGCACTTTCACCAGTAATCAAAAAATTAATGCACGGAGTGGACAAAGAATTAAACAATTAATATTATGAGTGAAAACACTACAGATCAATTTTTTAAAAGTACCGTTCTAGGGCATCCGGCGGGTTTATTCGTTTTATTTTTTACTGAGATGTGGGAGCGATTTTCATTCTACGGAATGCGTTCTTTATTAATATTGTTTTTGACTACTTCTTTTACAGACGGAGGTTGGGAATGGACAAGGGAAAATGCATCCGCTTTATTTGGTTCTTACGTTGGTCTTGTTTATTTGTCAACGATGTTAGGAGGTTATTTTGCTGATAAAGTGATCGGTTTTAGATGGGCAGTCGTTGTCGGTGCAATTTTAATGACATTGGGTCACGTTTCTATGGCGCTTGAAACAGAATTTTCTATTTATTTAGGATTGGTTTTATTAGTTTTTGGAAACGGATTTTTCAAGCCTAATATGACTTCCATTGTATCTGAAATGTACAAAGACCGTCCGGAGAAAAAAGATGGGGCTTATACGTTATTTTATATGGGTGTCAATGCTGGCGCTTTCTTTGGAATATTGCTTTGTGGCTATTTAGGGGAAAAAGTAGGATGGAGTTATGGTTTTGGTCTTGCCGGAATTTTTATGTTCTTTGGAATGTTACAATTTTGGTTGTCTCAAAATATCTTTGGCGATATTGGTTTAAAACCAAGTGCAGCAAGTAAAGCTAAAGCAGAGGCTTTGGATACTGATAAAAGAAATCCATTTACGCCTTGGCAACTTGGGACCATTGCTTTATCAGCAACACTAGGATTGTTATGGATTTTAAATGATCCTGCTTCAAAAATTTCAGGAGGTAAAATAAATGTCTTTTCTTTTCTTGGTGAAAACGGAAACGCAATTGCTATAGTTTCAGCTTTGCTTTTATTTATTATTCTATTAATTTACAGATTTACGCAATATTCAAATATCACTAAAGAAAAATTAATCGCGGTAACATTTTTTGCCTTTCTAACGATTTTCTTTTGGGCCATTTTCGAACAATCCCCAAACAGTTTAACCATTTTTGCTAATGATTATACGGATCGAATTTTAGTTGGGAATTGGAGCGTAGTGTTTTTAGTGGTTAATTCATTGATTACAATAATGCCATTAGTTATAATTACTTGGGTATTGTATTTGTTGTTTAAACAGACATTTAAATATTATGCTTTGGCAAATATTATTTTGAGTGTAAGTTTTATTATAATCTGGGCAATCGCAATTTGGATGTTGACCAAAGATTATTACACTGCAGGGTATTTATCGTTATCGGATTCCACTTTGGAATCATTAAAAATTGCAAAAGTAACAACTCCATTAACGGAGGTTCCCGCTACTTGGTTCTCCACATTAAATTCGTTGTTTATCATTTCATTAGCTCCATTGTTTTCAAAATGGTGGGAAAGTAAATACAATCCTTCCGCAAATTTAAAATATGGCATCGGAATGGGGTTATTAGCGGTTGGGATGGCTTGTGTTGCTTGTGGTGCAAGTGGTATTGAGGCAGGTGCAAAAACCGCTTCGGTTAGTATGATTTGGCTTATTTTAGTATATCTTTTTCATACTATGGCAGAATTGTGTATCTCGCCGGTAGGCTTGTCTTATGTTAGTAAATTAGTTCCTGCAAGAATGATTGCATTTATGTTTGGAGTTTGGTATCTTGCAGTAGCAATTGGTATGAAAGGAGCGGGTATGTTTGGTGAGAATATTGATAAAATCGCCAACGAACATGGATTAAGTTATTTCTTTTGGATGTTGACAATAATTTCAATTGTTGTAGCTTTGTTCTCTATTTTAATGACTCCTGTAATTAAGAAATTAATGCATGGTGTTAGGTAAATTTCAGGCACTATTATTGATTAAGTAATTAGAAAAACATAAAAGATGAAGAAAATAATTGTAGGAGCATTGCTGTTAGTTGCTTCATATGCTGTTCAAGCACAAGAATTAGTATGGGAAACCAATGTCAAAAAGGCAATGGAAGTTTCTAATAAAACCAAGAAACCAATGTTGCTGTTTTTTACAGGTAGCGATTGGTGTGGTTGGTGTATTCGATTGCAAAAAGAAGTGTTGAAAACCCCAGAATTTGCTGCTTGGGCAAAGGATAATGTGGTTTTGGTTGAATTGGATTATCCAAGAAGAACACCACAGACACCTGAAATTAAAACTCAAAATAATGAATTACAGCAAGCTTTTGGTATTCAGGGATTCCCTACTATTTATTTTGCCAATAGCACTAATAAAGAGGGGAAAGTAAATTTTGAAGGGTTAGGAAGTACCGGTTATGTTGCTGGCGGCCCAACGGCTTGGTTAGCTGTGGCTAATGGAATTCTGAAAAAGAAATAAATATCAATTTAACGTATAGAATCCCTTTTCAGCAGTTGCGTGAAAAGGGATTTTTTGTTTGCTGCAAGTTGCTTTCCAATATTTTTGTAGTGTTTTATAGTTCGATGCATCAGCGACAACCATTTTAGGTTGTATGTTTTGAAATAGTCGTTCCAAATTTATTTTTGGAGATTGGGTGAGTAACAAAACATCCGGTTTTATATTTTTCGGATAAATGCCTAAACTGTCCAAAATCAGAATTTTTTTTCCGTTGAAAAAAGCGGTGTTTTGAATTCTTTTTTTAGTTTCCAAAGTGCTAAAATTTCCAACTAAATAAGAGTTTAAAATATTATTTTTAGGAGATGCTTTCAAAATACTGTCAGTAGCATATAAGGTAACCTTTTCCCCGTTTCGGTCAGTAATCAGTGTGTTTTTCTTGGAATTAAAAACGACCCATTCTTTCTGGTTTTTCACGTCAGATCGATTTTTTATAGATGAAATTTGTAGCACTATAATTGAAATTAAAACCATTGCCAGTTTATTGAAACTTGGTTTTTTGAACCAAAAGCCAGTACTTATAATTATCAAATAGAAGCTAATTAAAAAGTACAAATTGAAAGAGATATTTTGAATTATAAATTGTTCTAGTGAGGCAATCGAATTGATGATTTTATTCAAATAAAAGATACTCCATTCCAATGGTTTGGAAAGTAATAGAGGGACATATCCAAATGCTGCCAGTACCATAACGAAAACGCCTAAAATCATGATGAGGCTCAGCAATGGAATGATAATTAAATTGGTCACGAAGAACAAACCGGGGAATTGATGGAAGTAATAAATGCTTAATGGCAAAGTGCCAATTTGCGCCGCAAAAGAGACGGTGAGAATGTCCCAAATGTATTTTGAAAATTTATTTTTTGGCAACCAGATTGAAGCTAAAAGAGGTTGTAGCCAAATAATAAAAAACAAAGCGATGTAACTCAACTGAAATCCAACATCGAACAAGAAGGAAGGTTGAAAAAGTAAAATAAGCAACATCGATACCAATAAGGTGTGGTAGATATTTACACTTCTTCGTAAATGGGTGCCAATGGCCACAAACGAAAACATAACGACAGAGCGAACTACTGACGGTGCCAGACCGGCGATTAAACCGAATAATGATAGCGAAGCCAGAACAATCAGCAGCTTAATAAACGAACCTCTTTTTGTGTTGGGTACTGGTTTGAGTATAAAAGTCACAAAGAGCAAGATGAACCCGATGTGCAATCCCGAGACCGATAAAATATGTACCGCGCCAGCATATTGATAATCCCGGATAATCTCTGGAGAAATATCTTGTTGTTGCCCCATTATCAATGCAAGAGCTACATTTAATTCAGTTTTATGGAAGTGGCTTTTTTCTAAGTTATGAATGATTTTTGTCCTTAATCTGGAAGTATAATACCAAATGTTCTTTTCAATTTCAGAACTTATACTCATCTCTTCAGCATCTGCATATAGTTGGGCGTAGATTTGTTTGTTCTCCAGGTATTTGCTGTAATCAAATTGGTTGGGATTATTGGGTGGACTATTTTTATATAAAGTCCCTTTAATTTGTAGTTGCGTTCCAATTTCAAATTGATGATTCAAGCTGTCTTTTCGAATATTAAGGACTATTCTACCCGAATTTTCTGTTTGATCAATGCGGTTAACAATAGCAACATAACGATCATTAAAATTAGAATTTTTTAATTTTTCACGCAGTGTGACGGAAATCAAATGAGGTTTTTCGAAAATAGCTTCATAATGAATATAATTATTCTTTTGAAAATAATCGGTGTGGGCAATTAGCGTTGTAGCTCCAATAAAAAACGATAGCGCATAAGTAGAAATACCGAAGTAAGTTTCTTTTGTATGATTTTTTTTGGATAAAAAATAAAAAAAGAAAAAAGGGATGACGGAAATAAATAGTAAAGTAAAAACAATTTTTGGTTCAGGTTTTAAATAATAAGAAAATAAAATCCCTAGTATGAAACCAAATGTTATTCTCGCTAAAGGAAATTGTAGCACTTTCATTTATCTAAAGTACGATTTTTTAGTAAGAATAACTTTGTTTTTTTATAAAGAAATATTGAAACTGCTCATCTGAGTATTCTATTTATTTGAACAAAGGAATTTTGATAATAAGGTTCTTTTGTGGAAGAAATTATTACGCCTTTGGAGGTAGAAGAGTGAATGAATTTCAAGTCATCGTCAGCAACATCGATTACCATTCCCACGTGATTGATTTGTGATTTTTTATTGGTTTTAAAAAATATTAAATCTCCTTTTTTGATATTATCTCGTTCACGGTCAATGATTAATCCCAGTTTTGATTGTTCGAAAGAGGAACGTGGGAGTTGAATATTATAAGAATTAAAAACAGAATAGATTAATCCTGAACAGTCAAAACCTGCTTTTGTAGTGCCTCCACTTTTATATTTGACACCAAGATTTTTAGATGCAGAATCAACTAGCTGTGCGATCAAATGCTTTGTTCCGCCAGTATCCACTACTGATCTCTCAGGAATTAGTACTGAGGTTGATTTACATGCCGTAAAAAAAATAAGAATTAATAAAAGGTAAAGTAGGTGTTTCAAAAGAGTTGTTTTTTGCAGATTTTATAAGAATTGGCATCATTGCAAATCAGCCACAATCAATTTTGCTGTTTTTTCGCTGGCACCAATTCCGCCAAGTTTTGCTTCTAGAACGTCATATTTCTCTAAAAGTTGTTTGCGATGATTAGATTCTAGAATTTTTTTCAATTCTTCCCGAATACGTTTCGTTGTGCAATCTTCCTGAATTAATTCAGTTACCACTTCTTCATCCATTATCAAATTCACTAACGAAATATATTTTAGGGTAATGATTCGCTTTGCAATTTGGTAAGAAGCCCAGCTCCCTTTGTAACAGACCACTTCTGGAACTTTAAAAAGTGCCGTTTCCAGCGTTGCTGTTCCTGATGTAACTAATGCAGCAGTGGCGTTTTGCAATAAAGCATAGGTTTTATTGGATATGAATTTTATATTTTCATTGGAAATAAAATTCTCATAAAATGAATATTCCTGACTGGGAGCGCCTGCAATGACAAATTGATAGTCTGGAAAATCATTGACAACGCTCAACATCACCGATAGCATTTTGGTAATTTCCTGTTTTCGGCTACCAGGTAAAAGGGCAATAATGGGTTTTTCGTCTAATTTATTTTCTTTTCTAAAAAACGAAGCTTCCATTGGGTTTTGGTTATGGATCGCATCAATCAATGGATGGCCTACAAATTCAACAGGAAAATGATGCTTGTCTTCGTAGAATTTTTTTTCGAATGGTAAAATTACATACATTTTGTCCACATCTCGTTTGATTTCTGTGATTCGACTTTCTTTCCATGCCCATATTTGCGGTGAAATATAGTAATGCGTTTTTATATTCAATTCTTTTGCCCATTTTGCAATTCGTAAATTAAAACCGGGATAATCGATGAATATAAGTGCATCCGGTTGAAATTTAAGAATGTCTTTTTTACATATTTTGATGTTGTTCAAAATAGTTTTTAAATTAAAAATCACCTCGATAAATCCCATGAAAGCCAATTCGCGATAATGTTTCACTAAAGTTCCACCAACATTTTGCATCAAATCACCACCCCAAAACCGAATATCAGCATTAGGATCTTCTTTATAAATCGCTTTCATTAAATTAGAACCATGTAAATCTCCCGAAGCTTCTCCTGCTATAATGTAGTATTTCATTTTTGTATGTTTTGGAGTTTTTTCCAATTTTTTAGTATCAGCGATAAATTCAGAAACCTTCTGTCAATATTTTTATAGTTAACAAAGGTATGAATATTGCATTTTTAAATAAATAAAGACACAAGTGTCATAATAATAACTGCTAAAATTACACCACGTGCCATGAGTTCTTTGTTTAATTTGAGTAGAATTCCAAAAGCTGCCAAATCAAGAATGGATCCAAGGGTGATTATTTTACCTAGTTTTCCTTCTGATTTCATCGTAGAGATTCCATTGATAAAGTCAAATTCAGTGAAGAAGGTTATGAAAAGGTAACTGCCCAATATGGAAGCTAAAACTCCGATTACAAATCCAGTTAATAAATCTATTTTATTCATTCCAATTCCAAGTGTTAAGTTGTTGTGTCGCATGATGGGCCGTCAAGTCAAATTGGACTGGAACAATTGAAATGTATCCGTTTTTCAATGCCCATTCATCAGTGTCCTCCCCATTGTCTTGGTTCACAAATTCTCCGGTAAGCCAATAATAATCTCTGCCTTGCGGGGTTTTACGTTTGTCGAATTTTTCTACCCAAACTGCTTTAGCCTGACGGCAAATTTTGATTCCTCGGATTTCTTTTTCTTTCAATTTTGGAAAATTAACATTCAAAACGACTCCTTCGGGTAGTTTGTTTTCAAGAACTTCCAATGCTATTTTTCGAATAAATGACTTTATGTCTTCAAAATTAGCATTCCAATCGTAATCTAGTAAAGAAAATCCAATAGCTTGAATTCCCTCTATGCCGGCTTCAACAGCAGCACTCATAGTTCCGGAGTAAATTACATTTATAGAAGAATTCGAGCCGTGATTAACACCTGAAACGCACAAATCGGGTTTCCTTTTCAAAATTTCGCTGACTGCAAATTTCACACAATCTACTGGAGTTCCAGAACAACTATATTCAGTTATGGCATCGTTTTCTTTGGAGATTTTATTTAAATATAGCGTGTCGTTGATGGTAATTCCATGGCCTGTTGCGCTTTGTGGAGCATCTGGAGCAACAACAACGACTTCTCCTATTTCTGCCATTACGGCTATTAATGCCCTAATTCCCGGAGCAGAAATCCCATCATCATTTGTAACTAATATTAAAGGCTTGGAATGTTTTGTCATTTTATGTTTTCAAGAAAGGATTTCTAATTAAAATATTTTAAAGAGCAAATGTAGTCACACAAAACCGTATTTTATAACAAAGAAAATAAAATTTGTCAACTTGGAATATTTAACGCATATGAAAAAAACAATTTTATATCTTTAACAAAAAATTATGCAGCCCTTGCTATTGTTGGCATAGTTTTTACCGTAATTTAGATTAAAAATTGATGAATACTATTACTGACTTTATGAAAAGAAATTATAAAATACTTCTTGTTGTTGTTTGTCTTTCAGCAACACTGTTTGCTTTTAAAATTAACGCAACAAAAGAAGGCGATCCCGATAAAGATAAGTTACTATTAGAACTATTAACATTTGTAATTCAGAAGGGACATTACAATCCTGCAGTAATTGACGATACCTTTTCTAAAGGGATTTATAAAGATTATATTCAGGCTTTAGATCCTTCTAAACGTTTCTTTCTGCAGTCAGATATTGATGAGTTTTCAAAGTTTGAAATGCAATTAGACGATGAATTATTAAACAAAGATTTGACATTTTTCAATCTTACGTATGATCGTTTGATGAAAAGAATGGAAGAGAGTAAAAAGATTTATAAATCGGTTTTGAGTCAACCTTTTGACTATACTACTGATGAGAGTTTTAATACGGACTATGAAAAAGCGCCTTATCCAAAAGATGTTAAGGAGCTTACTGATAAATGGCGTAAACAAATCAAATTGTCAACACTTTCATCATTGACAGATCGTTTAAAAATCCAAGAAAATAGAAGTAAAGGAATTGTAGAAAAAGTGGCGAAAGATACTTTAGATCCTTTAAATGAGGGAAAATTTAAAGTTGATCCAATCAATTCAGATACTGCTAAAAATGACAAGGCAATTGATAATGGTAAAACAAAGACATTTGCCGAGTTAGAAAAAGAGACTAGAGAAAGTGCTTTGAAATCATTGGATGAGTATTTTGGTTTTATGCAGGATTTAGACAGGAATGATTGGTTTTCAGTTTATATCAATTCTATTACATCCCGTTTTGATCCGCATACTAATTATTTTGCACCTGAGGAAAAAGAACGTTTTGATGTAAGTATCAGCGGAAAATTAGAAGGAATTGGAGCTCGTCTTCAAAAGAAAAATGATTTTACTGAAATTTCAGAACTTATTTCTGGAGGTCCGGCTTGGAGAGGGAAACAACTTGAAGCAGGAGATTTAATCATGAAAGTTGCTCAAGGAAATGCTGAGGCCGTAGATGTTGTGGGAATGCGTCTTGATGATGTTGTTAAGAAAATTAAAGGACCAAAAGGAACTGAAGTTCGTCTTACGGTAAAAAAAGTAGATGGAACTATTAAAATTATTTCTATAATCAGAGATATTGTCGAAATTGAAGAAACGTATGCTAAGTCAAGTATAGTTAATAAAAACGGGTTTAAATACGGCGTTATTTATCTGCCGAAATTCTACATCGACTTTGAAAATCAAGATGGTAGAGATGCAGGGAAAGATATCGCTAAGGAAGTAGAGCGTTTGAAAAGTGCAGGTGTAAATGGGATTGTTCTAGATGTTCGTGATGATGGAGGAGGGTCGTTATCAACAGTAGTGGATATTGCGGGATTGTTTATCGAACAAGGACCAATTGTCCAAATTAAATCTGCGGGTAGAAAAAAAGAAGTATTGTTCGATAAAGATAAAAAAATTGAATGGGATGGTCCGTTGGTGATCATGGTTAATAGTTTTTCAGCTTCAGCTTCAGAGATTTTGGCAGCTGCAATCCAAGATTATAAAAGAGGAATTATCATTGGTAGCAAACAAACTTACGGTAAGGGAACGGTACAAAATGTAATTGATTTGAATCAATTTGTACGTAATAGTGCTGTGGGAGATTTGGGAGCTGTTAAAACGACTACTCAAAAATTTTATAGAATCAATGGTGGTTCTACTCAACTTGAAGGGGTAAGCAGCGATATTGTTATGCCAGACAGATATGCATATTTGAAAATGGGTGAACGTGATGTAGACAATGCTATGCCATGGGATAAAATAGATCCAGCTGAATATACGGTTTGGAATAAAAATGTAAATTTTAATCAGGCTATTGTAAACAGTAAAAAAAGAATTTCGCAAAGTTCCCAATTTCAATTGATTGAGGAAAATGCTAAATGGATTGATAGCAGAAGTGAAGATAATACCTATAGCTTGAATATTGATAAATTCAAAATTGCTCAAAGCGAAATTGAAGAAAAAGCTAAAAAATACAAACCACTGTCTGAATATAGAAACACACTTAAATTTACATCACTTCCGTATGAAGTTGACGAAGTAAATAAAGATCTGACTTTAAAAGAAAAAAGAGACAGATGGCATGAAGCATTATCTAAAGATATTTATGTTGAAGAAGCGTTAAATGTATTAGATGATTTGCAGGCTAAAACGGTTGTGAAAAAAAGCACTTCTATTCCTGCTAAATTAAAGAAAGATAAATTAGCGAGATCTTAATTTTTTAATAATTGCATGACATAGACGCTCCAGAAATTCAAAAAGAATTCTGGAGCGTCTTTTTTTATGTGTTTTTGACGTTAAGAATAATCTTAAAATTAATTAAAAATAAAAAATGGTCAGTTGTTGAATTCAGGTGTTATCCTGTTTGCTTTATTATTTTTTTCTTCTTGTAAAAAAGATATCAATTCTGTGTGTGAAAAGCATAATCAATATAGTTTAGATAGGAATCAAAGCCATTCTGACGATGGAAATAGCTATTCTGAAGACTTATCGTTATTTAGTTTTTGCCATCCTCCACGACAAATCAAATCGTGAAACACGAATTTTATACTTTGTCGTATGATGAAAAATATGAACAGGCCGAATGTGTCGCATACGAACTGAACGAAAGTTACCTGAAGAACAGTGATTTTAAGCGTCCATTTTTATTGAAGATCCAAAAGTAGAAACGGGTTCTGCTGATTGGAGAAATTATAAAAATTCAGGTTATGATAAGGGACATCTTTGTCCTGCTGGCGATATGGAGTTTGCTTTTAACGCCTATAGTGATACTTTTTTTACTTCTAATATTTCTCCTCAATTGCATGATTTTAATGGTGGAGTTTGGAGCAGATTAGAACAAAAAGTTCGTTATTGGGCAATTAAATACTATGGGATTTATGTAGTTACTGGTGGTGTTTTAGAATGCTCACTGAAGACAATTGGAAAAGAAAACGTTTCTGTACCAGCGTATTTTTATAAAGTTCTTCTGGATAATTCTGAAGGGAAGTTTAAAATGATTGCTTTTTTGGTCCCTAATACAGAAAGTAATGTCCCATTATATAATTTGTAGTTTCAGTCGATCGCATCGAAAAATTGACGGGAATAGTTTTCTTTTCGCAATTGGAAGATAGAACAGAAAACCAATTGGAAAAGAATAGTAATTATAAAAGCTGGAGTTTTAATTAGCCCTGATAGCAATGGAAAGCTTTTGAAGGCGCGTTTATTAGTTTTTTTATTTTGTCAAAGCGACCAGCGGAAGCTCTTGACAAAATAATTAAAAAACTTTAACGAGCCGAAAAACTTGAAATGAATAGCAGGATAAAGCTTCTAATGCTTAAATAAATTTGCTTTATTTACCACTCGTTTACTTTATTGGCGTCCATTTTTATAAATATAAAAAGTAAAATTGTAAAGCCCCAGAGACCCGATCCACCATAAGAGAAGAAAGGCAGTGGCACTCCAATCGTAGGGAATATACCTGCAACCATTGCAATATTTACAAAGAAGTGAGTGAATAAAATTCCTGCAACACAATAGCCATATACTCTACTAAATTTTGTTTTTTGTCTTTCGGCCAGGTATATTAATCTTAAAAATAAGCCCACAAAAAGACCGAGAACCACTAATGAACCTAGAAATCCCCATTCTTCACCTACTGTTGTAAAGATATAATCGGTGTGTTGTTCCGGAACGAAACCTCCTTTGGTTTGTGTGCCTTCAAGGAATCCTTTTCCAAACCATCCGCCTGATCCAATTGCTATTTCCGATTGGTTTGTATTATAACCAATTCCTTTCATGTCTACCGATTTTCCTAATAAAATATTAAAACGGTCCCTGTGATGTTGTTTAAAAACATTTTCAAATACGTAATTCACTGATAGAACGAATCCAGACATTAAAACGAATAAAATTCCACTTAAAAGCATGTTTCTATCCGATAATCTTGATTTAAAATGAACAATAACGAGTACAATCAGTGCGATTAAAATCACGTATTGTGGCTGTAGTATTAACGTTAAAACAAATAAAAGAATGGTTATGAAACCTGTCCAGACATACCATGACGGAAGACCTTCGCGGTATAAAACGACGATGAATATACTGTAAATTAAAGCACTTCCAGGGTCAGGCTGGGGTAATATGAGCATGACCGGTAAAAACACAATTACCAGGGCCTGTATTTGACGATTAACATCCTTTAAATTAATTTGTGTGTCACTTAAATATTTGGCTAAGGCCAATGCTGTAGCGGCTTTAGCAAATTCAGAGGGTTGGATTGTGAAACTCCCGAAACCGTACCAACAACGCTGTCCGGCGATTGTTTTTCCGAATACAAATAATCCCGCCAATGATAATAAGGATATACCAAAAATGATGGTCGCATATTTTTCGTAAAATTTGCCATCTACAGAAAGTATGATGAATATTAATGGAATGGTTAATACAATGAATATAAGCTGTTTTTCATACGTATCTTCCATTGAAGATAATGAGGAAGAGTAAATGTTCAACCAACCCATTATTACTAATAAACAATAGATAATGATGCATATCCAATCAAGATTGTTCGTTACGCTTTGGTTTTTCATTTGAAATATTATAGTGATTAGTTTTCTTTAGTTGTATCTATTATAACAGGAGCAAGAACAGGGACAACAACATTTTTACTTTTCAAAATAGAATCACTTTTTCTCAATTGTAATTTTACAATTTCAGAAAGACCACCTAATTTAGCGTATTGCGCTTGTAAACTGGTATTCAATATTCGGGTTTCTAAATCCGTTCTTGTGATTTTTTTTCTAAGATATTTCTCAATCATTAAACTGGCAATTGGACCAGCAATGGTTGATCCAAAACCACCATTTTCTACCAAAATTGCTATTGCTATTTTTGGGTTATCCTTTGGTGCGAATGCGACAAAGATGGAATGGTCTTTTAGTTGTTCTCTTTTTCCATTTATTTTTGCGAAATTTTCGGCTGTTCCTGTTTTTCCACAAATATCAATACCTTCAACTCTTAAACCTGCAGCTGTTCCTAAATTATACACATCAAATAAACCGCTAATCATTGGTTTGTAATATCTTTTGTCTATTGTGGTGACATGCTTGGTGGTGAATTTTTTATCAATTTTATGTCCTTCAATTTTTTTAATGATGTGAGGTGTGTAGTAATAACCTTCATTGGCTACAGCTGACATCATATTAGCCAGCTGAATAGGTGTCATCAATACTTCCCCTTGTCCTATTGCATTTGATATAATTGTTTTTCCACTCCAACCCCAATCAGGATACATTTTTTTATAGGTTTTTGAAGTAGGTACTTTTCCTTTTTTTCCTGTTGGTAAATCATAACCCATAAATTGTCCGAGTCCAAAACTTTTTATATGATTACTCCATACATCCACGGCATAAGGTGAACTTTTATATTTTCCAATGGTACGTAAATAAACATTCGAAAAATAAGCATTACAAGATTTATAAATCCCAACATGAAGATCTCTTGGCCCACCTCCACAGTGACATCGTTGAAATCGACCAGGGGCATAAGCAAAACCGTGGTTACACATAAAAGTGGTCTTTTCGTTTACTATGCCTTCCTGAAGCGCAACAAGCCCAGTCAGGATTTTAAATGGAGATCCCGGAGGATATTCGGCTAATAATCCCCTGTCATAAAGCGGTTTTGCAATAGAATCATGATACAATAACGTATAGTTTTTAGAACGCTGTCTGCCTACAAGTATTCCTGGGTCATAAGACGGAGCGGTAACAAGAGCTAGTATTTCGCCGGTTTTTGGTTCAATAGCAACTATTCCTCCTCTTTTGTTGATCATTAATTCTTCACCATACTTTTGAAGTTCGGCATCTATAGTAAGGTTTATGTCTTCTCCCTGAACCGCAATGGTATCGTATCTTCCTTCTTTGTAGGATCCAATTTCTCTGTTGTATTTGTCTTTTTGGAAATATTTTACTCCTTTTATTCCTCGTAAAATATCTTCATAACTTTCTTCAACTCCCTGTCTTCCAATTAAATCTCCGCTGTTGTAATAGGGGTTTTTTGCAACTAATTTTTCGTTGACTTGAGTGATAAATCCAAAAACATTGGCGCCAAAATCTACTTCGTAATCACGTAACGAACGTTTTTGAAAGTAGAATCCTTCGTATTTTCGAATTTTTTCCTGAAAAGCAGCAAATTCACTTTTGTTTAATTGAGGTAAAAAAACCGATGGTAACCTGGGACTATATACTTTGGCTTTTGCCATTCTTTTTATAAAATCCTCTTTTGTAATGTCTAATAGCAGACAAAATTCTGAAGTGTCAATGTCTTTTACGTCTCTTGGAATAACCATGATATCATAGGAAGCTTGATTGGCTACTAATAATTTGCCATTTCGATCGTAAATATAACCTCTTTCAGGGTAGTCATATTTTATTTTAATAGCATTATTGTCTGATTTCAGTTTGAATGAATCATCTATAATTTGTAAATAGAATATTCGTATTACTAGCAATGATGCTGCAACAATGATTAAAGAAGGCAGCAATAATTTTCTCATCTTTTGTTTGGCTTAATAAGATATATTATTATAATGCAAATTAGGATTGTAAATACCGTACTCAATAATGTTCGCAGTAAAACGTCCAATATAAAACTAAATTGAAATGCTTCTAGTATAAATAATACTAAGTGATGAATTACAACAGACATTAATATAAAAGAGAATCGCTCCGGAGTTAAAACATCATTTAATCGTACCGTTTGATATTCATAGCTTAATCCAAATGAAAATTTAAAGATATAAGGCCTGAAGTATGCTAAAAGGATACATGCTGTGGTATGGATTCCTCCCGAATTACTGAACATATCCATAATAAGTCCTAGCAAGAAACTTGCGATTAACAATCCTGATTTATTACCGTTTACAGGATATAATATTATAAAAAGGACGTATGGGAATGGACTTATATAGCCCAGAAAATTCATATTATTGAAAATAATAATTTGAACTGCCAATAACAGAACAAAACGAAAAATATTGACTAACAAGGTGCTATTCATCTTTTTTTCCTTTTTCTAAATTAATAAGCTCGTCACGATTTTTACTTTTTATGATGTAAACGTGGCCTAAATTAGTCATGTCATTAAAAAGTTTTATATCTAATGTATAGTAGTTGGTTTGATTGTCAATATAAATTTTAGAAATAGTTCCAATGTTGATATTCTCAGGAAATATAACGGATTGGCCCCCGGTTACGATAGTGTCACCTTTTCTGATAGCTGCCAATCTTGGTACATCAATCAATTGAACAAAGCCAGTGCTTTTCCCATTCCAAACTAATGAGCCAAAATGATTAGATTTTTTAATCTTTGCGTTAATTTGAGATTTTTTATTTAAAATACTAACCACAGTTGCATAATGTGGAGAAGTATTGTCAACAATTCCAACAATGCCCAAGCTATTTATCACCCCCATATCTGGTTTGACTCCTTGCAATTCACCTGAATTCAATGTTAAATAGTTTTCATAAACATTGTATGAATTATGAATAACCTTTGAAACGATAATGTCTTCCGCTTTTACGCCTTTTAAACTATCTAATTTTTGTACCGCAGCTGTGTCTTTACGACTAAAGAGAAGACTTTTTAATTCGGCATTTTCTTGTGCTAGCGCATCATTTTGGGTTTTTAAATTCAAATACTCATTTATAGAATTAACTTTTTCATAAACGCCACCACTTAAAAAGTTAGCAGAACTTATTATTTTGCTTCTGTGAAAAGAATGAGATTGAATGGTGAGCACGAGTGAAATGCCCAAAAGCAGCAAAAACAGTAACCTATTACTGTTTTTAAATATAAAATTAAATATTTGCTGCATGTACTATTGGTTATTTTGTTTCAGGTTTTATCTTAAATTTCTACTTGTAAAGCTAAACCGAAGTTTTTACTATATAGAATTATTTAAATTGTTCTTTAAAACCTTATTTTATCAAGATGCTTTTAAATTTTGTAAGGTTTTTTAGCGCCATTCCAGTTCCTCGAACTACAGCTCTTAATGGATCTTCGGCAATATAAACGGGTAAATCTGTTTTTTGAGAAATTCTTTTATCAAGACCTCTTAACATGGAACCACCACCTGCAAGATATATACCGGTATTGTAAATATCAGCTGCTAATTCTGGAGGTGTTTGAGATAAAGTTTCCATTACGGCATCTTCAATTCGTTGAATCGATTTGTCTAATGCTTTTGCAATTTCACGGTACGAAACTTCTACTTGTTTTGGTTTACCGGTAAGTAAATCTCTTCCTTGAACTGACATGTCTTCTGGAGGAGTTTCTAAGTCTTCAATTGCGGCTCCAATTTGGATTTTTATTTTCTCTGCAGTACTTTCTCCAACAAAAAGATTGTGTTGGGTACGCATGTAATATACGATATCATTTGTAAATACATCACCGGCAATTTTTACTGATTTGTCACATACAATTCCGCCTAACGCAATTACGGCAATTTCAGTTGTTCCACCACCGATATCAACAATCATGTTTCCTTTTGGTTGCATAATGTCAATTCCAATACCAATAGCTGCAGCCATTGGTTCGTGAATCAAATAAACTTCTTTCCCGTTAACTCTTTCACAAGATTCTTTAACCGCTCTCATTTCCACTTCGGTAATCCCAGAAGGAATACAAACCACCATTCTTAATGCGGGAGTAAACATTCTTTTCTTTAATGCCGGTATGCTTTTTATAAACATACTGATCATTTTTTCGGAAGCATCAAAATCAGCAATTACACCATCTTTCAACGGTCTTATCGTCTTAATGTTTTCATGTGTTTTACCCTGCATCATGTTGGCTTCTTTACCAACAGCAATGATTTTGCCGGAAACTCTATCACGAGCAACTATTGAGGGGCTGTCAATTACGACTTTATCATTATGTATGATTAAAGTATTAGCGGTACCAAGGTCTATCGCGATATCCTCGGTCATGAAATCAAAAAATCCCATAAGTTTTTTAAGGGTTAAAAGTTATAAATTTGTGACGGGCAAAGTTAAACAAATTAATGTTTAAAATGACGAGTTCCTGTAAATACCATTGCAACTTTATTTTCATTACAATAATTGATACTCAATTCGTCTTTTATCGATCCTCCTGGCTGGATTACAGCTGTTATTCCTGCTTTTTTGGCTATTTCCACGCAATCTGGGAAAGGGAAAAAAGCATCACTTGCCATAGAGGCTCCCTGTAAATCAAATCCAAAAGTTTTTGCTTTTTCAATCGCTTGTAATAAGGCGTCGACTCTTGATGTTTGCCCTGTACCTGACGCAATAAGTGTACCGTTTTTTGCAAAAACAATCGTATTTGATTTTGTGTTTTTACAAATTTTTGAAGCAAATATTAAATCTTGAATTTCTTGTTCAGTTGGTGCTGTAGTGGTAACGGTTATTAAGTCTTCTTTATTGTCGGTTATGCTGTTTCTTTCTTGAACTAAGATTCCGTTTAAGCAAGTTCTTACTTGTTTTTGTGGTAAAGCCACTTCATTTTGAACTAGAATAATTCTATTTTTTTTCTCTTGTAAAATAGCACTAGCTTCAGTATCGTATTCTGGAGCAATAACTACTTCACAAAATAATTTATTTATCTCAATTGCAGTTGCCACATCAATTTTAGTATTGGAAATCAAAACACCTCCAAAGGCTGAAGTCGGGTCACAAGCCAAGGCAACATTATAAGCCTCACTAATTGTTTTTCTTGTTGCTAAACCACAAGCATTATTGTGTTTTAATATGGCAAAAGTAGGGCCGTCATTTTTGAACTCATTAATCAAATTCACAGCAGCGTCTACGTCTAATAAGTTGTTGTAAGACAATTCTTTTCCGTGAATTTTTTTGAACATGGCATCAAAATCACCAAAGAAAAATCCTTTTTGATGTGGATTTTCTCCATATCTCAAGACTTGACCGTGAGCAATACTTTGTTTATAAACGGTTTCATCAGTATTGAAATAATTGAAAATTGCAGTATCATAATGAGAAGAAACATGAAATGCTTTTGTAGCCAATAATTTTCTGTTGGCAAGAGTAGTAGCTCCGTTTTGATCTGTAATCAAGTCTAAAAGTAAGCTGTATTCCTCTACCGAAGCTACGATTACAGTGTCTTTAAAGTTTTTTGCGGCAGCACGAATTAAAGAAATACCACCAATATCTATTTTTTCAATAATATCTGATTCACTTGCTCCTGAAGCAACTGTTTTTTCAAATGGATATAAATCAACTATCACTAAATCAATTTGCGGAATATTGAACTCTTGCATTTGTTGTACATCACTTTCATTGTCCTGACGGTTTAGGATTCCTCCAAAAACTTTTGGGTGCAATGTTTTTACTCTTCCGCCAAGAATAGAAGGATAAGAAGTTACGTCTTCCACAGGAACTACAGGAATTCCTAGATTTTTTATAAAATCTTCGGTTCCTCCGGTAGAGTAAAGTATAACATTTTGTTCATGCAGTTTTCTTACAATTGGTTCAAGACCATCTTTTGAGAATACCGAAATTAATGCAGATTGAATAGTTTTTGTTGTGTTCATTGTGTAGTTATAATTATAAAGTGCAAAAATAGTTTTTTTTTGATTATAAAATTCAATGAATTTGTGTAACATTATCTTAAAAAAATATACCAATTGGTAGGTGGATTTTTATTAGGTTTATGAAAAATATAATGTAGAATTTTACCTTAACGTAATAAAGATTTTATGATAGTCTATCTTCGGTTATTAAAAGAGAGTTTTGGTTTTGCAATGAATGCTTTGCGAAACAATAAATTGAGGACTTTGCTTTCTTTATTAGGGGTTACTATTGGTATTTTTTCAATAATAGCTGTGCTTGCTGCCGTAGATTCTTTAGACAGGAAAATTACCAAAGATTTAAGCAGTCTTGATAAAAACACTATTTATTTAATGAAATTTTCTTTTGGACCGTCAGATATTCCACAATGGAAAAGAGAACAATTTCCTAATGTAAAGTACGACGAATATAGCTACATGAAAGGGGTTATGACAAATACTGCCCAAATGGGGTATCAAATATTTACCAAAAGAGAATCTATAAAATACGATTCAAAAACAGTTAGTGATGTTAATATTGTCCCGGTTTCCCACGAATTTATTGATATTCAGGGATTAGAATTTGAAGAAGGGAGATTTTATAATGAATCTGAAGCTAATTCTGGATCTACCGTAATTGTTTTAGGGGATGAAATCGCCAAATCCTTGTTTGATAATATTGATCCTATAGGTAAAAATGTGCGATTGTATGGCAAAAGATTTACCGTCATCGGTGTTTTGAAAAAACAAGGAGCAGGATTATTTGGTGATAGTAATGACACTTCCGCTTTTATTCCTGTTAATTTTGTTCGTCAATTGTATGGCGATAATAACACTTCTTTGACAAACGTAATCATCTTTAAGCCGGAAAGAGGTGTAGATATGGATGCTTACAAAGGTGAAATTTCTCAAAAATTGAGGAGTTTTAGAGGTTTAAAAGCAGGGGAAATTGATGATTTTTTTATTAATGTGTTGTCAGGTTTTACTGATTTTATTGATGGTATTATTGGTCAAATGAATGTGGTTGGATGGGTTATCAGTGGATTTTCGTTACTTGTAGGAGGGTTTGGGATTGCTAATATTATGTTTGTTTCGGTAAAAGAGCGCACGAATTTAATTGGAATTCAGAAATCGTTAGGTGCCAAAAATAAATTTATATTATTTCAGTTTTTATTTGAAGCAATAATACTTTCCGTAATTGGCGGGGTAATTGGACTTTTATTAGTTTGGTTAATTTCAATGGTTTTAACAAAAGTATTAGAGTTTGAATTTGTGTTAGGTGTTGGGAATATTCTCTTAGGAACTGGCTTAGCAGCTTTAATTGGATTGATTTCAGGAATTCTTCCCGCCATTGCTGCTTCAAAACTAGATCCTGTCGAGGCTATTAGAACAGGAATGTAAACCGGAATACTTTCGAAAAAGAATCTGGATTTCAAACAAAAAGGCTTTCAAATATTTGAAAGCCTTTTTGTTTGAATCTTAAAATAATAAAATTTAAATCATAAACGAAAATCCCGATTGCTCGGGATTTTCGTTTATCTGATATTATTGTTTTGAATCAAATCGATGTACAAGTTAATCTTGTCTTTCAATTCTTTTCTTGGTGTTATAAAGTCTAAGAAACCATGCTCGAGAACAAATTCAGCAGTTTGAAAACCTTCGGGTAAATCTTTACCTGTGGTGTCGCGTACTACTCTTGGTCCTGCAAATCCAATTAATGCGCCTGGTTCAGAAATATTTATATCTCCCAGCATCGCGTAAGATGCCGTTGTTCCTCCAGTTGTTGGATCCGTACATAACGAAATGTAAGGTAATTTTGCTTCAGCAAGTTGAGCCAGTTTTACGGATGTTTTAGCTAGCTGCATCAAAGAATAAGCTGCTTCCATCATTCTTGCCCCACCTGATTTTGAAATCATCACAAAGGGCAATTTGTTTTGAATTGCGTGATCGATTCCTCTTGCGATTTTTTCTCCCACTACTGCTCCCATAGATCCACCAATAAAGGCAAAATCCATACAGCAAATTACTAATTCTTTTCCTTTGGATTTTCCAACTCCGGTGCGCACTGCATCCTTAAGTTTGGTTTTTTCCATAACATCTTTTAATCGGTCTGCATATTTTTTTGTGTCAATAAAATGCAAAGGATCTTTAGAGGTCATATTTTTATCTAATTCAACAAATTCATTGTTGTCAAATAAAATTTGGAAATATTCAGCACTTCCAATTCTAACATGAAAACCATCTTCAGGACTTACAAATAAGTTACGAGCTAGTTCATCGGCATCAATAATTTTTCCAGTTGGAGATTTGTACCAAAGCCCTTTTGGGATGTCCATCTTGTCTTCAGTAGCAGTAGTAATCCCTTTTTCTTTTCTTTTAAACCAAGCCATTTTTCTAGTGTTCAGTGTTCAGTAATCCGTTCCTGTAGTTTCTGGTTTAGATTTTAAATCCCGATGGTTACATCGGGATTTAAAAACTTTAAACTTAATTTTATTATAGTGTATTCACATTGTTTAAGTCAGCAAATGCTTGCTCAAGTCTTGTGTTGAAAGTAACTTCACTTTCACGTAACCATTTTCTTGGGTCGTAATATTTTTTGTTTGGAGCATCAGCACCTTCTGGATTTCCAATTTGAGTTTTCAAATAGTCAATATTTGTAACCATATAATCACGAATACCTTCCGTAAATGCAAATTGCAAGTCAGTATCAATATTCATTTTTATTACACCGTAGCTAATACCTTCTCTGATTTCTTCCAATGTAGAGCCTGAACCACCATGGAAAACGAAATCTACTGGATTAGATCCTGTGTTGAATTTGTTTTGTACGAAATCTTGAGAGTTTTTTAAAATTTTTGGAGTCAATTTTACATTTCCTGGTTTGTAAACACCGTGAACGTTACCAAAAGCCGCCGCAATTGTAAATCTAGGACTTACCTTTGAAAGTTCTTCGTATGCATAAGCAACTTCTTCGGGTTGCGTATATAATTTTGAGCTATCAACATCAGAGTTGTCAACACCATCTTCTTCACCACCTGTAATTCCAAGTTCGATTTCAAGTGTCATTCCCATTTTGCTCATTCTTTCTAAATAGCCTTTGCAAATTTCGATGTTTTCTTCGATAGGCTCTTCAGATAAATCAATCATGTGAGAAGAGAATAATGGTTTTCCAGTTTTAGCAAAATGTGCTTCTGAAGCATCTAATAAACCATCGATCCAAGGTAATAATTTTTTTGCACAATGGTCAGTATGTAAAATTACTGTTGCCCCGTAAGCTTCTGCCAAAGTGTGAATGTGTAATGCTCCTGCGATTCCACCAGCGATAGCTGCTTTTTCACCTGCATTCGAAAGTCCTTTTCCTGCATTAAACTGCGCTCCTCCATTAGAAAATTGAATGATAACTGGTGCGTTTAATTTAGCTGCAGTTTCAAGTACACCATTGATGGTATTTGATCCTGTAACATTTACAGCAGGTAATGCGAATCCTTTTTCTTTAGCATAGTTGAAAATTTCTTGAACCTGATCTCCCGTAGCTACGCCTGGTTTTATGTTGTGTGCCATTGTAATTCTTTTTAGTTGTTTTTTAGTTTTTAGTTTGCAAAAATAAGAATTAATTAGCATTAGAACGGATAATTTATTCCAAAATTTAAAACAGAGTGTCCAAAATTGTATTCGCGAAACCATCGTTTGTTAGTTTCATTGGCTGGATTGTAGGTTTTAAACCCTAAATCAAATCGAATTACAAAAAAGCTTAAATCGTATCGCAGCCCAAATCCGGAGCCTAAGGCTATGTCTTTTAAATCGCTTAGATTCTTAAATGTCGATTTTTCATCTGTCACATTATCAAGTACATTCCAGATGTTTCCGGCATCGGCAAAAAGAGCTCCTTTTAAACTCCCTAATACTTTAAATCTAAATTCGCCACTAATGGCAAGTTTCATATTTGCTTCGTTAAAATCATTTGAGGCACCACTGCTTCCAGGTCCTAAGCTATAGGGTTGCCATGCTCTGTTATCATTGGAACCGCCAGAAAAATAACTTCTTGAAAACGGGACGTTATCCGAATTGCCGAAAGGAACTGCTATTCCGAAAAAAGTTCTAACAGCAAATACTTTCTCTTTCGTTAAATCCCAGTGTTTGATATAGTCGAACTCTGTTTTTATATATTCTGAATATTCTAAATTGAATATTTCATAATTGTTATCTGCGTTTTTAGGTAGACTTGCTGTTTTCGAAATTAAGGATAATAAAGTTCCCGCAGATTCAATCTTTGTTCTAAAGAGATAAAAATTATTGTCCAGAACATCTGTTTTGGTAGTTTTGGAAAAACTATAACTTGTTGCCAGAATAAAATCATTTTCGGTCAGTCTAACTCTTCGTTCTTCAATGCTTTTTACGTTTTTATAATTTTCATCCGATGGTGTTAATGGAGTATTTCCGTTCAAAACATCATTAGTGAATCCTAATGTTCCATCTTCGATTATTAAATCTTTATCAATGATATTATTGAAATAGTCTGGATTTGTATTGTATGTTTTTCCAAGATCATTCAGTGCATTATAAGAAGATCTGTATACGTTGAAATAATTTTGTGGATTTAGATTGCGTACAAATTGTGCGTTGAAAAGATCAAAACGAGCGGTATTGTTTCTTTTTGGCGTCCAATTATAGGATAATGCTCCAGTGAAATTCTCTTTGTCCAAACCAATATTTCTTTGTTTTGCGAAACCTGCCGTAATTAGCGTGGAAGGAATCATGCTTTTAGGAATGATTTTTTCAGTTTCAAAAGGCATGAAAATTCTTGGGAAGGTAAGTTTTAAATCCAGTCCGTATTCTGAAACATTAAAAAAATTATTATTTGGATTTGCTAAATCTTTTGAAGATCCGATGTTTCCACGAGCAGCAATTTCTAATGTTTCGGCGCCGTTAAATATATTTCTGATAGTTTCTGAAGCGCTTAGTCCAATACCAATATCCTGTATGTTTGAATGTGTAACATCCAGTGTAGCCCCAAAACTATATTTTTTTCTGGGTGTTAGATATACTTTTGCAATCAATGACTGGGCTGTTGTATCTCTTTTGTCGACTTCGTATTGTATGGTTGGATAATTGAAAATTTTAAGATTATTCAGATATCGGGTTGTTAACACCGTTTTATAATCTGCAAATAATGTCCCTTTGTTGATAAAGATGGCATTTGTTATAGCGCGAGGTTTGTATTTAATTTTTTCACGGCCGTACAAATTGAAATTATTATAAGAAATACTGTCAGTTATTTTTTGGTTATTGCCATTTGGTAAATAATCAGTATAAATATTTACATCACTTATTTTATACAACTTGAAAGGTTCTGTTCTACTGGAGTCCTGTTGTTGATAAGAATAATTATTGATGATTAGATTTACATT
Organism: Flavobacterium esculini; assembly: GCF_048284325.1. Classification (NCBI taxonomy): domain Bacteria; kingdom Pseudomonadati; phylum Bacteroidota; class Flavobacteriia; order Flavobacteriales; family Flavobacteriaceae; genus Flavobacterium; species Flavobacterium esculini. Next base: position 51,318 of record NZ_JBLVPI010000019.1, on the reverse strand, counting down.
TGCTTTATTTATTTTTTTAATGGTATCTAAATCAAAAGTGATATAGTTGGGTTGAAAATAATACGCACCATTGTTTCTAAAGTTGGTTGTAATTCTGTTTTTTTCATCCTCAAAATCGGCTGTTTTATATTGATTTCCTGACTTAATTAAAGTTTTAGACTTGTTTGTTTCGTACAATGAGTCTAATACTGGTGTTAAAATGGTTGTTCTTAATGAATCTAACAGATAAGGCTCCTGCGTAGTTATTGCATATTTAATTTTGGCTCTTTTAGTTTTTAAAGTATCGATTGTATAGGTGGCTTTAACATTAAAATAGCCATTGTTAAAGTAATAGTACTTTAGTCTTAATATTGATTTGTCTGTTTTAGTTTGGTCAATAATTACAGGCGCTTCGCCAGTTTTTTTTAGAAAATCATGAATTCCATGATATAAAAAAGATTTTCCAAGTCGATCCACTTGTTTTGCGGACAACCAGTTTGCTTGTCTTTTGTATTTTCCAGGATTATTTGTAAACTTAGCCTGGTAGGTGGAATCTGGATTCAGATTTGCCAAATTATATAAATTCAAACGCAAACGCAAGCCCAAAAATAAGGTGCTATTTGGTTTTTGATACAATTGATTAAAAATGATTTCTTCTTTGGTGTTCTTATTATTTACTAAAACTTCGTTTTTTGTAAGCAATAGTTTGCCTTCTGGAACTCTTTTTTCAGCGTTACATGCACATATTAATATTGCAATTAGAATAAATGCTGTTATTTTTGTGGAAATGTTTTTCAAGTGTTTCAAAATATTTAATTCAAAAGTACATTATTTTATGGTTAGTAAAAACCAAATAAAACTTATAACGAGTTTACAGCAAAAAAAATATAGATTGATCAATAAATTATTTTTTGCCGAAGGCGTGAAAGTAATTCAGGAGTTATTGCAGTCAAATTTTGAACTGGAGCATTTGTACACCACGCAAAATGATTTTGAAGAAGTTCCAAATGCAAAAAAGACGGGTATTGATGAAAATGAATTAAAAAAAATAAGCGCTCTTTCCTCGCCTAATTCTTGTTTGGCAGTTTTTAAAATGCCGGTTGAGAAAAAAATGATTGAATCCGGATTGATTCTCGCTCTTGATAGTATTCGAGATCCAGGGAATTTAGGGACTATATTGCGATTGTGTGACTGGTTTGGAATTCATCAATTACTTTGTTCTAAAGAAACGGTTGATATTTATAATCCAAAAGTAGTCCAGGCTACAATGGGTTCAATTGCAAGGGTAAATGTTACTTATATAGATTTGGATGCTTTTCTAGCACAAACCAAATTACCTGTTTTTGGGACTTTTATGGATGGAGAGAATATTTACAAAACCAGCTTGCCTCAGGAAGGAATCATCATCATGGGAAATGAAGCCAATGGGATTTCGTCAGCAATTGAAGAACGGATTGAAAATAGAATTACCATTCCTCGTTTTGGAGAAATTCAAAAGACGGAAAGTTTGAATGTGGCTACTGCAACGGCCATTATTCTTAGTGAATTTAGAAGAAATTCACAATAAAATTTAAGAATAATTGATTTTAATGAAACGTAAAATTGATAAAAACAGCTCTTGATTTTATTGACTCTATGTCGCCAGTCCAAGGACTATTGGGGTCTTTATCTCTAATAAGTTCGTCTTTAAGTCCAAAAACACCTCTTATAGAAGGGGAAAATATAAAATAAGGAGAAAAGAAATCGATCCCCAAACCCATTTCATAATTTGTTGTCCAAGGTTTAACTCTAAAACGTTGTGCTGAATTATCGTCTATTGATTTTGAATTGCTCGATAAGTTTAAAGTTGTAGACAATCCTCCTACAATATATGGACGAATATTCCCGGTTCTAAGTGATAAGAATTTTAATAGTAACGGGAAATGAATGTAAGTACTGTTTACTTCTCTCAGAGCATCAGTTTTTGATGTGAAACCAGGATAGAGCAAATCTCTTTTAGTGTAATATAAACCGGGTTCAAATCGTAAACTGATATATTCATGAAGTTTTAAATCACCGACAATTCCCACATTAAAGCCCGTTGTTTTCTTTGTTTGGATATCAGGACCAACGGTCTTATAGTCAATTTTAAAATCATAAGAATTGAAACCTAAAAAATATCCAAAATAGAGCTTTTTATTTTGAAAATTTTCCAAGTTAATGATAGGGTCCTTGCTAAACATGTTTTTATTAAACTGTGCGAATCCGTTGAGATTGATAGTTAATAAAACTAAAACAACTATTTTTTTCATCTTATTTTTTAGAAGCAGAATAAATTGTGGCTACACCAAAAGTTTGTGGCATCGCTATTACATCTATAAACCCAATTTTTCTCAAAATATTGTTCAATTTTTCACCGTATGGAAATGCAGCCGAAGATTCAGATAAATAACCATAAGCTACATTGTCTTTGGAGAATAATTTTCCTATGAGTGGCAGTATGTTTTTACTGTAAAAAGTATATCCTTGTTTATAAGGGGTTTTTTCAGGGACTGAGGTTTCTAAAATCACAAAAATACCATTTGGTTTCAAAACTCTTAAAATTTCTGACAAACCTTTTTCTAGTGTTTCAAAATTTCTAACTCCAAAAGCAACTGTAATAGCGTCAAAATAGTTGTCCTCAAACGGCATGTTTTCAGAGTCACCTAAAATCATTTCAATAGTGTCAGACATGTTCCTTGCGACAATTTTCTTCTTGCCTACTTCAAGCATACCTGCAGAAATATCTAATCCGATAATTTTTTCAGCATTGGTTTGTGCCATCAAAATAGCCAAGTCACCAGTTCCTGTTGCAATATCCAGAATTATTTTTGGATTGGATTTGGCAACAATTTTTAAAACATTTTTACGCCATTTGATGTCAATACCAAAAGAAATGACACGATTAAGGTTGTCATAATTTCCAGATATGGTATCAAACATTTTTGCAACTTGTTCTTTTTTTCCTAAAGTTGAATTTTTATAAGGTGTTATATTTTTTGACATTTTTTTAATTTCCACAAATATAAGACAAACTATACAAACTAAAAATCAGTTTCGGGATTAGCGGTAAACTTTCTTTTAGTTAGAAAAAAGGATTAATTTTTTTCTTTGGGATGATAATAAAATAATTACACTAAATCGTAAATATCACTAAAAGTGGGTATTGCAACAAATGTTTTTATTGTTCAATTTTACATTATAATATTTTAAAATATTTATCAATGATTAAAAGGGATTTAATGACCCAAATCAAATGGTTGTTTCTTGCGTTAACAATATCATTTGTTCTTGTGAGCAGTTTTGAAAGTGCTATTTTGCAAAATAGTAATGTATTTAAAGCGCAACACACGTTCTTAGGATTAAATTTGTTTTTGGAAATTTTGATTTTCTTTGTCTTTAGTACCTTCGTGGTATTTGGTATTAAAGGCTTTTTTGAAATGTACGCTCAAAAATTGTCAAATATTATTATCTCCATCTCTGGAGTGTTACTGGTATTTGTGATTTTTATTTTGAGTTATCAAATATTGTTTCAAGAATAGGTCATTCCCTTGTCATTGTTAAATAAAAAACATCCCATTTCGGGGTGTTTTTTTATTTTCGGGAAAAAGTTTGATACGTATAGTCGTAAAGGTGTTTTTCGTCTTTTTTATTAAATTCATATGCTGTAATTTCCCATTCTTTAAGATCGATTTCAGGAAAAAAAGCATCTGCTTTAAAATTATTATGAACCCTTGTGATTTCAATCTTATCAGTAAAAGGAAGTCCAAGAGTATAAATTTCCCCCCCTCCAATTATATAAGAGGTCTCGTTTTCTGGGCAAATTGCCAAGGCCTTTTCCATGCTATCTACCACAATACAGCCTTCTGGGCGGTATTCCTTCTGTCTGGATATCACGATATGAGTTCGATTGGGCAATGGTTTTGGGAAACTCTCAAAAGTTTTTCGCCCCATTATAATATGACGTCCGGAAGTAAGTGTTTTAAACCTTTTGAAATCATTTGGAAGATGCCAAACCAATTTATTATTTTCTCCAAGCGCATTGTTTTCGGCAATTGCCGCAATCATTATTATCATAATTCTCTTAATTTTTAGTTAGAGGATTCTTCGTTAATTTTTGTTTCTAATTGGTCAATCTTTTTTTTCTGAAGTGTAACCAGCCGATCTATTTGCTCTCTTTCCCAATTTTTATTCATAAAACGATCTGTAATATATATTTTTATAAAGTGCAAAATAAAAATAAAAAGCCATATTGTAATTCCCCAAATATACCAATCAGAATCTACGCCAATTCCAAAAAACTTATTGGATATAAATAGAGAGAAACTCCCTAAAAGGAGTAAAACAAAATGAAAATACAGTCTTTTTTTTTGCTTAATTCTTCTTCTAGCATACTCATATTGTTCGTGTTGATGTTTTTCCATAGATTAAATTTTGGTTATAAAGATAAATTTTATTTTGCAAAGGCACTATTTTGATTGGTTATTATTTAGTAAGAAAACGTTTTCTTATTTAGGATAAGAAAATTAAAGCTCAGATAATTAGGAATTTATTTAAAAATTAACATTGTTTATGTCATTCTGTTAAAACTTCATGTGCTTTGTCGAAAGTTCATTTGAATTTATTTTCTTTGTCTCATAATTCTAAAAATGAAATAGTTATGTCAATTAAGAAACAATTTGTAAAAACAAAACCAGTTTGTAAAGTTACATTTTCAGTAGAAGCGAAGCAAGCTACATCAGCAGCTGTGGTTGGTGATTTTAATAATTGGAATTTAGCCGAAGGTGCTTTAAGTAAATTGAAAAATGGAACTTTCAAAGCAACTTACGACGTAAACAAAGATGCGTCTTATGAGTTTAAATATGTAATAGATGGAGAGTTCGTTAATGAACCAGAAGCAGATTCATTTGTATGGAATGATTTCGCAGGTGCTGAGAATAGTGTTTTATCAGTTTAATAAAATATAAAAAATCCGCTTCACAGCGGATTTTTTTATTTTATCGGGTATCAGTTGTTGTTTTACACTGCAACACTTCCTTTTATGAGAGCGTGTGGTTCATAACCTTCAAGTGTGAAATCTTCAAAATCAAAATCGAAAATATTTTTAATCTCTGGATTTAAAATCATTTTTGGTAATGGTTTTGGTTCCCGTGTCAATTGTAATTCCAGCTGTTCAAAATGATTGTTATAAATATGGGCATCACCAAAGGTATGAATAAATTCACCTGCTTCTAATTTACAAACTTGCGCAATCATCATTGTTAACAATGCGTAGGAAGCAATGTTAAATGGAACGCCTAAGAAAATATCGGCACTTCGTTGGTATAATTGGCAGGATAATTTGCCGTCGGAAACATAAAACTGAAAAAAGGCATGGCATGGCGGTAGTGCAGCTTTGTTATTGGCTACATTTTCGTCAAAAGATTTTTTCGTATCTGGAAGTACAGAAGGATTCCAGGCTGAAACAAGCATTCTACGGCTGTTTGGGTTGGTTTTTAGTTCTGTAATAAGTTCACTGATTTGATCTATTTCTTCGCTATTCCAGTTCCGCCATTGATGGCCATAGACAGGACCCAAATCTCCGTTGGCATCCGCCCAGGCATCCCAAATTTTCACTCCATTTTCTTGAAGGTACTTGATATTTGTGTCACCTTTCAGGAACCAAAGCAATTCATAGATAATAGATTTTAGGTGTAATTTTTTAGTGGTAACCATTGGGAAACCTTCACTTAAATCAAAACGCATTTGATAACCAAACACACTTTTTGTCCCTGTTCCGGTTCGATCCCCTTTTTGACAACCGTTTTCCATTACGTGCTGCACTAAATCTAAATATTGCTTCATTCTGGGTTATGTTTGTAGTTTCTTTTTACAGTTCTCTAAAAGACTGGGAATGAATACTAAAGCTCTCTTTTTGAAATTTCGTCTCTAATCTTAGCTGCTTTTTCGTAATCTTCATGTGCTACAGCTTGATCCAGCAATTCGTTTAATTCCTGTAAACTGTGTTTCGAATAAGTATGTCCGGATTGATTCGTTTCTTCTTCATGACCAAAGGTGTCCGGATTAGACAGTACATCATCTATTTCCTGTGAATCTTTATTGGCTTCCAAAGGATTTGCTTTCAAATAAATTCCAGCTTTATCCAGGATGTTTTTATACGTATAAATTGGGGCGTTGAAACGCAATGCTAAAGCAATAGCATCGGATGTTCTGGCGTCTATTATTTCTTCAATTTTATCTCTTTCACAAATGATACTGGAATAAAAAACACCATCTACCAGTTTGTGAATAATAACTTGTTTTACAACGATATCAAAACGCTCAGCAAAATTTTTGAATAAATCATGTGTCAAAGGACGAGGTGGCTTGATCTCTTTCTCTAAAGCAATAGCAATAGATTGGGCTTCAAAAGCGCCTATGACAATAGGCAATTTTCGTTCACCGTCAACTTCATTCAAAATCAAAGCGTAGGCTCCGTTTTGGGTTTGACTGTACGAAATCCCTTTAATGGATAATTTAACTAAGCTCATAGTTGTTAAAATGGGAAAGTACGATGTACTTATTTTTTAATAAATTAGGTGCGATTTTTTATTCAAAAAAAATGCTGCCCAGAAGCAAAGATACAAATATCTTATTTTTTAGGCAGCAATTTGAAGAGATTTATTGAATTATGACTGTTGTGCTTTAAAAGCTTTAAATTTTTCGATTAATTTAGGAACAATTTCAAAAGCATCTCCTACAATTCCGTAATCCGCTACTTTGAAGAATGGAGCCTCGGGATCGCTATTGATGACTACTTTTACTTTAGAAGAATTGATTCCTGCAATGTGTTGAATGGCTCCCGAAATTCCGATTGCAATATACAAGTTTGTGGCAACGGGTTTTCCTGTTTGTCCTACGTGTTCCCCATGAGGTCTCCAACCTAAATCTGAAACTGGTTTTGAACAAGCAGTTGCAGCACCAAGTACCGCAGCTAATCCTTCAATCATTCCCCAGTTTTCAGGTCCTTTTAATCCACGTCCGCCAGAAACTACGATATCCGCATCGGCAATGGAAACTTTTCCAGATCCTTTTTCTACGGATTCTACTTTTACACCAAAATCATTGTCTCCAATTGTTGGATTGAAATCTTCTTGGGTTAATGTAGAAGCATTTTCAAAAACACCATACGAGTTTTTAGCAAGACCAAGTACTTTTACATCCGTAGCAATTTCGGTAATATTGAACGCTTTGTTTGAAAAAGCATTTCTTTTTACTTGAAAAGGAGCTGTACTTACAGGTAAACCTACCACATTCGACGCAAATCCAGCTTCCAGGGCTACTGCCACAAGTGAGGAAAGATAAATACTGTCTGTTGTGGAGGAAAGTAAAATTAATTTGGCACTTTCTTTTTGAGCGGCTTGTTTGATTACATCAGCGTAGGCTTTTGCTGTAAAACCGGATAATTTATCGTTGTTTACTTTTAATACTTTATCTACTCCGTATTTTGATAATTCCGAAACATCTCCAGCATTTACGGTTACGGCTGTAACTGTAGTTCCTAGTGATTCGGCTACTTTTTTTGCATAAGATGCTAATTCGAAAGCTACTTTCTTGAATTTTCCTTCTGCGTATTCTGCATATATTAATATTGACATAATGATTTTAGATTTTAGATTTTAGATCTCAGATTTTTAAAACTGAGCTAAAGACTGATTACTAGATTACTTTCGCTTCGTTGTGTAATAAATTGATTAATTCATCTAAATTGTCAGGTGAAATTAATTTCACTGCAGATTTAGGTGCTGGTTTTTCAAATTTCACCGCTTTAGTGTTTACTGAAGCTTCAACAGGTTCAAGGATAGTCAACACTTTGGTTCTTGCTGTCATAATTCCTCTCATGTTAGGAATACGCAAGTCTTTTTCTTCAACTAATCCTTTTTGCCCGCCAATGATTAAAGGTAGAGTAGTGCTTACTGTTTCTTTTCCACCGTCAATCTCACGAACTGCTTTTGCATTAGTCCCATCAACAGTAAGGCTAGTGCAAGAATTTAGGAAGTTATACCCTAAGATTCCGGCAATCATTCCAGGAACCATTCCGCCATTATAATCAAGGGATTCTTTTCCGGCTATGATAACGTCGTATGCCCCATTTTTAATTACTTCGGCAAGTTGTTTGGCAACAAAAAAACCGTCTGTAGGAGTAGCGTTTACACGAATAGCTTCGTTTGCGCCTATTGCTAATGCTTTTCTTAAAGTTGGTTCGGTTTCTGGCCCTCCAACATTGACAACCGTAACGGTTGCGCCTTGTTGTTCTTGAAACCAAATAGCACGTGTCAAACCAAATTCATCATTTGGATTAATTACGTATTGTACGCCGTTAGTGTCAAATTCAGAATCACCATTGACGAAGTTAATCTTTGAAGTAGTATCAGGAACGTGACTGATGCAAACTAATATTTTCATAAGTATTGATTTTATTATTCGAAATTTGTTGTACAAAATTAGAATAATAATTTGAATAATTTACTATGCACGCATAATATTTTTTAATACTATTACGTTTTCGTTATTTCGTAATAAAAAGTAATCTTTTTTTTAATTAGCGATTGATTGTTTATTAATTTGAATGAATTAATGAAAAAAATCCAACAAAAAGAAATCAAATTGTTGCTTTCGGCTTGCCGATTAAGATCTATAAATTGAGGAGAAGTTGCTTGAAATGTGCAAATTCTTGGCACTATATCGATTTCGTAGCCCGGATAGCAGCGGTATCCTTCCTGTGGTTCCTTTAACCACAGGAAGATATAGCGTATAGCCGGAAATTGCTCCAAATTATTTTAAAGTAATTTATGCTTTTAAGTGGTTTAAAATATTTATTTTTGCTTTTCGAAAATTACACACATACAACATACAACTATGAGAACTATACAATTTAGAGAGGCCATTTGCGAAGCGATGAGCGAAGAAATGCGTCGCGATGAGTCCATATACTTAATGGGTGAAGAAGTTGCAGAATATAATGGAGCATACAAAGCATCTAAAGGAATGCTAGCTGAATTTGGCGAAAAAAGAGTAATTGACACTCCAATTGCGGAACTTGGTTTTACCGGTATTGCAGTAGGTTCAGCAATGAACGGCTGTAGACCAATTGTTGAATATATGACTTTCAATTTCTGTTTAGTGGGGATTGACCAAATAATAAATAACGCTGCTAAAATGCGTCAGATGACAGGTGGACAATTCAATGTGCCTATCGTTTTTCGTGGACCAACCGCTTCGGCAGGACAATTAGGAGCGACACACTCTCAAGCACTTGAAAACTGGTTTGCGAATACTCCAGGTCTTAAAGTAGTAGTTCCATCAAATGTTTACGATGCTAAAGGATTATTGAAATCAGCTATTCGTGATAATGATCCTGTGATTTTCATGGAATCAGAACAAATGTATGGTGATAAAGGGGAAGTTCCAGATGGTGAATATACTATTCCAATTGGTGTTGCCGATATTAAACGTGAAGGGACTGATGTAACTATCGTCTCTTTTGGAAAAATCATCAAAGAAGCGTATATCGCTGCTGATGAATTGGCAAAAGAAGGGATCTCCTGTGAAATTATCGATTTAAGAACGGTTCGTCCTTTGGATTTTGAAACGATTTTGACTTCGGTTAAAAAAACAAACAGATTGGTGATTCTTGAAGAAGCTTGGCCATTTGCAAGTGTTTCTTCTGAGATTACTTATTTAGTTCAAGAACGTGCTTTCGATTTTCTTGATGCGCCTATTCAACGTATCACTACTGCTGATACTCCAGCGCCGTACTCTCCAGTATTGCTTAAAGAGTGGTTGCCTAATGCAGGTGATGTTGTAAAAGCAGTTAAAAAAGTATTGTATAAAAAATAGATTTTTTTAAGAATTTGTTTTTTAAATAAAATTTAACAGTCAACAGTGAATTTTAGAATAATCTAGATTTCTAAATACCTATATTTGAAACTTCATCAATTGTTTATTTGATGAAGTTTTTTTTTGAATGATTATGAAAAAGCGTTTCTTATTTATCTTATTTTTTTTGTTTGCTTCAGCAAATGTTCTTTTTGCACAAACAAAAGTTAGCGGAATTGTTGTAGACAAAACAAATCAGCCCATTCCTTTTGCCAATGTTGTTTTTAAAGATTCGAATGAAGGTGTAGTTTCGAATGAAGATGGGCGCTTTTACATCGAATCTGCCAAAACGTATACGGTCATCGTAATATCTTCGGTAGGGTTTTCTGAGAAGGAAATTACTTTAAATAAGCTGGTGAATTATAATTTTAAAATTCAATTAAACGAAGCCGAGAGCCTCAAGGAAGTAGTGATTTTTACTGGTAAAACTTCTAAAAAGAACAATCCTGCACTTGATATTCTTAGAAAAATTTGGGAACACAAGCGTAAAAACGGCTTGAATTTATTTGCGCAATACCAAATGGAAAAGTATGAAAAGGTAGAGTTTGACATGAATACCATTGATAGTGCTTTTATGAAAAGTAAGCTTTTCAAAGGCATGGAATTTATTTTTAATCAAGTAGATACTTCCAAGATTACAGGGAAAACCTATTTGCCTATTTTTATAAATGAATCTTTGTATGATGTGTATGGGGATACTAAATTGAAGAAGGTAAAAGAGAAAATGAAAGCCAATAAAACGTCCGGTTTTGAAGGGAATCAACAAATTTTGACTTTTGTGAAAGATTTGTATTCTGATTATAATATTTATGAAAATCATCTTACGTTTTTTGATAAAAGTTTTACCAGTCCGCTATCTACTACTGGGGTTGATGTTTATAATTATGTGTTAAGAGACAGTGCGGTTGTTGATAAAAAATGGTGTTACAATATTATTTTTTATCCAAGACGTAAAAACGAATTGACTTTTAAAGGTGATTTTTGGGTAAATGATTCCACATTTGCTATCAAAAAAATCAACATGGCCGTTACAAAAAGTGCCAACATCAACTGGATAAAAGATATTTATTTAGAGCAGGAATTCGAAGTATTGAATGATTCTATTTTTCTTTTGACTCGTGATTATATGATGTCGGACTTTGCTTTAAACAAAAAAGAAAAATCAAAAGGACTTTATGGAAAGAGAACCTCTTTCTACAGAAACCACGAATTCAATAAAGAGAAGCCGGTTTCGTTTTATAAAGAGGAGGTTAATTATGTTGATAAATCGGTTTACGATAAATCGGATGATTTTTGGCATGAAAATCGTTTCGAAAATTTGAGTAAAGATGAGTTAGGCGTTTATAAAATGCTTGACACCTTGAAGACCGTTAGAAAATTTAAACAAATATCAAGTTCAGTAATGGTGCTGGCCAGTGGTTATGTACAATTTGGTCATGTCGATTATGGCCCTATTTTTTCGACATTTGGATACAATGAGGTAGAGGGTGTTCGTTTGCGTAGCGGAGCAAGAACTTATTTTGGCACAGCTGATACCTGGCGCTTACAAGGATATACCGCTTATGGCTTTAAAGATGATAAATTTAAATATGGATTTTCTGGAAAATGGATGGTAGATAAGAAAAACCGACTTATTTTATCTGGAGGAAACAGGCGTGATATAGAGCAAATAGGTTCGAGTTTGACCTCCTCAACAGATGTCTTGGGCCGAAGTAATGCTTCCTCAACGATTTTTTCTTCGGGGAGCAATGGAAAATTGACTAACATTAATTTAAGTACCGTTGCTTTAGAAATAGAACCTGTTAAAAATCTAACGTTTCAAACTGGGTTTTCATATCGAACTTTAGCCTCTGCTTCACCCACATTTAGTTTAGATTACTATACAAATGCAGCTCAGACAATGATTAAAAGCGATGTGAAACAATCGGAATTTAATCTTCGGGTAGATTATACGCCAAAACGGAAGACCATTGGTTTTGCAGTAGAAAGAGATCTTGTAGACAGTCCTTTTAGTCAGGTTTATGTCAATTACAGCCATGGATTTAAAGGCTTGTTGAACAGTGATTTTAAATATGAAAAGATTCAATTGTATTACAAGCAACCTATAATAATAGGGCCTTTAGGACGTTCGAATATTATTCTTGAAGTGGGGAAAACCTTTGGCACCATTCCTTTGGGGTTGATGAGTGTTATTCCAGGGAATCAAACTTTTTTCTCTAACGAAAGCACGTTTAGCAACCTCAATTATTATGAGTTTATATCAGATCAATATACAACGTTACAATGGAATCATAATTTTCAAGGGAGATTTTTTTCTAGAATCCCATTTATGAGAAAGCTTAATTGGAGGGAAATTATTGGAGTAAAAGGAGTTTATGGGACAATCTCAGATGCTAACAGAGCGATTAATGCTTCTGGATTAATTTACAATGCACCCGAAAAAGTGTACTGGGAATATAGCGCAGGAATCGGAAATATCTTCAAAGTACTGCGTATTGATTTCGCTTGGAGAGGCAGTTATTTAAATACACCGGATACCAATCGTTTTTCTGTAAAAGGATCATTTGGATTCTTTTTCTAATGGGAACTTGTTCCAGATTCGATTATACTTTTTTTATTTGAAGCTAATTCCAGCTATACACTATATACTTTTATAAGGCGAAAAAAATCGCCTTATAAAAAGGATGCCGTTTCTTCCCGAAACTTCGGGATGGGCTAAAAAAAATAAAACGATGCAAAAAGCCATTGAATATCTTTTAGAAAAAGACACCATTTTCAAGTCAATCATTGAACAATATGGGATGCCAACAATTCCCATAAGACCCCAAGGATTTGAAACTTTGGTGTTGTTAATCTTAGAACAACAAGTCTCGATAGATTCAGCAAAAGCGACTTTTTTAAAGTTAAAGACCAAAGAAAACAACTTTGAACCTGCGGTGCTTCTTAATTTATCGGATGAAGAGTTTAGGAATCTTGGCGTAAGCCGTCAAAAAACGTCCTATATCAAAGCGTTGTCAACTACGATACTGAATAAAGATATTGATTTGGAAAGTTTGCCAACCAAAACTGCGGAGCAAGTTAGAGCAGAACTCATCAAGATCAAAGGGATAGGAAACTGGACCATTGATATCTATTTAATGTTTTGCCTTCAAGCACCAGATTTACTTCCATTGGGAGATATTGCGGTAGTAAATACGATAAAAGAATTGTTGGATATTCACAATAAAGAAGATATGGAAGTCCATACTATAAAATGGAGCCCGTATCGTTCCGTGGCGACCTATCTTTTGTGGCATCATTATTTGAACAAAAGAAATCGAACGGTGGTTTACTAAAGTGCTGTTTGTTAAAATTTAATACACAGATAACCTAAATTTTTCATTGTTGAAAGGGATTCTTTACTTATTTTTGCACCCATAAATATAGAAAAGAAAAACTAAAATGACTGCAGACAAAATAAACACTTTCGATGTTCTTATCGAAATTCCAAGAGGAAGTAGAAATAAGTATGAGTACGATTTCGAAATAAAAAGAATGCGTTTTGATAGAATGTTATTCTCTTCAATGATGTATCCGGCTGATTACGGATTTATTCCTGAAACTTTAGCTTTAGATGGAGATCCATTGGATGTTTTGGTATTGATAAATGAACCAACTTTTCCTGGATGTGTTATAGAAGTGAAACCAATTGGGGTTTTCCACATGGCAGATGATAAAGGGCCGGATGAGAAAATTATTTGTGTACCGGTTTCTGATCCAATTTGGAATTCATTAAACGATTTATCAGATATCAATCCACACTTATTAAAAGAAATTGAGCATTTCTTCCAAGTATACAAAGACCTTGAAAACAAACAAGTGGATGTAGAAGGTTGGGGAGATTTGAGTGAAGCAAAAGCCATTATTAAAGAATGTACAGAGCGTTTTAATCAAATTGAGAATAAACCAGAAGGATTATTTAGTATTAAATAATTTCTCCCTATAATTTTTACAAAAAAAGCAATATTCCGTTAGGAGTATTGCTTTTTTGTTTAAATTCGTTTCGTAACATTACTAATACTAACCAAAAACCAAAAGAAATTTATGAATACAATAATGATTTACTTGCCAATAGTTATGGCAATTGTAGGACTTCTGTTCATGTGGGTTAAAAGAGCTTGGGTATTAAAACAAGACGCCGGAGATGGTAAGATGAAAGAGATTTCAGATTATATTTACGAAGGTGCATTGGCTTTCCTTAAAGCAGAATATAGGTTATTAGCTTTCTTCGTTGTTGGTGCAAGTATTGTTTTAGCCGGAATGTCTTTCTTGTTCCAAACGACAAATATATTAATAGTAGTAGCGTTTATTTTTGGTGCTTTTTTCTCCGCTTTCGCAGGAAATATGGGAATGAAAATAGCAACAAAAACTAATGTGAGAACCACTCAAGCTGCCCGTACTAGTTTGCCACAAGCCTTAAAAGTTTCTTTTGGCGGTGGAACAGTAATGGGATTAGGTGTTGCCGGTTTAGCCGTTCTGGGTTTAACAGGATTCTTTATTGTTTTTTTTAACCTTTTTATGGGTGGGGTTTGGACTTCATCTGAAGATATGACCAAAGTGTTGGAGACGTTAGCAGGTTTTTCTCTTGGAGCGGAATCTATTGCCTTGTTTGCTCGTGTTGGTGGTGGAATTTACACAAAAGCTGCCGATGTAGGTGCAGATTTAGTAGGTAAAGTAGAAGCCGGAATTCCAGAAGATGACCCTCGTAATCCTGCTACAATTGCTGATAATGTGGGCGATAATGTGGGTGACGTTGCTGGAATGGGTGCCGATTTATTTGGGTCTTATGTAGCGACAGTTTTGGCAGCTATGGTTCTGGGTAATTATGTTATTAAAGATATGGGCGGAAGAATTGATGATGCTTTTGGTGGAATCGGACCTATTTTATTACCAATGGCAATCGCCGGTTTTGGGATATTATTTTCTATTATCGGTATGATGCTGGTAAAAATTACAGATGAAAATGCAAAAGAAAAACAAGTGCAAAAAGCATTAAATATTGGAAACTGGGTTTCTATCTTATTAACTGCTGTGGCTTGTTTCTTTTTAGTACAATATATGCTGCCTACAACTATGAAAATGGAATTTTTTGGAGAAGGAATACAGGATATCTCCTCCATGAGAGTTTTCTATGCAACTATCGTAGGATTGGTAGTTGGGGCCACAATTTCATCTGTTACGGAATATTACACGGGATTAGGTACAAGCCCAGTAATGGCAATTGTACAAAAATCCAGTACTGGAGCAGGAACAAACGTAATTGCAGGTTTGGCCACTGGGATGATTTCTACCTTTCCAACCGTTTTATTATTTGCTGCTGCCATTTGGACTTCTTATGCTTTTGCAGGATTTTATGGTGTGGCATTAGCGGCTTCAGCCATGATGGCAACAACGGCCATGCAGTTAGCAATCGATGCTTTTGGACCCATATCGGATAACGCAGGTGGAATTGCCGAAATGAGTGAATTACCTAAAGAAGTGCGTACAAGAACGGATATTTTGGATTCTGTTGGAAACACAACAGCTGCAACCGGGAAAGGTTTTGCTATTGCTTCGGCTGCATTGACTTCATTAGCTTTATTTGCTGCGTATGTAACTTTTACAGGAATTGACGGTATCAATATTTTTAAAGCACCAGTTTTAGCGATGCTGTTTGTGGGCGGAATGATACCTGTAGTTTTCTCGGCTTTAGCCATGAATTCTGTTGGAAAAGCAGCTATGGACATGGTGTACGAAGTGCGTCGTCAGTTCAGGGAGATCCCAGGAATTATGGAAGGAACCGGAAAACCGGAGTATGCTAAATGTGTTGATATTTCTACTAAAGCAGCTTTACGAGAAATGATGTTGCCGGGAATTTTAACCATCGGTTTTCCAATTGCAATTGTTTTACTTGGGAAATTAGTTTATCGAGATAACAACCAGTTAATCGCTGAAATGTTGGGAGGCTATATGGCTGGAGTAACTGTATCTGGTGTGCTTTGGGCAGTTTTTCAAAACAATGCGGGTGGTGCATGGGATAATGCCAAGAAATCTTTTGAAGCAGGAGTGTTAATTAACGGTGAAATGACATACAAAGGTTCTGATGCACATAAAGCAGCAGTGACTGGAGATACTGTTGGGGATCCGTTTAAAGATACTTCTGGACCGTCAATGAATATTTTGATTAAATTAACTTGTTTGATCGGTCTAGTAATTGCTCCAATTTTAGGTAACGGAAGTCATACCATTTCTGATAAAGCTTCTTGTTGTGCTGCTTCAGGAAAATGCACCTCAATGTCAGCAGAAGAATGTAAAGCAAAAGGCTGTGCAAATAAAACCTGTGAACATATGAATACAGCAACAATGCCAAATCACATGATGTCTAAAGAAGTTTCAATTCAAAAAACAAATGTTGGTGGTAAAGTAAAAGCTACGATTAAAACAACCATAAACGGTAAAGTGGATATTCAAAATTTTGAAGGAACTGATGAAGAAGTCCAAGCAAAAATTGATGCTTTGAAATAAATTGATAAAAAAGTTATGTAAACAAAATGCCTCGAAATTGCGAGGCATTTTTTATTTTTAAATGATAAATTTTCAACCAGTTTATGTTCTCTTTCTTTCGAGGAGGATTAAAATAATCCATGTAACTCTGCATCAATCCGATTGAAAATAGTTCCTAAATCTTCAGGGTTATCAACAAAGTTAATATTGTCAACATCAATAATTAATAATTTTCCTTTGCTGTATGTGTGAATCCAAGCTTCATAACGTTCATTCAGTCGGCTTAAATAATCAATTGAAATCGAGTTCTCATATTCCCGTCCACGCTTGTGAATTTGTCCCACTAAGTTAGGAATAGAACTTCTTAGATAAATTAGTAAATCAGGGGCTTTAACAGTTGATTCCATTAATTCAAAGAGAGAGGAATAGTTCTGAAAATCACGATTTGTCATTAAGCCCATTGAATAAAGATTGGGTGCAAAAATATGTGCATCTTCATAAATAGTTCGGTCTTGAATAATTTTCTTGCCGCTTTCGCGAATTTGCATCACTTGACGGAATCGGCTATTCAAGAAATAAATTTGTAAATTAAATGACCAACGCTCCATTTGATGATAGAAATCATCTAAATAAGGATTATCGACTACGTCTTCAAAATGAGGTTCCCATTTGAAGTGTTTTGCCAATAAGCTTGTCAAAGTTGTTTTTCCTGATCCAATGTTTCCTGCTACTGCTATGTGCATTACGGTATTATGATTTTATAATTTGTAATTCCTTCTGATGTAAAAATAGATAAAATTTGGTCTTTGTAGCAGAATTTTTTAAACGTTTTTTCTAAAATCTCAATTTCAAATTTTTGACTCTTTTCAATATCTTCTATAAGGAGAATTGAGTCCTTAGAAACGATAAATTGATGATCGTTGATGATTACTATCGAATCAAAATCGGAGATTTCCCCCTTCTTTGTTATTTTTCCAAAAATGTCACAAGAGAACCAATTATTTTTTTTATCAATCCAATAAAAAGTATTAAAATCAGATTGATAATAGTTGATGCTTTCCGGAAATGAGGTAGAGATGGCTTTATAATCATTTTTTAAATAATCGTATAGTCCAATTTGCTGATTCAAACTATTGTAAACCCATAATTGATTTTGAGAAGCTATTCCAGTAGCGGTCACAATAATTGGGATTATGTGTTCTGAAAAGTTAATCTTTTGAATTTCGTTCAGTTGATTGTCAAGTAAGATAACGGTATTGAAATTTTCGTAGAATAAAATAATTTTCAAAGGATTTTTCAAATCTACTTTTGTAATTTTTCCTAAAGAAATGTTTTTATATTCTATAGATTCGTTGTCTTTCGTTTTAGAAAAAACATTGTTTTTAATGGTGTAATAAAAACCAAATTTATCGTATCCCAAAAGCTGTTCGGCATCAATAGTTATGTGATTTATCTTTGTAGCAGGTAGTTTTTGGTTTTGCCCGGATGCAATCGAGGTTAAGGTGAAAAAAAATACTATAATAAGGTTTTTCATAATTCAAGCAAATTACAAAAAAGAATTATGTTTTGTTCTTTGCAAATGTCCAAAAAGCATAAAAAAAACCATTCGCACTTGTCGAATGGTTTTGTCTATAAAGTAATTTCAGATAATTACAGTCCGAAAGCTATTTTTACTTGGGTAACAAAGTCTAATTTTTCCCAAGTAAACAATTCAACAGTAACTGTTTTTACATTTCCACCTGGAGCAGAGAATGTCTTAGTAACTGTTTCCGGAGTACGTCCCATATGCCCGTACGCAGCTGTTTCGCTGTAAATAGGATTTCTTAATTTCAAACGTTGCTCGATAAAGTAAGGACGCATGTCAAAAATAGCTTCTACTTTCTTTGCAATTTCACCATTGGTCAAATTCACTTTTGACGTTCCGTACGTATCGATATAAATACCCATTGGTTTTGCAACGCCAATTGCATAAGAAACCTGTACTAAAATTTCATCTGCAACACCAGCTGCAACTAAGTTTTTAGCGATATGACGTGTAGCATAAGCAGCACTTCTATCTACTTTACTTGGGTCTTTTCCAGAGAATGCACCACCACCATGAGCACCTTTTCCACCGTAAGTATCCACAATAATTTTTCTTCCTGTAAGTCCAGTATCTCCGTGTGGTCCTCCAATTACGAATTTCCCTGTTGGATTAATATGGTATTGGATTGTATCATTGAATAAATGAGCATGTGCAGGATTTTTAGTAATAATCCTTGGAATCAAAATTTCAACGATGTCTTTTTTGATTTTTGCAAGCATTGTAGCTTCTTCGTCAAAATCATCATGTTGTGTTGAGATTACAATAGCATCAATACGAGTTGGCTTATTGTCATCACTATATTCTAAAGTTACTTGAGATTTTGCATCAGGACGTAAATAAGTTATTTCGTTGTTTTCACGTCTTAAAATAGCTAATTCCTGTAATAATTTATGTGATAAATCAAGTGCCAATGGCATGTAATTATCAGTTTCATTAGTAGCGTAACCAAACATCATTCCTTGGTCTCCAGCTCCTTGATCCTCAGGATTTGCTCTGTCAACTCCTTGGTTGATGTCAGCTGACTGTTCGTGTATGGCAGAAAGAATTCCACAAGAATTGGCTTCAAACATGTATTCGCTTTTGGTGTAACCAATTTTCTTGATTACGTCACGAGCGATTTGTTGTACGTCTAAATAAGTGTTTGATTTTACTTCACCAGCCAAAATTACTTGACCAGTCGTTACTAAAGTTTCGCAAGCTACTTTTGAGTCAGCATCAAATGCTAAAAAGTTATCGATTAACGCATCCGAAATTTGATCTGCAATTTTGTCTGGATGTCCTTCGCTCACAGATTCTGACGTAAATAAATAGGCCATAATAATTATTAGTTTAAAATTAAGCGAGAAAAAATAATTGCTGAAAAGGACTAAAGGAGAGTTTCTGCTTTAGCATTTTTTCTACTGAAAAATTTTCAGCATCCATAATGAATTCGTTTCATTATGAAGAGGTTGCAATCAGTTCAAATTTTTCCTCTTGTATTCGGGTGCAAATGTATGAAACCATTTTGAATTGCAAATTAATCTTAACTTTTTTTTGCTGTTAAAATATTTCCTGCTTTTTTGATCCATAAAAAAGAAAACATTTAATCGGATTTTTTTTAAAAATTATTTGGATATTTAAATTATAGTTTGCAAATTTGCTACAAGAAAAAAAACAAAGATGAAATTTAATGTGTGCAATATGTCAAAAGCCATTCAGGAAGAATCCTGCGGGTCGCTCATTGCTTAAATTTAAATTAAAAATTTATATAGCAAAAGCCTCCCAGATAACGGGAGGCTTTTTTTTTGAAATGCATCTGTCGTAATTTTTTAAACATAAAAAAACAAGAAATAAAATGAATACGCTAAATCAACAGAAAACAATTAATTCGAAGGTCAAAAATAGGTTTTGTGCCAATGCCATTATGTGTATTCGCGTCTGTTGATTCCAAAAGTATAAGTTTGTAACACAACTTAAAACCCTTTTGGATACGTGTCTAAAAGGGTTTTTTTATTTATTCTGAATTTGTTTCAGAATCTATAATTAATTAAAAAGAAAAAAATAATAGCTAATATCTTAAAATTATGAGAACATTAAAATATTTCCCAAGAACCTTTCGGTTGCTAAAAAACTTTAGTTTCAGGAACAAAACAGAAAACAGTAGTGATTCAAAAAATGAATTGATCCATCCAAGATTTGAAATATCAAAAAATGATCCTTCAGCGCAAAAATTGGTGCCAAATTCTTTGCTTTTTCTAATGTATTCAAAAGAAAACGAAGAACTTTTTATTTAAAAAATCGAATTTCAATAATGGTTTTGATTCCTTGATGCTGTTACTCAGAGTTGTTCTTTCGGCGAAGTAGAAAATCCAAATGATGGTACTATTCTTTCGTCGAAAAGACAATTGTGAGTTGCTTTTCCAGATTGTTTTTCAATGAAACAATTAGAATCAATTCGTATAAAAATTTGTTTCTTAAAAAAAATAGTAGTTAATTTGTGCCTTTAAGTTCAGAACTGTATTGAAATGTTATAAAGAAAGGCAGAGGGATTAGACCCGATGAAGCCTTAGCAACCCTTCGATTTATCGAAGAAGGTGCTGCATTCTACCACATCATAATGTGGAAAGATAACACTAAGAATTCTCCTAGTTTACTTCTGGCTTTCTTTCTAATATTTCCAGACACAAATCAAAAAATCATAAAAGATTTGAAATTGGAAAATAAACCAACACCTATTACATTACAAAATTTCACCACCGAAAGTGGGGCTTTTTATGCTACCTTAAACTTAAGTTTTCAAGTTTTTGGTCCAGCTTTACATACAGCTCCAATAGTTTTGGTAAATCATGCATTGACTGGAAATTCTCAAGTTGTGGGAGAGAACGGTTGGTGGAATGATTTAATTGGGGAAAGCAAAACCATAGATACAAATAAATATACGATACTGGCTTTTAACGTTCCTGGAAATGGTTTTGATAATACGATCATTGAAAATTATTTGGATTTTACCGCCAGAGATACCGCCAGAATTTTTATTGAAGGGATTCATTTTCTTAAAATAAAACAACTGTATGCTATTATTGGTGGATCAGTTGGTGGCGGAATTGCTTGGGAAATAGCAGCTTTGGAACCAAAAATCACACAACATTTAATTCCTATTGCAACCGATTGGAAATCGACGGACTGGCTAATTGCCAATTGCTTTTTGCAGGAGCAGATTCTGAATAATTCTTCAAAGCCTATTGAAGATGCTCGAATTCATGCGATGCTTTGTTATAGAACTCCAGAATCGTTCAAGTCAAAATTTGGTAGAACTACTAATGCCGAATTAGCCATTTTTAACATTGAAAGCTGGTTGTGTCATCACGGTGAAAAACTCCAAAAACGATTCCAACTTTCGTCTTATAAAATGATGAATCAATTGCTTAAAACGATAGATATTACCCGAAATAGCGGGTCATTTGAAGAAATAGCTTCCAAAATTGAAGCTGACATTCACATCATTGGAATCGATTCAGATTTGTTTTTTACGGTAAGTGAAAATAGAGCGACGTATCAGGAATTAAAAAAATATAAAAATAATGTCACCTATCAAGAAATTGTTTCCATTCACGGACATGATGCTTTTTTGATAGAATACAAACAATTAGACAATTTGCTTGCCTCCATTTTTTAGGGGTGACACCATATAAAAACGTACACAATGAAAATATTAAAATTTGGAGGTAAATCTTTATCGAATGGCGAGGGAATAAATAAAGTAGTCGCTATTATTACTGATAAAGTAAATCAAGGAGAAAAAATTGCAATAGTAGTTTCAGCAAGAGGAAATGCTACAGATGAATTGGAAGAAATTTTAGGGGTTGCCTCTAAAAATGGTAATTATAAAGAATTATTTGAAAACTTTAAAAAATACCAGCAAGACGATTATGATGAAGTTGATTTATCAGAAGAATTTAATGTCCTTGAAAAACTTTTTGAAGGTGTAAGTTTGATTGGGGATTACAGTAATAAAATTAAAGACCAAATACTTTCAAAAGGAGAGTTGCTTTCTGCAAAATTACTGACGGCTATTTTAATTAAAAATGGAGTAAATGCGCGTTTTGCAGATACAAGAGAATTAATTAAAACGGATTCGAAATTTGGAGATGCACAACCTTTGGAACAACTTTCTAAGAAAAACGTAATCAATTATTTCAAACAAAATAACGGGACAACCGTAAATGTGGTTACCGGTTTTATAGGTTCAAATAGTAAGAACGACACTACGACTTTAGGTAGAAACGGGAGTAACTATACTGCTTCATTGATTGCTAATTATATCGATGCCGAAGAACTGCAGAATTATACGCATGTTGACGGAATTTACACAGCCAACCCGGATTTAGTTCCTGATGCTAAAAAAATAGACCATTTGACTTTTAACGAAGCTAATGAATTGGCTAATTTTGGAGCAACAATACTGCACGCCAAAACGATTATTCCTTTATTGGAAAAAAACATTCCGCTTCGTATTTTAAATACATTCAATCACGAAAATAAAGGAACATTAATTACTTCTAATTCTAACAAAGAAGGAATTAAAACACTTTCGGTACTTGAAAATGTGTCGTTGGTAAATCTGGAAGGAAGAGGGTTATTAGGAAAAACTGGCGTTGATGCCCGTATTTTCAGAGTGATGGGCGATAATGATATCAGCGTAAGTATTATTTCTCAAGGTTCTTCTGAAAGAGGAATTGGATTGGTTGTTGATGCTGATAAAGCGACAAAAGCAATGATTGAACTGGAGAAAGAATTCGAAAATGATTTCTACTCGAAAGATGTGAATAAAATTACGGTTACTGATAATGTTTCGGTAATTTCTATAATTGGTCAGGATTTGAGTACATTTCATAAGCCTTACACAGCATTGATAAAAAATAAAATTGTCCCTATACTTTTCAACAACACGGTTACGGGTAAAAACGTGAGTTTGGTGGTGAAAAAATCGCAACTTCACAAAGCATTAAATGTGATTCACGGGGAGATTTTCGGGGTTTCCAAGAAAATTAATATTGCCATTTTTGGACATGGATTAGTAGGTGGGACTTTAATTAACCAAATCCTGGAATCAGCAGCAACTATTGAGAAAAGAAAAGACATAAAACTAAATGTTTTTGCAATTGCAAATTCTAAAAATGTTCTTTTAAATAAAAATAGCGTCACTCCAAATTGGAAAAATGAAATCCAGAATAATGGGTTTTCGTATACAATTGATGATGTTATCGCCTACGCAAATGAGCATCACTTAGAGAATTTAATTGCTATTGATAACACGGCAAGTGCTGTATTTGTAGAAAATTATATTCCTTTGATAGAGAATGGTTTCGATTTGATTTCTTCTAATAAAGTGGCAAATACATTAAGCTATAGCTTTTATAAAAAATTGCGAAAAGTATTAGCGGACAATCAAAAGAGTTATTTGTATGAAACCAATGTAGGAGCTGGATTACCATTGATAGATACGATAAAATTACTGCATCTTTCTGGCGAAAATATCACAAAAATCAAAGGTGTTTTTTCAGGTACATTGAGTTATTTGTTCAATAATTTTTCTGCTAAAGAGGTGCCGTTTAGCGAAATATTGAAAGAAGCGATTGATAACGGATATACAGAACCGGACCCAAGAGAAGATTTGTGTGGGAACGATGTTGGTAGAAAATTATTGATTTTGGCAAGAGAATTAGATTTGCAAAATGAATTTGAAGAAATCAACATTCAGAATTTAATTCCGGAACATTTACGGGAAGGTGATGTTTCCGATTTTCTGAATAAATTGAAGGAGTTTGATCCTATTTATGATAAAATTAAAGCGGAACAAAAACCAAATCACGTGTTGCGATACATAGGTGAATTATCAGGTGATTTACAAAACGACAAAGGAAATCTTGAAGTAAAATTAGTTTCGGTACCTTCGGATACTGCTTTAGGGGGATTGAAAGGTTCTGACTCTTTCTTCGAAATTTATACGGAATCGTATGGTGACAGACCCATTGTAATTCAAGGCGCAGGAGCAGGATCAGCCGTGACGGCGAGAGGCGTTTTTGGGGATATTTTGAGATTGTCGGATAAAGGGTAATGATTTAGATTGCAGATTGCTTCGCCTGTTCGCTCTTTCAGGCTCGGGTAACGGTTTTTGATTTAAGATTTAAAAAAATTAAACAGTAATAATTCTCCAGTTTCGGCTCCCTCTCCTTTGGAGAGGGTCGGGGAGAGGAAAATAGATAACAATGAAAATAACATTAGACAGAGTAAACGACAATTTCCACTTTGAATTAAAAAACGAACGTGGACATATGGTAAATGTTGATAGCCGTCCTGAATTTGGCGGGAATGATATGGGTGCAAGTCCAATGGAATTAGTATTAATGGGTGTTGCAGGTTGTAGCGCAATTGATATGATTTCGATACTTAAAAAACAAAGACAAGAAATTACTTCTTTCAAAGCTGAGGTTGTAGGAGAGCGCGTTCAAGTAGGAGAGGCAAAACCATTCAAGGATATTCATGTTGTGTTTTATCTGGAAGGTCCAATTAATGAAGAAAAAGCAGCAAGAGCTGCGCAACTTTCTTTCGAGAAATATTGTTCGGTTTCAAAAACATTAGAACCAAACGCAACGATACATTATAAAGTAGTTTTGAATAATAAATCATTATAGTTTAAATAAAAGGTATTGGTGTTTTTCGATTCCAACAACTTTAAAACTTAAACTTTAAACTAAAAAATAAAAATGAACGAACAAGATTTTGGTTTTGAAACCCAAGCCATCCGTACCCAATTAGAAAGATCACAATATCAGGAGCATTCCGTGCCTTTATATTTATCATCCAGTTTTGTATTTGAAGATGCCGAAGACATGCGTGCCTCTTTTACAGAAGAAAAAGAACGCAATATTTACAGTCGTTTCAGTAATCCCAACACCACTGAGTTTGTTGATAAAATTTGCAAAATGGAAGGAGCCGAAGCTGGTTATGCTTTTGCAACAGGAATGGCAGCGGTATATTCTACTTTTGCAGCTTTGTTAAATTCAGGGGATCATATTGTTTCTGCTAGTAGTGTTTTTGGTTCTACACACGCTTTGTTTATGACTTATTTTCCGAAATGGAATATCGAAACCTCGTATTTTGATATTAATAAGCCAGAAACTATTGAGAGTTTCATTAAACCAAATACCAAAATATTGTATGCCGAGTCGCCTACAAATCCTGCTGTAGATATCATAGATCTTGAATTGTTAGGTGCAATAGCCAAGAAACACAATTTGATTTTAATCATCGACAATTGTTTTGCAACGCCTTATATTCAGCAACCTATAAAATGGGGAGCGCATTTAGTGGTGCATTCAGCTACCAAATTAATTGATGGACAAGGAAGAGTTTTGGGCGGAGTAACTGTAGGAAGTGAAGATTTGATTCGTCAAATTTATTTGTTTTCTAGAAATACAGGGCCCGCATTATCCCCATTCAATGCTTGGATTTTATCTAAAAGTTTAGAAACATTGGTAGTTCGTGTCGAAAAACATTGCGAAAATGCTTTGAAAGTAGCTGAGTTTCTAGAAAATAATCCGAATGTGAACAGCGTGAAATATCCGTTTTTGAAATCACATCCAAAATATGAAATAGCCAAAAAACAAATGCTTTTGGGAGGTAATATTATTGCTTTTGAAATCAAAGGTGGAATAGAAGCAGGACGACAATTTTTGGATAAAATAAAACTCTGTTCCCTTTCGGCAAATATTGGTGATACGAGAACAATTGTAACGCACCCAGCCTCTACAACACACAGTAAACTATCTGTTGAAGAACGTTTAGCAGTGAGTATTACTGATGGACTAGTACGTGTTTCAGTAGGTTTAGAAACAGTAAAAGATGTAATTGCTGATTTGGAGCAAGCGCTTTCGTAAAATTTCTGAATGGAGATTAACGATTTTTGATTGCAGATTTAGTACATGTTTAAAATCGTTAATCTCTATTTCTTATTCTTAAATCTAAAAGTATATTTTTGTTGTTACAATAAAAGACATGTTGATTTCGGATTACTTTAAAATTTGAAATCAACAATCCTCAATGAACATCTTAATTCACTTAAATATGCTTTCAAAGAAAACTAAATACGGTATAAAAGCTTTGACTTTTTTGGCTCGCCAAGAGAATCAAACTCCTGTTGCTATTGCAGATATTGCAAAGGCAGAACAAATTTCAATTAAGTTTTTAGAAAGTATTTTGTTGCTTTTACGTCATTCTGGTTTTCTTGGAGCGAAGAAAGGGAAAGGCGGTGGGTACTATCTTATCAAAGATCCAAAGGATATTAATATGGCAAAAGTGTACCGAATTCTAGAAGGTCCCATTGCTTTATTACCTTGTGCCAGTCATAACTTTTACGAAAAATGTGAGGATTGTAAAGATGAATCCTTGTGTGCCGTTCGGAAATTAATGATGGAAGTTCGGGACAATACCTTAATGATATTAGAAAACAATACCTTGGCTGACATTGCATTTTAGGCTATCCTCTTCTAAATAAAACAAGTGGTATAAAAAAATACCATTTCATTGAATTAACCCAATGGAATGGACTTTTTTTTGTAAAAAATAATGTGGTCAAAAATGGATTATAGAACCATTTTTATATGTCAATTTCAATTAAAATATTTCGTCATAAAAGCTAAAAAACCAATTTATATCCCACGAAAAATAACATTATCGCAATAGCATTTCTAAGAAACAAATCAGGTACTTTTCCACTCAACATACTTCCTATAAAAATTCCAGGAAATGATCCTATTAATAACTGGCCTAATAGCCCTAAATCTAAATTTCCCATTGAGGCATGTCCTATTCCTGCAACAAGAGTTAAAGGGACGGCATGGGCAATTTCTGTTCCTACTAATCTCGGAGTTGGTAAAAGTGGGTACAGGAAAAATAAAGTAACGGTACCTAAAGCACCAGCTCCTATCGAAGTAAGGGTCACAGTTGCGCCCAGCATTACGCCAATAGCGATAGTTAATACATTTTGAGTTTTACTCTGACTATGGAATTTATCACCAGCATGTTTTTGAGAAAAAACTAAGAGTTTCTTTTTGAACAAAATGGCTATCGAAGTAAAAAGTAGCGCCCAACCCAAACTGTATTTTATTACAGCATTTATAGTTGAAATGTCTGTTTTAATACTGTTTAATATCCATAAAGTTAGTAAAGCTGCAGGAACACTGCCTAAAGTAAGCCAGCCGGTGATGGACCAATTTATATTGCCTTTTTTATGATGTACAAACACACCACCTAATTTAGTAAAAGCCGCATACAATAAATCGGTTCCAACGGCAGTAGTTGGTGGAATACCAAACCATAATAAAATTGGAGTCATTAGAGATCCTCCTCCCACACCTGTTAAGCCTACTATAAAACCAACTACTAAACCCGCAACGATTAACCCTAATTGAAAATCCATGAAATAATTTTTTTGACAAAATAACAACTAATTTTATAATTGTCCTATAGATAAGGTAGAGTTTGTGAAATATATTTTAAAAAGTAAAAATAAATCAATCTTCTCCTTAATAATGTGCAATTAAATAAGTTTACCATCCCATTGAGTTTGGTGGAAGTTTAATATGTTTTAAGTTCGTAGTGATAGAATGAAGTCGGTTACTTGTATCGCGAATGGATTGGTTCTTAGTAAATGACAAATAAGTATTGATACTAATTGATTTTAATTATTGAGTTTTTAGGATGCTTTTTTAATGTGAAAAATCCAAATATTATTTTGTTATTTATAAATAAGTAGTACCTTTGCGGAGTAATCTACTAAGCCGATAGGGTAATAGACATGGTTGAGTCAAATTAGTTTTACATGGAAAATATGAATAAAGAATTGAAAATAAACCGTGAGGCATTAAAACCGGAAGTTTCGTTTACAAAACGTTTGTGGGTTATTATTCCTGTTGTTTTGTTAGTAGGGTTATTGTCAACATTGGTGTATAATCATTATGCTGAATTTTCTTGGAATGGTTTTGTAGCCGGGTTTAACCAAGAGTTTTTAATATTTGTCTTGATTGGGATTTTTGCTCAATTAGTGGATGGGACTTTAGGCATGGGTTATGGAGCTACATCAACATCTTTTTTGTTAGCGTATGGAGTTTCACCAGTCATTAGCAGTGCTGGAGTACACGTTGCTGAAATGTTTACAACGGGAGCCTCGGCTATTTCTCATCATCGATTTGGAAACATAAATAAAAAGTTAGTCAAAAACCTTTTAATTCCAGGGGTGATTGGTTCTGTTGTTGGAGCTTATTTATTGTCGGATGTGATTGATGGTGATGTGATTAAGCCTTTTATTGCGGTATATATGATTGCTTTGGCTGTTATAATTATTAGAAAAGCCATGAAAAAGAATATTATCAAAAAGAAAACAAAACGCTTAGGTATTTTGGCTACTTTTGGGGGTTTTATGGATGCTGTTGGTGGAGGCGGATGGGGGCCGATTGTGACTTCAACATTACTTGGGCGAGGTAGAAATCCTCGTTACACTATTGGTTCTGTGAATGCTGCTGAATTTGCCGTTTCTTTTGCAAGTGGAATTACTTTTATGCTTTTTGGTGGGATACACGGTTGGCAGGTGATTGTAGGATTGATTGTAGGAGGGGTTGCTGCGGCACCACTTGCGGCTTATTTGGTTAATAAAATTCAAAGAAAGCCAATGATGATTGCAGTTGGAATATTGATAATTGTTTTGAGTTTAAAAACATTATCTAAATTTTTATAAAATAGAAACGAGATTATGAGTAGAGCTATAGTAAATACTTTATTAGAAAAAACAAAAGATTTTTCCATTGAGGAAACGCTTGCTTTTTTAGCTGATGAATATAAGAATAAAGTTGTTTTTTCAACTTCTTTCGGGCAGGAAGACCAAGTGATAACGGCTTTAATTGCCAAAAATGATTTGCCGATTACCATTTTTACTTTGGATACAGGAAGAATGTTCCAAGAAACTTACGATGTTTTTCATAAGACATTGAAAAAATATAAAATAGATATTAAAACCTATTTTCCGGAAGCAACCGCGGTTGAAGAATTGTTAAACAAAAAAGGACCAAACAGTTTCTACGAATCAGTGGAGAATAGAAAAGAATGTTGTTTTATTCGAAAAGTGGCTCCGTTGACCAAAGCTTTAAAAGGAAATGAAATTTGGATTACCGGTTTGCGTGCGGAACAATCAGAAAACAGAAATGATTTGGCAGCCTTTGAATACGATGCTCATTTCAACATCATAAAATTCAATCCGTTATTGAAATGGACTTTAGCCGAGGTTCAAAAATATATTGATGATAATAATGTGCCACAAAACGCTTTACACAAAAAAGGGTTTGTAAGCATTGGTTGCGCGCCTTGTACGAGAGCCATAGCCGAAGGCGAAGACATCAGAGCAGGAAGATGGTCATGGGAATCGAGTCATAAAGAATGTGGTTTACACCAAAAATAAAAGTTTAATCGTTTAAACGAAAACTGATTAACAAAAAATAAATTACCAAAAAAACAAAGAATGATGAGTTCAATATTAAAAACAAACGCTTTAGAAAGCGAAGCGATATACATTTTTAGAGAAGTTATTTCTCAATTTGACAAACCGGTTTTGCTTTTCTCTGGTGGAAAAGATTCAATTACATTGGTGCGTTTAGCGCAGAAAGCTTTTTTCCCTGCTAAAATTCCTTTCCCATTGTTACATGTTGATACAGGACATAACTTTCCTGAAACTATTGCGTTTAGAGATAAATTGGTAGCTGAATTAGGATTGGAATTAATCGTTCGTAATGTACAGGATGCAATAGATGAAGGTAAAGTAGTAGAAGAGTCTGGGAAATATTCTAGTAGAAACAGTTTGCAAACAACAACACTTTTGGATGCTATTGAAGAATTCAAATTTGACGCTTGTATTGGTGGTGCGCGTAGAGATGAAGAAAAAGCAAGAGCTAAAGAACGTATTTTTTCTGTTCGTGATGATTTTGGTCAATGGGATGAAAAAAATCAGCGTCCTGAATTATTTGATCTTTTGAATGGGAAAATTGAAAACGGTCAAAACGTTCGTGTTTTTCCAATTTCGAACTGGACTGAATTGGATGTTTGGAGTTATATCGAACAAGAGCAAATAGAAATTCCATCGATTTACTTTTCGCATAAGCGTAAAGTATTTATAAGAGATGGTATGATTTGGTCGCATTCTCCTTTTGTATACCAAGAAGAAGATGAAGAAATCGAGGAAAGGATTGTTCGTTTTAGAACTGTTGGAGATATGAGTTGTACTGCTGCCGTTGATTCTTATGCAGCAACTATTCAAGAAGTGGTTGGTGAAATTAGATCTTCAACTATTTCTGAAAGAGGAGCCAGAATTGATGATAAACGTTCTGAAGCTGCAATGGAAAAAAGAAAACAACAAGGGTATTTTTAGAAAATTATTTTAAATTATAAATTCTAAATGTTTGAATTATTTCGGAAGCATTTAAAATTTAAAATTCGACACTTAAAATAAAATTTAAAATTCAATATTTAAAATAAAAAATAAAAACTGATGGAAGTTTTAAAAATAGCAACAGCAGGAAGTGTAGATGACGGAAAAAGTACATTAATCGGAAGATTATTGTACGATACAAAATCGTTGACTACAGATAAGATTGAAGCGATAGAAAAAAGCAGTAAGCAAAAAGGGTACGATTATTTAGATTTCTCATTGGCTACTGATGGTTTGGTTGCCGAAAGAGAACAAGGAATCACGATTGATGTGGCTCATATTTATTTTTCGACTGCCAAAAAAAGTTACATTATTGCCGATACTCCAGGTCACGTAGAATATACGCGTAACATGGTTACCGGAGCTTCGACTTCACAAGTTTCAATCATTTTGATTGATGCTCGTAAAGGAGTTATTGAGCAAACGTACCGTCACTTTTTTATCAATAATTTATTGAGAGTAAAAGATGTAATTGTTGCGGTAAACAAAATGGATTTAGTTGATTATTCAGAAGAAGTATACAATAAAATCAAAGCAGACTTTCAGGCATTAAATGCAAAAAGCGCTTTCAAAGAACAAAATGTAAGTTACATTCCGTTAAGTGCAATCAATGGTGGTAATGTTGCCGATAAATCGGAGAATATGCCTTGGTACACCGGACAGACGGTTTTGGAACATTTGGAATCTTTAGAGCCAAATGATATCTATGAAAACGGAATCGCACGTTTCCCTGTTCAAACAGTAATCCGACCAAAAACTGAGGAATATCACGATTTTAGAGGGTATGCCGGAAAATTATACGGGAACACTATTAAAGTAGGGGATGCCGTAACAGTACTTCCTTCTTTAACAGAATCTACAGTAACGAATATTCACTTTTTTGATAAACAATTTGACGAAGCTACGGCTGGTTCTTCTATCACTATCGAATTAGATAATGACATCAATGTAACCAGAGGTGATATGATTGTAAAATCTAATGAACTTCCTAAAATTGAAAAAGACATCACAACAACTGTTTGTTGGATGGACAGTAAAAAATTAGTGGCAGGTGCAAAATATTATGTACAACACAATAGCAATAGAGTTTTGGCGAAAATTGATAGTGTAAAAAACGTAATCGCAACCGATTATTCTGGAACAACTCCAGCGACTCAATTAGCTATAAATGAAATTGGAGAAGTAACTATTAAATTGAGCAAAGCCATTTATTTTGATGCTTACACTGATAATAAATCTAACGGAGCTTTCATCTTAATAGATGCTGCAACCAATACAACAGCAGGAGTTGGTTTTATAAAATAATTTTTAGCTTTTGCTAAAAAAATAAATAAGTTTAAAGATATAGATTAACAGCTAAAAGCCCAAAGCCAATAGCTAAAAGCTAAAAAAGATGCAAAGTTTTAGAACCGAAATAGAAGACCCGATTGTTCAAAAAGAGATTATCGATTTAGAGAAAAAAATTCATTCATTCCGAAGTGGACAAATTGACGATGAGCGTTTTCGCAGTCTTCGTTTGGCACGTGGTATTTACGGTCAACGTCAAGAAGGAGTGCAAATGATTCGTATTAAATTGCCATACGGAAAAGTGACCAGCGAGCAATTGAAGAGAATTACTGAAGTATCAGATGAATATTCAACGGGACGTTTGCACATTACAACCCGTCAGGATATTCAAATTCACTATGTGAGTTTAGATAGAACTCCTGAACTATGGTCTGAGTTAGCCAAAGATGATATCACTTTGAGAGAAGCTTGTGGAAACACGGTGCGTAATATTACAGGAAGTGAATTAGCAGGTGTAGATGTTGACGAACCTTTTGATGTATCGCCTTATGCGCATGGTTTGTTTCAATATTTATTGCGTAACCCAATTTGTCAAGAAATGGGACGTAAGTTCAAAATATCATTCTCCTCTTCTGATAAAGATACCGCTTTGAGTTATTTACACGATTTAGGATTTATTCCAAAAATTGTAAATGGCGAAAAAGGGTTCAAAATAATGTTTGCCGGTGGTTTAGGTTCTCAACCAAGTCACGCCGAATTGCTTTCAGAATTTGTACCGGTTAACCAAATTATTCCAACTGCCGAAGGTATAATTAGAGTTTTTGACCGTTACGGAGAAAGAGCAAAACGTTTGAAAGCACGTATGAAGTTTTTAATCAAAGACTTAGGTCGTGAGGAGTTTTTGCGTTTGGTTGACGAAGAGAAAAAAGCCCTTCCGTTTCATACCTACGAAATAGACACTACTGCATTTGAAGGAGCAATTACAGAACCATTGTTGGCAGTACCATCAGTAACGATTGTTGATGTTGAAGCTTTTGAAGCTTGGAAAAAATCGAATGTGATTGCGCAAAAACAAGCAGGATATGTTGCTATTGGTATTAAAGTACTTTTAGGAGATTTTTATACAGATAAAGCAAGATTATTAGCGGATTTGATTAAAAATTATGGTGCTAATGAATTGCGTTTTTCATTAAGACAAAACATCGTTTTACGTAATATTAAAGAAGAAAATCTAGCATTCTTTTACCAAGAATTAGCCAAATTGGATTTTGTTGCTTTAGGATATGATACTATCGGAGATATCACGGCTTGCCCGGGAACAGATACTTGTAATTTAGGAATCGCAAGCAGTACTGGTATTGCAGATGAATTAGAAAGAGTATTAAAAGCTGAATATCCACAATATAGCAATAATCAAGAAATCGCAATTAAAATTAGCGGTTGTATGAATGCTTGCGGACAACACAATATGTCCGAAATTGGTTTCCAAGGAATGTCAATTAATGCAGGAAAACTAGTTGCTCCAGCGCTTCAAGTATTATTAGGCGGAGGGAATTTAGGTAACGGAAACGGAAGATTTTCGGATAAAGTAATCAAAATTCCAAGTAGAAGAGGACCAGATGCGTTGCGTTATATCTTAAATGATTTTGAAGCGAACGGAAACGGACAATCATTCTTGAATTATTATGATACCAAAGGAGAGAAATATTTCTACGAATTCTTGAAACCATTAGCTGATTTGACTAATCTTACCGAAGCTGATTTTGTAGATTGGGGTAATGCCGATAACTATGTAAAAGCAGTTGGAGTTGGAGAATGTGCAGGTGTAGTTATTGATTTAGTGGCTACATTACTATTGGAAGCCAAAGACAAATTAACTTTTGCACAGGAAGCTTTCGAAGATAAAAAATGGGCAGATGCGATTTATTTAGCCTACGCAGGTTTTGTAAATGGAGCCAAAGCAATATTATTGGCCGAAAATCAAAAAACAAATCACCACGCTGGAATCATTGATTTGTTTGATACGGTTTTTATCGAAAGCAAAAAAATCGAATTGGATTCAAGCTTCAAAGATTTGGTTTATCAAATCAAAGCGAATGAGCCTTCTGCGGAATTTGCACAAAAATACATTCAAGAAGGAGTCGCATTTTTTGATAAAATAGAAAAATACAGAGCCAAAGATTTAGCTGATGCATAATACAATACAACCAAAAGTAACTTTAGTAGGTGCTGGTCCCGGCGACCCAGATTTGCTTACTCTGAAAGGAGTAAAAGCACTTGCTGAAGCGAATGTGGTTTTGTATGATGCGCTGGCCAATGAAGAAATAATGAATCACGCGCCAAAAACTGCCATAAAAATATTTGTAGGTAAAAGAATTGGAGCACATGAATATTCGCAGGACCAAATCAATCAGTTGATTGTAGATAATGCGCTTACGTATGGAAATGTGGTTCGGTTAAAAGGTGGAGATCCATTTATTTTTGGTCGTGGAAGCGAAGAAATAGAATATGCCGAAAGTTTTGGAATCCCTACATTTGTGGTGCCCGGAATTTCATCAGCTATTGCAGTTCCCGCTTACCAAGGCATTTCTTTGACAAAAAGAGGCGTTTCCGAAAGTTTTTGGATAATCACAGGCACAACTTCCGACAGGAATTTGTCAGATGATGTAGCTCTCGCAGCGCAATCATCAGCAACAGTAGTGATTTTGATGGGAATGAGTAAGCTATCGCAAATTGTGTCTTTATTCCAAAAAGAATCCAAAGGAGAAACTCCAATTGCGATTATTCAAAACGGAACTACTCCACAAGAAAAAGTGGGTGTTGGAACGGTTAACACTATTCAAGAAGTTGTGGCGAAGAACAAGTTAAGTTCACCAGCGATAATTGTTATTGGAGAAACGGTAAAAGAAAGTAGCAAGTTAAAAGGATTTTACGAAGAATTCATTTTAAGTAAAATTGCATAAAAAATAAGTATAAATTATTCAAGCTCTGGCTCCCTCTCCTTCGGAGAGTCCCGAAGTTTCGGGAGGGGAGAGAAAATAAGATAATAATGGAAAGGAACGAATTATATCCAATATTTTTAAAATTACACAACCTCAATGTACTTATTGTAGGCGGAGGTAATGTGGGTTTAGAAAAGTTATCGTTTATGCTAAAATCTAGCCCCAATGCAAATGTTGAGGTGGTAGCCCCAAAGTTTTTGCCTGAACTGGAGGAGTTGGTTGAAAAGCATCCTTCGGTGAAATTGACTAAAGCCAAGTTCAAGAAAAAGATGTTGAAGAAACGGCACATGGTTATTGCTTGTACCGATGATTTGAAAGTCAATAAACGAGTGTTTGACTTGTCACGAAAAAGATATTTGATTTGCAACATTGCCGATACACCACCATTATGTGATTATTATTTGGGAGGAATTGTAACCAAAGGAAATGTCAAAATAGCCATTTCAACAAACGGGAAATCACCGACAACAGCCAAAAGATTGCGCGAATTTTTCGAAGAAATAATTCCGGACGATATCAATAAAATGGTCGAAAACCTAAATGAATATCGCAAAACGCTGAAAGGAAATTTTGAGGAAAAAGTTCAAAAAATGAATGAAATTACCGAAGCGTTAAAAAATAAAGAATAAAAGAGCCCATAAATAACGAATGATATTTATCATTTAAAACAGTAAAAATCAATCGTTAATTTGCAGTAAAATAGTTTAGCATAATTACACACATAAAGAATAAAAAAATGGTTAAAACAGACATATTAATTATAGGAGCCGGACCAACAGGTTTATTTGCAGTTTTTGAAGCAGGATTGTTAAAGCTAAAATGTCATATTTTAGACGCACTGCCACAAGCGGGCGGACAACTTTCAGAATTGTATCCAAAAAAACCTATTTATGATATTCCAGGTTTTCCTGAAGTATTAGCGGGTGATTTAGTTGATAATTTGATGGAACAAATCAAACAATTCGAACCAGGTTTTACGTTGGGCGAACGTGCAGAAACTATAGAAAAGCAAGAAGACGGAAGTTTTATTGTAACCTCAAATAAAGGAAAGAAATTTCATGCTTCGGTTGTGGCTATTGCTGGTGGATTAGGAAGTTTTGAACCAAGAAAACCACTTATCGAAGACATTGAATTTTACGAAGATAAAGGGATAAAATATTTCATCAAAAACCCAGAGAAATTCAGAGACAAAAGAGTTGTAATTGCCGGTGGTGGTGATTCTGCTTTGGACTGGAGTATTTTCTTGTCTAAAATTGCTTCAGAGGTGACTTTGATTCACCGTAGAAATGAATTTAGAGGAGCTTTAGATTCTGTTGAAAAAGTACAAGAATTGAAAGATTTAGGGAAAATAAGAATGATCACGCCAGCAGAAGTAATTGGTTTGAACGGAGCCGAACATTTAGAATCAATTGATATTGAAGAAAATGGAGCGCATAGAAACATTCCTACGGATTATTTCATTCCTCTTTTTGGATTAACGCCAAAATTAGGTCCTATCGGAGACTGGGGATTAGATATTGAAAAAAATGCCATTAAAGTAAATAATGCATTGGATTACCAAACGAATATCCCTGGAATTTTTGCCATTGGGGACGTAAACACGTATCCAGGAAAATTAAAATTGATTCTTTGTGGATTTCACGAAGCAACTTTAATGTGTCAGGCAGCCTACCAAATCATCAATCCAGGTAAGAAATATGTATTGAAATACACTACCGTTTCTGGTGTTGACGGATTTGATGGAACCCGTAAAGAGGCTCCAAAAGCTGTGGTAAAAGCCATAGTATAAAACTAGTAAAAAAATATAGCGTTAATACTTGCAAGTATTAACGCTATGTCTTTACTTTGCAGTGTTCCTATTTTTATTGAAAGTTATCACGAAAGGCGGAGGGAAAGACCCGATGAAACCTTAGCAACCCTTTATCTTTAAAGAAGGTGCTACATTCTACTTTATACTGGATTATTCAGCATTTAAGATAGATAACACAAGAATGCTTCCACAGTATTTCTCAAACCTTTTCTTGACAAACATATCGATTTTACTTGCTGAATTTATTTCAGTATCAGGAGCGAATCATTGGCGCAATTTTTGCCGTCATTGTTCCCGCTTTACGTTACAATCTTTCTAGTCCTGAACTTGTTTCAGGATCCTGAAACAAGTTCAGGACTAGAAAGGATTTACACTGCAATCGGGGCTAAAGAGTAAAAATTTGTGTTTTTTTGGTTTTATTTCAGCCATCAAAACACAGCAATAAAAAAATAAAATGTCAAGTATTCAAGAAGCCATTAAAAAAAACATACTCATACTCGATGGAGCTATGGGAACGATGTTACAACGTTACAATTTTTCGGAAGAAGATTTTCGTGGAGAACGTTTCAAAGATTTTCCACATTCTTTAAAAGGGAACAACGATTTATTGTCCATCACGCAGCCGCAAGCTATTCGTGCTGTTCACGCAGCCTATTATGAAGCGGGAGCCGATATCGTGGAAACCAATACGTTTTCAAGTACCACCATCGGAATGGCAGATTATCATCTCGAAGATATTGTTTACGAATTAAACTATGAATCGGCACGAATTGCGCGTGAAGTAGCCGATGAATTTACAGCCAAAAATCCAGATAAACCTCGTTTTGTAGCCGGTTCAATAGGACCAACAAACAGAACGGCAAGCATGTCGCCAGATGTAAACGACCCAGGTTATAGAGCCGTAACTTTTGATGATTTGCGTATTGCCTACAAACAACAAGTGGAAGCCTTGATTGACGGAGGAAGTGATTTGCTTTTGGTGGAAACTATTTTCGATACGTTAAATGCTAAAGCCGCACTTTTCGCCATTGAAGAAGTCAAAGACGAACGCAATATCGACATTCCAATCATG
Source organism: Flavobacterium esculini (assembly GCF_048284325.1). Classification (NCBI taxonomy): domain Bacteria; kingdom Pseudomonadati; phylum Bacteroidota; class Flavobacteriia; order Flavobacteriales; family Flavobacteriaceae; genus Flavobacterium; species Flavobacterium esculini. Next base: position 13,611 of record NZ_JBLVPI010000019.1, on the reverse strand, counting down.
GTTTCCGGAACAATTACCGATGCATCAGGAAGAACGCTTTCAGGTCAGACCGTGGAGGCTTTTTTGGTTTCAGTTTCGCACATTCCATTGTTGAGTGTAGGATTCAATTGCGCCTTGGGTGCCGATTTACTTAAACCGTATCTACAAACCTTGGCACATAATACTTCATTCAATGTATCGGCACATCCTAATGCAGGATTGCCAAATGCTTTTGGAGAGTACGATGAAACACCTGAACAAATGCAAGCCTTCATCAAAGAATATTTAGACGATAATTTAGTAAATATCATAGGCGGCTGTTGCGGAACAACCCCAGAACATATCAAGTTGATTGCTGATATCGCAAAGGATTATAAGCCTAGAGTATCAACAGCAACAATGTAAAACGTAGAGACGCGATTTATCGCGTCTAACTAAACCCCTGCTAGCGCGAGCATCCCGCTCGTGCCCACAAACAAAGGCAGGTCAAGAATATTTTGAACAATAGAATTATAATTTAGAATAGGCACGAGCGGGATGCTCGCCCTAGCGAAGTACGAGTTCGGTACGAACGATATATTTTGTAGCAACGGAATTTATTCCGTTGTATATATGTGGTAATGATAACGGAATTTGTTCCCGTTGAATGAAAAGGAAATAGGATTACGAGGATATTCTGTTGATGATAGATGATGTTAGTGTCAAATATCCGCGTGAGGGATAGCAGTGAAAAGCCCACAGACAAATGAAGCGAAAGCGAAATTAGTCGAGGACTTGTAACGGATAGCCCGACCCTTGGGTCACGCCCAAAATAAAAAGAAACAAAACGAACTACACGTTTTTAAAAAAGGTAGAAATAAATAAAAAAAGCTAGACTTACACGGTTTTTGAAACGGTGCAAGGATTAAATAAAACAAAATGGCACACGCAGAAAAGAGAAGAAACCTTGTATTGTCGGGATTAGAACCTTTAATTATTACACCACAAAGCGTTTTTGTAAATATTGGTGAACGAACCAATGTTACAGGTTCTAGAAAATTCCTTCGATTAATTAAGGAAGAGAAATACGAAGAAGCACTCAGTATTGCTAAAGAACAAGTGGAAGGTGGCGCGCAAATCATCGATATTAATATGGATGAAGGAATGCTTGATGGTGAATATGCCATGACAAAATTCCTAAATTTAATCGCAGCCGAACCTGATATTTCTAGAGTTCCAATCATGATTGATAGCTCGAAATGGGATATTATCGAGGCGGGTCTGAAAGTAGTTCAAGGTAAAAGTGTCGTGAATTCTATTTCTTTGAAGGAAGGCGAAGAACAATTTATTCATCACGCCAAATTGATTAAGCGCTACGGCGCTGCAGCAATTATTATGGCTTTTGATGAAACTGGACAAGCTGATAATTACGAACGCCGGGTAGAAATTTGCCAACGTTCGTATGATATATTAGTGAATAAAGTTGGTTTTCCTCCGCAGGATATTATTTTCGATTTGAATATATTTCCAGTTGCGACAGGAATGGAAGAACACCGCCTGAATGCATTGGATTTCTTTAGAGGAACCAAATGGGTTCGAGAAAATTTGCCACACGCACACATTAGTGGTGGTGTGAGTAATGTTTCGTTTTCGTTTAGAGGAAATGATACGGTTCGGGAAGCGATGCACTCGGTATTTTTATATCATGCGATTCAGCATGGTATGACGATGGGAATTGTAAACCCAGAGATGCTTTCCATTTATGACGAAATTCCAAAGGATTTATTAGAACACGTTGAAGATGTAATTCTAAACCGTCGTGATGATGCGACCGAAAGATTATTGGATTTTGCAGAGAATGTAAAAGGAGATGTAAAGAGTAATGAAAAAGCGGTTCAAGAATGGCGTTCGGGAACCGTTCAAGAACGAATTACACACTCACTTGTAAAAGGGGTCGATGCCTTTATAGAACTAGATGTTGAAGAAGCTCGATTGGCAGCTACAAAACCTATTGAAGTTATCGAAATTAACTTGATGACGGGAATGAATGTTGTGGGTGATTTATTTGGTTCCGGTAAAATGTTTTTGCCACAAGTAGTAAAATCAGCACGAGTAATGAAAAAAGCCGTAGCCTATTTGTTGCCTTACATAGAAGCTAGCAAACAAGCGGGTGACAAGCAAGGAAATGGAAAAATCCTGATGGCAACCGTAAAAGGCGATGTACATGATATTGGTAAAAATATTGTTTCGGTTGTATTGGCTTGTAACAATTATGAGATTGTAGATTTGGGCGTAATGGTACCACCTGAAAAAATTATTGCAGCTGCCATTGAGCACAACGTAGATATTATTGGATTAAGCGGATTAATCACGCCGTCACTGGACGAAATGGTATATCTGGCCAAAGAATTAGATAAAAGAGGGATGAAAATCCCGGTAATGATTGGTGGAGCAACGACTTCCAGAGCCCATACAGCCGTGAAAATTGCACCTCAATATAGAGAAACGGTAATTCACGTAAACGATGCTTCGAGAGCGGTGACAGTGGCGGGGAGTTTATTGAATAAGGATAGAAAGATATACGCAAGCGACATTAGAGCCGAATATGATGCGTTTAGAGAAACATTTTTAAATCGTTCGCGTGATAAAAATTTCCTAACCATTGAGCAAGCACGTAAAAATAAATTGCAGTTGGATTGGGAGAATTTTACTCCTGTAAAACCAAATGTAATTGGAGAGCAAACTATCGAAGTCGATTTAGATGTTTTGGTTCCGTATATTGACTGGACTCCATTTTTTAGAACATGGGAATTGTTCGGAAAATATCCGGCGATTTTAACGGACGAGGTAGTAGGAGAACAAGCAACGTCTGTTTTTGCAGATGCACAAGAAATGTTGGAAGTCATTTTGAGAGAAAAGAAACTAACCGCTAAAGGAATTTACGGAATTTTCCCTGCCAATCAAGTGAACGATGATGATATTGAATTGAGTGATGAAAACGGAAAACCGTTGCAGACATTCTTGACTTTACGTCAGCAATCACAAAAAACAAAAGGAGCTCCAAATATCGCCTTATCTGATTTTATTGCTCCGAAAGACAGCGGTAAAACGGATTATATGGGAGCATTTTGTGTAACCACCGGTTTTGGTGTCGATGAATGGGCGGCTGAATTCGAAAGAGATTTAGACGATTACAATTCAATTATGGTGAAAGCATTGGCGGATCGTTTTGCAGAAGCTTTCGCCGAATATTTGCACGAAAAAATCCGGAAAGAAATTTGGGGTTATTCATCCGATGAAGCTTTGAGTACAGAGGCAATGATTGCCGAAGATTATAAAGGAATTCGTCCGGCACCGGGGTATCCAGCTTGTCCTGACCATTTAGAAAAACCTACGATTTGGAAATTACTAAATGTAGAAAAAGAAATAGGAGTGACTTTAACTGAAAGTATGGCGATGTGGCCGGCTTCATCGGTTTCAGGATACTATTTTGGAAACCCGGAAAGTAAGTACTTCGGACTTGGAAAAATAAAAGACGACCAAGTTATTGATTATGCCAAACGTAGAAGCGTTTCGACAGAAGTAGCCATGAAGTGGTTGAATCCAAATATAGCAGATTAGAAAATAGTTTAAAGTTGAAATTTTGTTTAAAGTTTAAAGTTTAAAGTTGTTCGAGAGAACCTTAAACCTTAAACCTTAAACTTCAAACTAAAAAAAATGAAAGTAACACAACATATAGAAGACGCAAAAGGTAGCACCTTATTCTCGTTTGAGATTATTCCGCCTCAAAAAGGCAAAAGCATTCAGGAATTATACGATAATATTGATCCGTTGATGGAGTTCAAACCGCCTTTTATAGACGTAACCACTTCTCGCGAAGAGTATATTTACATAGATAAAGGCAACGGTTTATTAGACAAAAAGCTAACCAGAATGCGACCTGGAACTCTTGGTATTTGTGCTTCCATAAAACACAAATATACTGTAGATACTGTTCCTCACTTACTTTGCGGTGGCTTTACCAAAGAAGAAACCGAGTATATGTTAGTGGATTGTCATTATCTGGGAATTGATAATGTGATGGCATTGCGTGGTGATGCGATGAAACACGAGCAGTCTTTTGTTCCGAAAGAAGGAGGGAATAATTTCGCCGTAGATTTGGTCAAACAAATCAACGAATTGAATTGCGGAAAGTACTTGCATGATGTGATGGATATTGACAACAAAGCTAATTTTTGTATCGGAGTGGCAGGTTATCCTGAAAAACATTTGGAATCTCCTTCCTTAATTTCAGATTTAAAAAGACTGAAAGAAAAGGTAGAAGCAGGGGCTGATTATGTAGTAACCCAAATGTTTTTTGACAATGCAAAATATTTTGAATTTGTTGCCAAAGCCAGAGAAATGGGAATTACTGTTCCTATTATTCCGGGTATCAAACCTATTGCTGTGGAAAGACACTTACAAGTATTGCCACAAATTTTTAGAATCGACTTACCGGAAGATTTGATTCATGCGGTTGATCAATGTAAAAATAATGCTGACATCAGACAAGTAGGAATCGAATGGGCGATTCAACAATCATTAGAATTGAAAGCGGCCGGAGTTCCGGTGTTGCATTATTATTCTATGGGGAAATCAGAAAATATCCGACAAATAGCGAGTAAGGTTTTTTAATTTCCAATCATATTTCATAAAAAAAGCTCGTTTAAAATTGGTTTAAGCGAGCTTTTTTTATCTACAAAAACTAAAAACTGACCACTTATTTCGTAATCTCCCTAAAAACGGCTTCTAGATTTTTATTTTTTTGGTTGAGTTGCAAGGTTTTCAAGCCATTTGCATTCGCAAAATCAAAAACGGCCGGGCGCATGTCTTTATCGGTTGTAAAGGTTAATTCCCAGATCATGTCGTGGGTATTTTTATAGGAAGTAAGGTTTTCGATTTTAGCAATGGCTTGTTCTTCTATTTTATAATCAAATTCCACTTCAATCACTTGTTCCTTATCTTCAGAAATTAAGTTGTCCAGTTTTTTATCGGCAACGATTTTGCCATTATTGATAATGATCACGCGGTCGCAAATGGCTTCTACTTCTTGCATAATGTGCGTAGATAGAAAAACGGTTTTGTCTTTTCCTACGTTTTTAATAACGTTACGTATTTCGATTAATTGGTTTGGGTCTAAACCCGTTGTTGGTTCATCCAAAATCAAAACATCGGGATTGTGCAATAAAGCATTGGCAAGGCCTACACGTTGGCGGTATCCTTTAGATAATTGACCTATCTTTTTATGACTTTCAGAACTTAAACCGGTCAGTTGAATTACTTCTTCGATTCGAGATTTAGCCACTTTATAAACATCGGCATTAAAAGCCAAATATTCCCTCACATACAAATCCAAATACAATGGATTATGTTCCGGTAAATAGCCAATAGAAAGTTGCACTGCTTTTTGTTGGGCGTTTACATCATGCCCATTTACTAATGCTGAGCCGTCATCGGCATTGATGTACGTTGTCAATATTTTCATCAAGGTCGATTTTCCGGCTCCATTTGGACCTAAAAAACCAACGATTTCTCCTTTATTTACAGAAAATGAAATGTTATCCAGCGCTTTTTGTGCACCATAACTTTTAGATATATTAGTTACTTCTATCGACATGGAATTTTATTTGTTGCAAAAGTAAACAGAATAATCATTGATTTATTGTTTTTTGTAGCTCAATAAGTGAAAAGACCTTTATCAAAGTTTACTAAGCAGGACGATATTCTCTTTTAGATTTATATATTTACCATATACTATATAGATATGAATTTAAAAAATACACAATCAGGCAGTTTTTTGAAAAACTACAAAAGTATTTTATTGCTACTTGGAGGAATTCTGGTAGGGAGTATATTGGGTTTAGTTTTTGGAAAAGGGGTAGAAGCTATTAAACCTTTGGGCGATATATTTCTGAATTTATTGTTTACTGCAATCATTCCATTGATTTTTTTTACGATTGCATCCTCGATAGCCAGTTTAGAAAAGTCAGAGAAACTAGGAAAATTATTTGTAATTGTAATTGGGGTGTTTTTAAGCACCGTATTGATATCAGCTATTTTGATGATTTTTGGTGTATTGCTGTTTCCAATTCAGCAAGATATTATTATTTCAAAAATTCCATTAGAATCTATTCAAGCAAGTTCTGCAGGTTCTCAAATTACGCAATTGCTTACCGCTAATGATTTCTTCGAATTGTTATCTCGTAAGAATATGTTAGCACTTATTATATTTTCTTTTTTAATAGGATTTGCCAGTTTACATTCAGGTGAAAAAGGGAAAGATTTTTGTCGGTTCTTGAATTCAGGTAACGAAGTGATGAAACAATTGTTACATATGATTATGAAAACGGCCCCAATAGGTTTGGGTGCTTATTTTGCGTATCAAGTTGGGATTTTTGGACCACAATTATTTGGTGCATATGCAAAACCTTTAGGTCTTTATTATGCAGTTTGTGCTTTTTACTTTGTCGTATTTTTTAGTTTGTATGCTTTTATTGCTGGAGGAAGAAAAGGATTGAATGTGTTTTGGAAAAATAACATCACTCCATCATTAACTGCATTAGGAACTTGCAGCAGTATTGCGACAATTCCTGCCAATCTGGAGGGAGCGGAACGCATGAATATTCCTAGTCATATAAGAAATGTAGTCATTCCATTGGGCGCGCCTTTGCATAAAGATGGTTCGAGTATGTCATCTATTATAAAAATCGCTGTTGTTTTTGCCATGTTTGGTAAAGATTTTACGGATCCATATACCTTGCTTACCGCTATTGGGATTACGGTAATTGTTTCAGTTGTCGAAGGCGGAATTCCGAATGGTGGTTATATAGGAGAAATTCTGGCGATAACCGTTTATGGATTTCCAATGGAGCAGGCTCTACCGGCGGCGATGATTGTGGGGACCTTGGTAGATCCTATGGCAACTTTATTGAATGCTAATGGCGATTTAGTTTCGGCGATGTTAATAACCCGAATTGCGGAGGGGAAAAAATGGCTTTCGGTAAATTTAGCTGCATAAATTGTTTTTTGCATTGGTATTGCGTACGGCTGCATTTTGAAATCGGTAATAATTAATAGTTTGAGAGTGTGTTTTTTATGTATTTTGTAATATAAAGCAGGTTTAACAAAGAATTCTTTTTTTGTTACATAAAATTAAATATTTTTTTTGGTTGACTTGAAATAAGTCATACATTTGCATAGAAATTATTAAAAAACAGAGAATACAATGTCTAATAACCGTTTTTACTTTAGCAACACTTATTATTTCTTCTTTAGGAAGTAAGGGATTGTGCTATGGTTATTTGAAAAACAACAAACAAATAAAACTAATATACAATCCTGATGAAAATCAGGATTTTTTTTTGAGTATATATGAAATAAGCATGATGTGAAATTGATGGAACACAAACCATGATTTTTGTAAATTTCATTTCAAATAAAATAAATAATAACTTAGAATGAGAACTAAGATTGCAATACAAGGTATAAAAGGCTCTTTCCATCATCAGGTGGCACAAGATTATTACTATCAGAATGTTGAAGTAGATGAGTGTTTGTCTTTTGAAGAATTGGTGGATAGTTTATTGTCTGGGAAATCAGACCAGGCAGTTATGGCTATAGAGAATTCTATTGCGGGACCAATTATTCCGAATTATGCCTTGATTGACAAAAATAATTTGCACATCATAGGAGAGCATTATTTGGATATTCATCAAAATTTAATGGCGTTGAAAGGTCAAAAAATTGAAGATATTCAGGAAGTACATTCTCATCCAATGGCATTGTTACAGTGTATGGAATTTTTGAAAAAATATCCAAACATAAAATTAGTTGAAGATAAAGATACGGCTGAAACGGCCAGAAGAATACACCAAAATCAGTTGAAAGGGATTGCGGCAATTGCGAGTAAAACAGCTTCTGAAATGTATGAATTAGAAATTTTGGCTCCAGAAATTCAGACTATAAATAATAACATGACGCGATTTGTTATTATTAAAAAGGAGAATTCATTTGTTGAAGAAAACGAAATAAACAGAGCTTCTATCAAATTTGAATTGGATCACAAACGCGGGAGTTTAGCAGCGGTTTTGAATGTAATGAGTGATTGTAAATTGAATTTAACTAAAATACAATCGTTACCAAAAATTGAAACTCCTTGGAAATATTCCTTTTTTGTGGATGTTACTTTCGAAAAATACGAAGATTATGCTAAGGCAAAAGCGTTATTGACCATTATGGCAGAATACTTTAAAGTTTTAGGCGAATATAAAAATACAAAACCATGATTACTACAGCAAAACGTCTGGATATAATTGAAGAATATTATTTCTCCTCAAAATTGAGAGAAGTAAGGCAACTGGCATCCGAAGGGAAACCGATAATCAATATGGGAATTGGAAGTCCAGATTTACAGCCTTCGCAAGCAGTTGTTGATGCGGTAGTTTTGGCAATGCAAGAAGAAAGTGCCCATCAATACCAAAGTTATCAAGGGTTGCCGGAACTGAGAAATGGAATGGCTGATTTTTATCAGAACAACTTTCAGGTAGCGTTGAATCCGAATACGGAAATTTTGCCTTTGATGGGTTCGAAAGAAGGGATTATGCATATTTCACTGGCTTTCTTGAATGAAGGAGATCAGGTGCTGATTCCAAATCCTGGATATCCAACGTATACTTCGGTGACGAATTTAGTAGGGGCTATACCCGCTTATTATGACTTAAAAGAAGTAAATAACTGGGAGCCTGATTTTGAAGCTTTGGAAAAATTGGATTTATCGAAAGTGAAAATCATGTGGATTGGTTATCCGCACATGCCAACAGGAGCAAGAGGAAGTTTACAGTTGTTTGAAAAATTGGTGGCTTTCGCCAAAAAACATCAGATATTATTAGTCAACGACAATCCGTATAGTTTTGTTTTGAATGACAATCCAATGAGTTTGTTGCAAGTAGAAGGCGCAAAAGACGTGGCATTAGAATTGAATTCTTTGAGTAAGACTTTCAATATGGCGGGCTGGAGAGTTGGAATGGTTTTAGGAAATGCAGCTTGTATTGATGCCGTACTAAAAGTAAAAAGCAACATGGATAGCGGTATGTTTTACGGGATTCAAAAAGGAGCTATTGAAGCTTTGAAAAGTGACAAGACTTGGTTTGAATCGATGAATGCGATTTATAGAAAACGCAGAATTCTTACCGAACAACTGGCTGAGAAATTAGGATGTAAAGTATACAAAGAAGGAGTTGGATTATTTGTTTGGGCAAAATTGCCTGACGGAATTACATCGGCAGAGAAATTTATTGATGAAATTTTATATGACAAATCTATTTTCATTACTCCGGGAACAATTTTTGGTTCTAATGGAGAAGGATACATCCGATTTGCCCTTTGTGTAAAAGAAGAAAAAGTACAAGAAGCGATTGACAGATTTGCGTAACGTAGAGAGGCGATTTATCGCGTCTAACTATAGGTTTTGAAAAAATAGATACGTTTAAAGAAAATCAAAAAGTTCTAAAAAACGAGATGCCTTAGCCCTGATAGCAGTGGAAATCCTTTCTAGTCCTGAACTTGTTTCAGGATCCTGAAACAAGTTCAGGACTAGAAAGATTGAAACGAATAGCAGGATTAGCTACAAAAAAATAAGAAATGAAAGTATACGTAATAGGAATAGGATTGATTGGTGGTTCGATGGTGTTGGACATCAAGACTTTGCATCCGGAAGCCAAAATTTATGGGATTGATAATAACGAAAGTCATTTGGCGGAAGCCATTGCTTTAGGAGTTGTTGATGCTGGTGCGACTTTTGATGAGTTAAAAGATGCAGATTTTGTAATCGTTTCTGTTCCGGTTGATGTTGCATTGACTGTTTTGCCAAAAGTGTTGGATGTTATTGGTGATGCTACGATTGTCTTTGAAGTGGGTTCGACAAAAACACCTATTTGCGAAGCGGTTGCAAATCATCCTAAGAGAAGAAATTTTATAGCAACACATCCTATTGCAGGAACGGAGTTTTCAGGACCTTCGGCAGCGATAAAAGGATTGTTTCAAGGGAAAACGAATATTATTTGTGAGGTGGAGAAAACGACTTTCAAATTACAGGAAAAAGCATTGCAACTTTTTACTGCTATGGGAATGAGAATTCGTTATATGGATCCGAAATCGCATGACAAACACATTGCTTATGTGTCGCATTTATCGCATATCAGTGCATTTATGCTAGGGAAAACGGTAATCAATAAGGAGAAAGACGAACAAGATATTTTTGATATGGCCGGTTCTGGTTTTGAAAGCACCGTTCGTTTGGCCAAAAGTTCACCAGCAATGTGGACGCCTATTTTTAAACAAAACAGGAAGCAAGTAGTAAAAACATTGGACGAATACATTTCTAATTTATCAAAGTTTAAGGAATTATTAGAAAAAGAAGATTACGATGCGATTTACAATGAAATGCAAAGTGTGAATAAAATAAAAGAAATATTAAACGGAATAAATGTAAAAAAGTAATCAGCATTTATCCTGAAACTTAGGGAGCAGGTTACAGTTAAAGAGAACAACACAGAATAAAATAATTAATAAACATTAACAACAATCATCCATTTACGGCTCCCTCTCCTTAGGGGAGGGCTGGGGTGGGGAAAAAATTAGAAAAGATGGAAAACAAGAAAGAAATGAGAAATTGGTTGAATGAATTCAATTTGACTCATCCATTTGTGATCGCAGGACCTTGTAGTGCTGAAACAGAAGAACAAGTATTGAAAATTGCACATGAATTGAAAGATTCAGATGTGAGTGTTTTTAGAGCAGGAATTTGGAAACCAAGAACGCGTCCGGGAGGATTTGAAGGTGTAGGGGAAATAGGATTGAAATGGTTGCAAAAAGCAAAAGCGGAAACGGGTTTACTTATGGGAACTGAAGTTGCAACTGCAGCGCATTGTAAATTGGCTTTGGAACATGATATTGATGTATTATGGGTTGGTGCTCGTACAACTGCAAATCCATTTGCGGTTCAAGAGATTGCTGATACATTGAAAGGTACTGATAAAATTGTATTGATTAAAAATCCTGTAAATCCAGATATGGCTTTATGGCTAGGTGGAGTAGAGCGTTTATATGCTGCCGGAATCAAGAATTTAGGAGTTATTCATAGAGGTTTTTCTACATACGAAAAAACAAAATACAGAAACATTCCAGAATGGCAGATTGCTATTGAATTGCAAAGCAAATTCCCTGATTTGCCATTAATCATTGATCCATCTCATATTACAGGAAACCGTGAGATGATTCTTGAAGTGACTCAAGAAGCATTGGACTTGAATTATGACGGTATGATTATCGAAACGCATACTGATCCAGACAATGCTTGGAGTGATGCTGCGCAACAAGTGACACCAGACGCTTTGAAACAAATTTTCAAAGATTTGAAAGTGAGAAAGCATGATGATGCATCGGATGAATTTACCAATAAAATGACAAAATTGAGAGCTAATATCGATGTTTTGGATGCTAATTTATTGGAATTGTTAGGAAAACGTATGAAAGTTGCTGACGAAATTGGTCAAGTGAAAAAAGACGCTAACGTTGCAGTATTGCAAAACAATCGTTGGAATGAAATCCAAGAGAAAATGATTTTGGAAGGTGGAAAAAAAGGATTGACAGAAGAATTTATAGTTAAATTATTCAAAAACATTCACCAAGAAAGTATTGGTCACCAAGAAAAAATATTAAACTCTTAATTGACTAAATAAAATAATTTTTTTATTAAAACCTACAATTTATTTGTAGGTTTTTTTGTAGTATTGTGTGAAATTTTAACAATCTAACTTTTAATTTTATGAAAAAACAATTACTACTTTTTTTTGCATTTTTTATGTTTTGCCTAACTGGCTATTCTCAATACAAAATTGAAAACATTGGGGTTTCTTATGGAGAGGAAATCACTGAGGAAAAGGGGAAGATTATTAAAATTATTGGTGAAGCCAATAACAAGATTTACGCTTTAGGTTTGAAAGGGAAAAAAGACTATTTCTTGAAAATTTTTTCATCAAAGGAAATGAAGTTGTTATCTAATAAGCCAATAGTTTTACCTGAAATAGATGATAAAGAAATAGGTTTTGAGGAAATAACAATTTTAAATAATAGGGTATATGTTATTGGAAGTGTTTATCAACGAAAAGAAAAAATTTTCAATCTGGTCGGAATTGAGTTTTCTGAAGATGGTGTTTTGAGTAGTAAAATGGTAACTATGTTTGAATCTCAGGTGGCAAAAAGTTCAGACAGAGGTGGTTTCTATTTTAAACAATCTCCAGATGAAAATAAATTATTGGTTATGCATACTGCATTATTCGAAAAGGAGGATGCGATGAAATATGAAATTAAATTGTTTGACGATTCTTTAAATGTAAATTTTGCTACAGAAAATAAAGTGTCTTATGATGATTCCAAAAAAGATTACCAGTTTACAATTTCTGATTTTGATGTAAATTTTAAAAATGATGTGTTTTTGATCGTTAATGAAGGATATAGAGACAACAAAAAGAAAGAAAAGATTGAAAAATTTGAACTTCATATTTTTAAAAATCAAAATAAATATAAGAAAGAGGTTGTAAATATTGATGTAAAGGACAAGGAAATCATCAATTGTAAAATGTTGTCAACCAATAAAAACACATTGCAAATAGTTGGATTTTATTCCAGTGTTAGAGAGAATGGTAAAGCGAATAAAGAGTTGAAAGGGGTATATAATGCTACTATAAATTTGGCGACTAATGTAAATGATAATCTTAAATTCAATGAATTTGACTATGAAACCAAAGTTAAATTGCTTGGAGAGCGAAGAGCTAAAAAAGGGAAAGATGTTAAGCCTTTGTACGAGATTCATTCGATAATCGAAAAAAATGACGGTGGACTCATTGTTTTATCGGAATATAGAATGGTTATTGTGGGGCAAACGCAAGGTTTCGGTCCATTAGGCTTTACTCCAATTACTTATGTTACCAACGAAATGATTGTGACATGTCTAAAACCTGATGGATCTCTAGATTGGAGTAATGTGGTTGCAAAAGATCAGTCAGCAGCAGTTACAGTATTGTCTTTAGGCTTTTTTGGGACTGGTGGAAACGGGAATTTTAATGTAAGCGCGGGTGTTTCTATTCCATTAACTGTTATGGGAAAAGGGCCTGAATATTTAAGTGGAATTCCAATTTATAAAGATGGGCAATTGAATATTATTTTTAACGATAATAAAAAAAATAAAGGAATTACTGATATCGAAGAAATCAAATCATTAGGAAATTATAATAACTCAGTACCAACACTTTTTGTTTTTGATGATAAAGGGCTAATAACAAGGAAGGATCCGGAAGAAGCCATAAAAAATGAATTGGTTATGAGGCCTGGAATTTTCTATCGGAAAAATGAAAAAGAATTTTTAATTTATGCTTCAAGAAAGTCTGAGGACAAATTAGGAAGAATGATTTTAAATTAAAGAAAAGCTGCCTGAAAATCAACTGCCCCCAAATAATTAGACATTATCTGGGGGTATTTTTATGGAAAGAAAAGTCAGTTACAATTATGAATTTAAACTTCGCTGTGTAAATGAAGTTTTAAAAAATCGTCAATCAC